>CAZUHN010000276.1:0-9929 GCA_964620535.1 uncultured Nitrospinaceae bacterium | reverse complement strand
CGCCCGGCGCAGGGTTTTGCTCACGGCGCGGAGGACGGGGATCCGGCTCCGCCAGTAATGATAGAGGCCCAGGCCGTAGTAGGCGTCCTCGAGGGCGGGATCGAGCGCGAGCGCCCGCTCCATGCTCGCCGAGAATTTCCGCCCATGGCGGAAGGCGGTGATGTAGTGCCGCTTTTTCGATGCCTCGATGGCGATCATCCCCCTGGAGAGGCCGAGGAAGAGGTGTCCTTTTGCGTCGCCGGGATTTCGCCGGATAAGGGCTTCGGCGCGGGAAACCGCCAGGGCCGAGTTCTCCTTGAATCCGGCCCGGTAGTCCGGGCGATCGAAATGGCCCAGGAGGATTTGGTAGACCGCCGCACGGAAGAAGGGGCCCTCGGGCCGCGCGGGGTTTTGCTCGGCGATCTTCCCGAAGGTGGCGAGAGCGCGCGCGTAACTTCCCCCCGCCGACTCCTCGAGCCCGCGCTGAATCGCGCGCTCCAACGCCTCGGCGGTGGAGACGTTCGGGGCGGCGGGTGCGGCCGCCGGTAGGTAGAAGAGAAGGACCGCGCACAGCGCGGTGGGGAGCGGGAAGCGGGATGGCATGGGCGCGGCTCCTCGAAGGCCTCTCTTCGCTGTCCTCGCCGCCCGCGACGGGCGGCAGGGGGGTGCTCCCTAAAGCTTCCGCTCGACGCTGTCGATCTTATCCTGCATGGTCTGGTCGCGGTCGGTCCGGGTCCCGAGGCGGACGCTGGTCGATACGCGGGGGGCACCCATTTCGTGGACCACCTCGTGGCAGCGCTGAAGGGCGCCGAAGACCGTCTCCCACTCGCCCTCCACGTTCGAGCCGTAGGCGTGCATGAGCGGCTTGAGGCCCGCGTCCCGCAGCACGCGTTGACAGGCAGCGACATACTCAGAAACCGAAGTGCCCACTCCGATAGGAGTGACGCAAAGGTCTGCGATCACTCTCATGGCCGATACCTCCCCGCATCGGAGAGGGCGGCCCCCCCCGGCGGATTGCCCGGTGGAAACGAAGGGGAAACAATAACCCGGGAACAAGAGAGGAGGAAAGCGGAAAAGGGGAAATACTGGCCCGGGGAGGGCTCACAAACCCAGGAATTCTTCGACGTCCCCCATCATCGTCTTGATCCGGGCGAAAATCCCAGTCAGGTCGGAGGTCGATATCTCCAAGTGAGAGAGCCCCCCGTCGTCGCGCAAAGAACGGCAATTTCGCGGACCGTCGTTTCGCCGAAAAAGGCCACGGACCGGTTCAGGGTGGCGACCCGCCCTGCCATGCCGTAGTAGACCGAATTGCTCGTCCGGAGCCACCTGGGCGGCGATGGCTTGGTCGAGGGAGAGGGCCTTGAGAAGTTCCTCGCGCGATCCGACATCGCTCTCGGTGATCTCCAGAATCTTATTGAAAACAACCGGGAACGGCGGAAGCATATCCAGCTCGGCGAAAGTCTTGCTGAGTGGAGTCCACCCGAATTTAGGCATTTGAAGACCTCACGAGGTGTCGAGCAAGATTTCCATTCTCGGCGAAACGGCTCAGCATTTAAAGGCGTATCCAGGCGAATCATTGGGCGGGAGGGCCGCTCAGACGCCGCGCACTCTTTTTCGAGGATGGCGGCGTAACCCTCCCGGACGGTGGGAAAGCGTACAAAACGGAAGAATCATCGGAAAAATCGCTTCCTCCGCCGGGGGGATCACTTTCGACTCTCCCGCACATGGGCGTTCCCACTGAAAAACTTTTTCGTTGAATAGCAATCCTCTCCCGCGCCAAACGGATACTTTGTACTTTTCTCTCCCCCCTCGCCCCTCCCGCCCGCTTGGGCTATCTTCCATTGCCAGGGGAGAGGAGTTCCCCCTCCAATCGAAGGAGGCTACGGTGCGAGTACCCGGAGGGGCGCTGGAGATCGTGCGGAGGCTGAAGGAGGCGGGCCACGAGGCCTTCCTGGCGGGTGGATGCGTGCGCGACCGCCTGATGGGAAGGGAGCCGGGGGACTGGGACGTGGCGACCGGCGCCGAGGCCGTTGAGGTCCAGGCCCTCTTCGCGCGGACGGTGCCCGTCGGGGCGCAGTTCGGGGTGGTGCGCGTCCTCCTTGATGACGGAGAGTACGAGGTGGCCCGCTTCCGGCGGGACGAGGCCTACGAGGATGGGCGCCGCCCGCGGGCGGTCCACCCCGCCGGCGCGCGCGAGGACGCCCAGCGGCGGGACTTCACCATCAACGGCATATTCTACGACCCCCTCGCGGACCGGGTGATCGACTTCGTCGGGGGGGAGGCGGACATCCGGACGGAGATCGTCCGCGCCATCGGGGACCCCGGGACTCGCTTCGGGGAGGATCACCTGCGCATGCTGCGGGCGGTGCGCTTCGCGGCGCGGTTCGGCTTCGAGATCGAGGCAGAGACCTTCGGGGCGCTCCAAAAGTGCGCCCCCCTCGTCCGGAAGACGAGCCCGGAGCGGGTGCGGGAGGAGCTGACGGCGATGCTCACCGATCCGCACCCGGAGCGGGCCTTCGCCATGTTGATGGACGCGGGTCTCCTCGCCGAGGTTCTCCCCGAGGTGGCCGAGACCAAGGGGGTTCCCCAGCCGCCGGAGTACCACCCGGAGGGGGAGGTCTGGACCCACGTCCTCCTCACCCTCAGGGAGTTGCGGGCCCCTTCCCCCGCCCTGGCTTGGGGTGCGCTGCTGCATGACGTGGGAAAACCCCGGACCCTGACCGAGCCGGACCGCATCCGCTTCAACGGGCACGCCGAGGCCGGAGCGCGGATGGCCGGGGAGATCTGCCAAAGGCTCCACATGGGAAACCGGGAAGCGGAACGAGTCCGGGAACTAGTTTCGAACCACATGCGCTTCATGAACGTCATGAAAATGCGGCCCGCCCGCCTGAAGCGTTTCCTGCGCGAGGACTACTTGCGCGAGCTTCTGGAACTCCACCAGGCGGACTGCAAAGCGAGCCACGGGGACCTCGTGACCTACCGGTTCTGCCTGGAGAAGCTCGCCCAGTTCGAGGCTGAGGAGGAAGTGGCTGGCCTCCGCCCCCCGCCCCTCCTGGACGGGCACGCCCTCGCCGGGATGGGCTTCACTCCGGGGCCAATTTTCAAAGAGATCCTGGACGCCCTCGAGGATGAGCAGCTCGAAGAGAGGATCCGGACGCGGCCGGAAGCCGTAGTGTTCGTCGAAAAAAAGTTCGGGGATCAGGCCCCGCAGACGGGAAAGTGAAACGGATAGTTGTGCGGGGCCGCTCCCGCCCGGGCGGACCGCCATGGCCGCCCCCCGGCGGACTCACGGCACGGCGCGCGCGGGCACGCCCGCCCGATGAAGCCAGAGGGCGAGAAAGACCGCGCAGAGTAGGGCCAGGATTAACGCGGAAAAAGGGACCTGGTAGCTCCGCGTATAGTCGAACATCAACCCCGCGACGGGCGGCCCGATGACCCCGCCCAGGCCGTAGGGCAGCTGGACGAACCCGATGATCACCCCGTAGGAGGGGCCTTCGAAGCAATCGCCCGCCAGGGCCGAATAGCACGAACTCATCCCCCCGCCCCCCAGGGCGAAAAGCAGGATGAAGAGATAGACCGGCAGGATGCCGCCCCCCAACGCCGGAACGAGAAGGAGGATGAAAATCCCCGCCGCCGAGGAAAACGCGGAGACCGCGGTCGCGGCCCCCCTTCCGATGAGGTCGCCCAGCCATCCGCCCCCCACGCTTCCCGCCATCCACATCAAGCCCATCGCGCCGAACAGGAAGGCGCCCGCCGCCATGCTGAAGCCCACGTCGGTGAGGTGGAGCAGAATCTGGCTCCGCACGGTGTTGTTATTCATGCCCATGATAAAGGCGAGGATCACGAGGACCCAGAAGCGCGGCTCCACCCGCAACCGCCGGAATACCGCGCGCACCTGCCCCCCCCGGGCCTCTTCCTTCCAGGGAGGGGGAGACTTCGGGCCGGGCGGAGCGGGCGGGACCCGCATGCCGTCCGGCGCCTCGCCGACATCCTCCGGGCGGTTACGAAGGAGGAGGAAGTTCGCCGGGGCGATGATGAGCAGGATGACCATCCCCAGCGCAAGATAGGCGGCACGCCACCCCCACAGCGCGATGATCCGCTCGATGACGGGCGAAAGAAAGAGGGTTCCGACCCCGGTGCCCGCCAGCGCGAGGCCCGTCGCGAGGCCCCTCTTCTTGACGAACCAGCGCGGGATGACGGCACTGTGCATGGGGTACCCGCTCAGCGCGAGGCCGAGCCCGAACACCAGGCCGAGAAAGAAGAAGACGTGCCCGAGCGAGGCGATGAAAAACCCGCCCGCCATGCCCGCGCCGATCAGCACCGATCCCCACGGCATGACGGCGCGGGGCCCCCGCTTCTCCAGGAGGGAGCCGGCGTAGGGGGAGAACAGGGCATAGACGGCCAGCGAAAGGGAGAAGGCGCCCCCCATCACTCCCCGGCTCCAGCCGAACTCGGCGATCAGGGGCACCTGGAAGATGCCGAAGGAAAAGCGCGCGCCCATGTGGAAGGACAGCGTGGTGAACGAGAGCCAGACGATGACCCACCCGTAGAAAAACCGGGGAGCCTTTTTTTTCGGCCGCCCAGGCAGCGCGCCCTCCGCTCCTCCCACCTTTCGCCTCCTTCCCCCCGCCCGCCGCCGGGCAGGGTTTTTTTGCCCGGAACAGAGGGACGATACACCGCGCGCGCCCTTTTTCCCAATCCCGCGCTCCGGCCCCTCCTCCCCTCTTCCCCCCCCCGGCCCCGGCGGTCCGCCCCGCGAAAGTCCCGGGGCGGCGCGTTTCGACAAACCCGGGCGGCTGGCATAAAATCGCGGCTTTCACGCTCGCATCCCGCAATCACAAGCAGAACGTTCGGGGAGGAGGCATGCGGAAAGAAGACGCGATAGGCGGGCTGCCGGGTCCCTTCTTCGTACTCTGAACCCTCCGCTACCTCAACGTCCTCAGCTTCATCGTTCGCCAGCTCAAAGGCTCGCGGGGCATCCTCATGCGGGCTTACCGGGAGACCCTCCGAGCGGGAGTCCCTCTGCCCCCGGTGCGACTCAAGACTCCAGGAGGGGAGGCGTTCGACCTCGCCCAATTCCGCGGGAAGAAGAACCTCGTCATCGAGTTCGGCGCCAACACGTGAGCGCCCTTCCGCTGGCAGGTGCCGGCCATAGAGGCGCTGGCGCAGCGCTACCGCGGGAGGGGACCTCGAATTCTTCTACGTCTACTCCAAGGAGCCCCATCCGGGTGAAACGAAACACTTCCGCAAGTACAGCCAGCACGCCTCCTACGAGCATAAGCGGATCTACACCGGAGAACTCGTCCGGAAGTTCGGCATTCGGACGCACGTCCTGGTGGACGAACTGGACGAGACGGTGGCGAGGGCTTTCGGGTGGATGCCCAACATGATCTTCATCGCCGACAAGGAAGGGCGGCTCGACTACAAGGCCATGTGGACCGACGCGCCGAGGGTGGCCGCGGCGCTCGACGCTTTCCTCGCCGAGGAGGAAGCCGGACAATAGACGGTCCCCGCCCCGCCGGAATTCCGGTAAACCCCGGACGGGTATAAAAAAAGGAGGGAAAACCCGCCCGATACCGCAATCCTTCTTTCATTTGACCCCCCTCGGGAGTGCATCTAGGATCGCCCCGCACCCACACGGAAGGCCCGCGCCCACACGAGGGAGATTTGTCTTGGCGAATAAGGGAGCCGTCAGCCTGCTAACCCGGGAGGAGATTGGGCGGGCGCTGCGCCGGATGGCCTCGGAGATCCTGGAGGGGTGCGGGGCGGACCCGGGGCTGGCCCTGATCGGGATCCGCACCCGGGGGGAGCCGCTGGCACGGCGGCTGGCCGCCCTTTTGGGGGAGATGGAGGGGCTCGCACCGCCGGTGGGAACGCTCGACATCGGGATCCACCGCGACGACCTGGGCCACCCGGTCGAGGGACCGGCGGCGGGGCCGACGCGGGTGGAGTTCGACGTGGGGGATCGGCAGCTCGTGCTGGTGGACGATGTGTTCTTCACGGGGCGCACGGTGCGGGCGGCGCTGGACGCCCTGATGGAGCTGGGCCGGCCGCGGCGGATCTGGTACGCGGCCCTCATTGACCGAGGGCATCGGGAGCTTCCCTTCCGGCCTGATTTCACGGGAAAGAACGTGCCCACCAGCCGGGCCGAGCGGGTGAGCGTGCGCCTCGCCGAGACCGACGGGGAGGAGGGGGTCTGGCTCGAGCGCACCGGGGGGGATTTTTGAGGCGCGCGCGGGCGGATGACCTCCCCGGCGAATGGGCCTCGCGGGGGCGGTGTATATATTTTCACCGGTCTTTTACTCGATTTAATGATACGTATATGAATATATGAGATCCTGCCGCTCTATGGGCGGGATGGCTTTTGATTCAACGATTTGCGCCGTATGGCTTTTCCTTCAAACGAACTTTCCGGGAGGGGGTATGTTCCAGCGGATCCATCACGTCGGCATCGCAGTCAGGGACATGGACGCCGCCCTGGCGCTCTATGGAAGGGCCGCCGGGGGGAGGCTTATCGAGCGGGGCCCCTCCTCCGACGGTGCGCTCGAGCTGGCCATGCTCGCCCTGGGGGACACCCTCATCGAGCCCATCGCCCCCCTCCGAGAGGGGACCGAGATCGGGAAATTCCTCGACCGGCGCGGCGAGGGCCTCCACCACATCGCCTACGAGGTGGGGAACGTGGCGGACGAGCTCGCGCGTTTAAAAAAGGAGGGTTTCCGGGCACTCGACGAGGCGCCCCGCCCCGGATTCGGGGGAACGCGCATCGCCTTCCTCCATCCTCAGAGCGCCCTCGGGGTGCTCTGGGAGCTGGTGGAGGTGCCCAAGGTATAAGGCCGGAGGAAGATCCGAAGAGCGCGGAAGCCTGACGGCGTTGTCCCGGAACCTCTGGCAGGAGAGCCTCGTCCAGCGGATGGCGCGCTTCCCCTTTCCCGCAGCTTCCCCTTTCCCGCAAAGGATGTTCACCGGGATCAACCCCCCGGTCAAAAAACCTCCCAAAAAATCAGCGCCACCCCCCCAGAAACAAAGACGGCCCCCGCCACCCTCTTCCAATCGGGCGCCTCCTCCTCGCGGAGCCAAAACCGCGCGAAAAGAAGGGAGAAGATCGGCGCCGAATTGCTGAGCGGGACCACGAGCGACATCTCTCCGTAGCGCAGCGCCACGAAAAACAAGAAGAAGGCAGTCGTCACGACGGTCCCGGAAAGGAGCAGCAAGCCCCAGCCCTCCCGCCTGACGTGAAACCTTTCCCCGGGCGGAAGCAGGAAAACGATCAGGAACGCGACGGGAAAGGACGCGAGGAAGGAGATGGTGGTGGCGATGAAAGGGTCCGGGAACAGGATCAAGCCCTGCCGGCGCATCCCGGCGGTGATGGATACCAAAAGGGCGTGCGTGACGGGGATCAGGAGGTGAATGCGCCGCCAAGCCGACTCCCCTTCGCTCCGGAGAGAGACAAGAACGGATCCGGCGACGACGAATATAGTGGCGATGTAAATTCCGGCGCCCGGACGCTCGCCCAGCCAGAGGAAGGCCAGGACCGCCGAGAAAAAAGGGGTGACCGCAACCAGCGGCATGGTCCGCCCGACGCCCACGTGCTGGATTCCGCGGTACAGGAAATATCTCGATATAACGGGAGAGATGAGACCCGCCGCCAGAAACCATGTGGCGGCCTCACCGCCGAGCCGGCTCCAGGGGGAGACAAAGACCGACACGCCCCCGACAAAAACCAGGCCGACGGCCAGCGCGATCACGGAGTTCGCATACGCGGTCGCATAGGGCAGCGCCTTCCGGGCGATGACGGAGAACGCCCCGAAAGTGACCGCGCAACAAAGCGAGAAAAAAACGGCGAGAAAGGAATCCAAACGAAGTTCCCGGGCCGCGTGGGCCGAATCGGCGGGCAGACACAGGGCTTCCCAGCCCCTTTAGCCGCTTGAGGACTTCTTCAACCCGCATGGATTTTCACGGCCCACGGGAAGGGTTCAGGTGTTTGCTCGCTTGAAAATATCCTTCGGATGGGCCTCGCTCAGCATGGACTTGTGGATCATCCAGTTCTCTCGGGGCACGTCCTCAAACATGACCCAGACAGCCTCGGAAGGCGCCTCGGTGTACCGCATGATGACATCGTGCATTTCCTGGGCGACCATTTTCTTCACTTCGAACGAAAGGCCGAAGGCGGACACGCGTACCAGTGGCATATCATTCCTCCTTTCTCCCCGTGCCGTGCCGGGCGGTGATTCGGGGGCGGATTCATCCCCCTATCCTCGTCGGGGATAACCCTGACCGCAAAGCGGCCCCCGCTCCGCTTCTAACAGCTTCCGGCGGGGGTGCCGTACTTTTTCATCTTCCCCTCGTCGAGCTCGACGCCGAGCCCGGGGCCCGCGGGGACGGTGGCGATGCCGTCGTGGATCCGGATGGGCTCCTTGAGGATGTCGTCCCGGAAGCGCTCGTGGGGGGTGCCGTAGCCGATGGGCTCGCCGATCTCGGGAGTTGCGGCGACGAAGTGCTGGATGGCCGCCGTGCCCACCCCGAAGGTGTGCATCGAGCCCATACCGAAGCCCAGCCCCGCCGCCTCGCCGATGGCCACGATCTTTTTCGAGTAGAAGAACCCGCCCGACTTGGCCAACTTGACGATGAGGATGTCCGCCGCCTTCATATGAACGATCTTGTGCGCGTCGGCGGGGGCGATCAGTCCCTCGTCCGCCGCGACGGACACATCGAGGGCGGCGGCCACCTTCGCCATGCCGTCGTAGTCCCAGGCCGGGCAGGGCTGCTCCACCCCGATGATGTCGAACGCCTCCATCTTCCGAAGCACCGGGATGCACTCCGAGGCACTGTAGGACTGGTTCGGGTCCACGTCCATGATGAACCCCTCCCCCACCGCCTCGCGCACCGCCTTCACGCGGGCCACGTCCGCCCGGTAGTCGAGGCCGTCCACTTTCACGGTGAGAAAGCGGTAGCCCTCCTCCTTGAGGCGGAGGGCGGCCTCCGCCATCTCCCCGGGGGAGGCGATGCCGAGCGCCCGGCCCACCTGGAGGGCGGGCCGCTCCCGCCCGCCGATGAGGTCGCACGCCGCGCGCCCCGTCGCCTTTCCCATCAAGTCATAGAGCGCGCTGTCGATGGCCGCCTTAGTGTAGAGGAAAGCGTATTTGGTCGCGGCGAGGCCGTCGAACTTTTTCATGATCCCTTCGATGTTGAAGGGATCCTCGCCGATGAGGGCGGGTCCGAAGCGCCGGGTGAGGGCGTTGCAGATGGCGGTCTGATCTTCCCCGCTCTTGTCCACCTGAATGACAGCCGCCTCGCCGAGCCCGACGAGGCCGTCCGCGAAGAGTTTCAGGATAACGTGATCGCCCGCGGGAAAAGTTCCCCAGCTGTTCACGAAGGGTTTTATGTAGGGTATGGAAACGGCGTACACTTCTGCGCGATCAATCCTCATCGGCTTCAACTCTTTTCTTGCTCTGCCAGGAGGGGAGGCAGAATGACTTTGGCACGTTCGTCGAGGAATCCAATCACCTCGTTTCGAGAAAGCAAATGAATCTCCTCGTAGAGCACCCGCAGCACCCGGGACCAATCTCACTTCGCCGAAGTCCTCGAAGCCCTTTTCCCCTCTCCCTCCGGGAGAGGAAGGATCATCCTGCTCCAGGCAGGCTCCTGAACAAATCATGGGAAACGAGGGTCTATCGCCTCCGGGTCGCCTATTTCCTCTTCGTCGCCCTCCCGCCTCGCTTGCCGCCTTTATCCGTCCCCTCGGCCCGGCGCGCCTTGCGGATGGCGGCGAGTGTCAGCTCCACCTGCTTGGGGGCGGTCCCGAGGTATTTCTCGTACCGGGTCAGGTTGTCGATCTCTTTTGCGGTCAGGTACTTCAGGATCTCCTTGTTCTTGAGCAGGGCCTCCTTGATCGTCTTTTTCTCATGGAAGGCCTTGTGGGTGATGTCGTAGATGAGATCGTGGGCGCTTTG
>CAZUHN010000275.1:0-9293 GCA_964620535.1 uncultured Nitrospinaceae bacterium | reverse complement strand
TTTCTGAGCAAAGTCTTGAGCCACTAGTGGAGACCATTCGGAAACCACTTCTCATGGCGTGGCGTGGTTAATCGGGAGGAGGAGTCTTCGACTTGGAATCCAACCGGTTTCCAAGGTATGAGATACAACGATGATCTGTAGTATAACAAAGGAGCATTTAGCAGATGCAATAATTTGCTCCTATGACAATATTTGTTTTTCACTTCGCTTTTTCAAACAGCGGATTCTTTCCTCGTCAAATCTTCCGGATCGGGCGCCCCCCGCCTGTCCACAGAATGGGATTTTCACCGGCGGCCCACCGGGCGGCGCCTCGGCGGGTTTTGGTGAACATTCAACCCGGCCTCCTTCCGGTTTTTATCCCAAAACGGAGCAAAATCATTCATCAAATCGTTATAACTGTCCAGTTAAATGAGCGATCCGGTATGGTCGAAAAAAGTTGTGTAATAAAAAGAAAGAATATATTATAATGACCATATAATCACATTGTTGCACTATTCCGATGGGTCTGAATCCGTGCAGCGGGGCAATTAACTTTCTGCAATGGAGTAGTATTACGAATTCTACTCCTCAGGATTTAGGCAAAATGACTCCTTGAAGATTGTTGGGTGGTCTAGCGGTCGTTCGTATTTCCCATTTCACGTCATCGACGTTCTATCGATGATGCGAGGAAGGAGGAGGCTATGCAAAAGGTTGGTTTGATATCGTTGGCGGCCATTGCTGCGGTCAGCTTGGCCAGCAACGCAATCGCGGCGAAAGGCGTAATCCGTCTCGCTCACGACAACACATCGCACGCAGCGATTCCCTACATCGCTGAGAAAAAAGGGTTCTACAAAGCCGAGGGAATCGAAGTCAAACGCCGCGTCACGGCTCCGCGGGCCCTTATCGACGCCCTGATCGGCGGCACCGTCGAAGTCATCAGCACGCGCGGCTCCCGCGTGGGCCAGATCGCCGCCCGCGGGATGGACGTCGTGGGCATCGCCCTGAACCGCTACGGGAACCAGAATATGGTGATCGTTCCCTTAAAGGACAAAACTACGAAGTCCGTGAAGGACCTCGTGGGCAAGACGGTCGGCGCGCAAATGGGGAGCGGCACCTGGGCGACCTGGATGACATATCTCTCCCGGATTGGCCTGTCGGACAAAGACTTCAAGATTCGCAATACCAAAACCGATTCCCTGCCCGCCGCCTTCGTAACGGGCGGATTGGACGCGGGCCTGACATGGGAGCCCTGGGGCTCGATCATCCTGGATAAGGGCCTCGGCCGCATGGTGATGGGACCCAAGGATTATGACGAGTTGCTGGGATATACCTCTCCCGTGTTCTTAACCACCTCGTGGAGCTTCATCAAAAAGAAGGACCCCGAAGGCGCCGCCCGATTCGTTCGGGCCCACGTACGGGCGATGAGATTCGTCAATACGCGGCGGGATGAAACGGCAACGCTCATGAGGGATTTTTGGAAGAGCCAGGGACTCAAATTCACCGTCGCGAAGGTCAAGAAGGATCTTTACAATTTCATGCGGTGGGACCGCGCGATGATCACGCACAAAGACCTCAAGGAGGTTCAGGACGGAGTCGACGTCAGCGTGAAGAAAAAGAAGCTGCCCAAGCGGATCGACGTGACCAAGCACATCGACGTCAGCCTCGTGGAAAAGGCATACTTCTCCTTGATGAAGAATTAGCCTAAAACGCCAAATCGTCAGGATTTCATTTCCCCTCTGGAGGTCTACGAAGATATCCTCCAGAGGGGAAATGAGTTTGCTGTTCCGTTCTTTTCCTCAAAGAAAAGCCACTCGATATGGATGACTTGCAGAAAAAAGTAGTGGAAGCAGTGGACGAAGATTTCCTCGTCCAGACCACGATGGAGTTGGTGGACATTCCCAGCCCCACCGGCTACGAGGAAGCGGCCGCCCGCTACATGCACGCCAAGTATGAAGAGGCGGGCCTAGAGGCCCACCTCCAAAAAGTGGCCGAGGGTCGCTACAATGCGGTGGGGATCCTGCCCGAGGGGGGCGGGGGTTATTCCCTCATGTTCAACGGACATCTGGACACCTCCTACTCCGGCGAGGAGCCCGAGCTCACCCAGCCGGGATATAAGAACAAGGCGATCCGGGACGGCGAGTGGATCATCGGAAACGGCGCCTTCAATATGAAAAGCGCAGACGTTGCTTACTTTGCGGCGGTCAAGGCAATCATGAAAGTGGGCGTGAAGCTCAAAGGAGGTATCGTCCTGGCTTCAGTGGTCGGTGAAATCGAAAAAAACCGGATTGACGATTATCAGGACGTGCTTTACGACGGCTACGGCGTCGGAACCCGCCATCTTATTTCCCACGGATACATGACGGATTTTTGCATCCTCGGCGAGCCAACCGGCATGCAATTGGCACCCTGGCACGGGGGGACGGTCTGGTTCAAGGTGACGACGAAAGGCTTGATGGGCCACACCTGCTACGGAGACTATACGGCGAGCGCCATAGAGCGCATGGAGCGCGTCCAGGCCGGCATCCGGAAGTGGATCCCCGAGTACCGGTCGCGGAACGAATTTCTTGGAGAACACCCCCATGTGAACGTCGCCGCGGTCGAGGGCGGCTGGCCTTACCGTTGCGCACGGTCGCCGGTTGAATGCCGCTTGTACGTGGACGTTCGCCTTGTGCCCGGCCAGCGGGTTCAAGATGTTCAGGCGGAGTTTAAGGATCTCATTGCCCATGTGAACGCCGAAAATCTGGACATAAACGCAAATGTCGAAGTGTTCTGCACCCACCCGCCTTCGGGGATTCCGAAAGACTCCTTGCCTTCGCGGGCGATGATCAAAGCCCATGAAGAGGTGATGGGGGAGCCGCCAATTGTTATCCTAAAGACCTCTTATCTCGACGGTGCCCACATGAACCGCTACGGAATCCAGACGATTACCTACGGCCCTGCCGGCCATACGAGGACGTCCAGCTACGGCTGGAACTCGGAGATCGGAGAGCACATCAACGTCAAAACACTCGTCAACGCCACCAAGGTGTACGCCCTGGCGGCGTTGGATATCTGCTCAAGGGAAAGAGACCCAAATGAAATTCCCCCGGACCCATATATGAATCTTCCGGATTGAGAACGACTTGCAACCGTATTTCGAATAACGCTTGTGGAGGAAGAAACCTTGGCGGTATCCACCGAAGCTACCCAGCGAACGGGAGGTGCGAGTACGCCGGAACGCCTTGAACCACCCAAATGGGGGGTTGTGTTCCAAAACTCCCTGCGGACGCTACTCCTCAACGCAGCGCCGCTCGTCGGGCTCCTCATTTTTTGGGAACTGCTGGCTCACTCGGGCACCTTGCACCCGGTACTGTTTCCACCGCTGGAAAAGATCTGGGTAACGATGGTCGATCAGGCCCGGTCGGGAATCCTTTGGCTCGACATATCTGTCTCCCTCTACAGGCTGTTGGTGGGCGTTGTACTCGCGATCGTGACCGGAACGATACTCGGATTGCTGATGGGGATGAACCGCACCGTCGAGCGGGTCCTGGCCCCGCCGATGTACTTCTTCCTGGCGGTTCCGGGCGTGGCGCTGTATCCCGTCGTCATCCTCTGGTTCGGCCTCAGCGACTTCACCCTTATTTCCGTTCTTTGGTTTGAGGGAACCATTACCATAATGGTGAACGCGTGGACGGGCGTAAAAACCGTAGACGCCTCGCTGATTCGGGCGGGCCGGGCCATGGGCGCGAAGGGTGCGACGCTCTTTTTCCAGGTATTTGTTCCCGGATCGTTGCCGAGCTTGATTGCGGGCTATCGCATCGGCTTCAGCCGTGCGTGGCGTATCGTGGTAACGGGAGAGATGATCGTCGCCCTTGAGGCGGGCTTGGGGTTCCGGATTTTCGCCGCCCGCGACTTCCTCGCGGCGGACATGATGTACGGCGGAATTGTCGTCGTCGGAATCTTGGGCGTGATCGTGGAGCGAATCTGTTTACGCAGCATCGAGCTAACTACTGTCCGGCGGTGGGGAACCCTGCGCGAGTAGTGGCCTATCTTGTTGGGGACGGTTTGAAATGACATTGGAGCCGATCAAGCTCAAGGTCCAGGATCTGGGCATGGTGTTCACCATCGACGAGGGTCTGGGCCGGACGAGTCAGGTCATCGCACTGGAAAAAGTGAAATTTGAGGTCCGGAGCGGAGAATTCGTGTCCCTTCTCGGCCCGAGCGGGTGCGGAAAAAGCACCCTACTCATGATCTTGGCGGGCTTGTATGAGAAGACCTCCGGCGAAGCAGCACTGGATGGACATCCGATCACCCAACCGGGTTTCGACCGGGGGGTGGTCTTCCAGGAATTCGCCGTCTTCCCTTGGCTCACCGTGGCGGGAAACGTACGCTTCGGCATGCGGATGAAGGGAATTTCAAAGGATCAGCGGGATCCGATGGTAAACCGGCTCATGGGGCTCGTGGAACTCAATGGATTTGAAGACATCTATCCCTTTCGGCTCTCAGGAGGAATGAAACAGCGTGTGGGCATCGCCCGCGCTCTGGCCCTCGACCCGGATGTATTGCTCATGGACGAACCTTTCGGCGCCCTGGACGCGCAGACGCGATCAAGCCTTCAAAAACTTCTCGTTCAAGTCTGGCTTGAGACGCAGAAGACCGTCCTCTTCGTTACCCACAGCGTGCGCGAGGCGACCTACCTCTCCGACCGGGTGCTTGTGATGTCGCCGCGGCCGGGACACATTGCCGAAGAGATCAAGATTGACCTCCCCCGGCCGCGCGATGCTTTATCCGTAGAATTTTTGAACTACGAGCGCAAAGTGGCCGAAACCCTGTCCAAACTCACCGGGCAGACAACCGAGGCGGCGGCCTGGGTCACGGACTGATTCGTTACAGCGGAAATTCCCGGCACGATCGGTCGGACGCCACCTGCGAGATGCCTCCACACCCAGTTTCCGAATCCCTTACGTCCGTGCGCCGAATCGTATGACATTATTCATGGCGGTTCGCCCTTGAAAGAACCATGCGCCCTTAACCCGGATTTCCCAGATGGATTCACGATTTTCACGCCTTTCAGTCCGGCTACGGAGTATAATTCAACTGGCTAATCCTTCTATAAATATCTTGGCTGGCCAACAACCGCAACTTCATCACCCGCATCGTGCCAATAAAAACGACGCGGAGGAAAGTCCTCTTTTCCAAATGACTTTACGGTGCAAATATTCAGTATCGCAACTGTGTAATCAGGAATTCGCCATAGACAGGCTAAAGTGAACCATTGACGGGAGCGAGGGTTTCTGGTATCTGAAATTTCATATTTCACATTTCAGGTGAAAACCCGTGAAAAAGACTGCCACACCCGATCCCATCTACCGGGACAGCTTGAGCGATCAGGCTTATGTGTTACTTCGGGGCCGGATCGAACGCCGCGAGCTCACGCCCGGAACGCGCCTTTCAGAGGACGAACTGGCGCTGGAGCTCCGCATCAGCAAAACACCCCTGCGCATGGCCATCCACCGCCTTCAGCAGGACGGGATCGTGCAAATTCTCCCGCGCAGGGGTATTTACGTCTCGACCTTGACCCCTGAGGAAATTCTCCAGGTGATCGAGGTGCGGGAAGCGCTGGAAGGTTTGTGCGCCCGCCTGGCCGCCCAACGCGCGACGCCAAAGCTCATCGATAGACTACGGGCCTGTTTTCAGGGGTTCCCCCCCGACGAGCTCGAATCCCGCAAACGCGCCTACGCTTCGGCCGACCACCGGTTTCACACTCTCCTCGTCGAAGCCTCGGGAAACCAGCAGGCCATCCGGATGATGGAACTGCTAAACCTGCGTATCCAGATGTATCGGCTGCGGACGGTTGCCCTAATGCGAAGGGATGCCCTTCTGGTTCACGAAGAGCACGAGGAAATCCTGGCCGCCCTCGAAGCCGGAGACGGCGCCCGCGCGGAGCGCGTGATCCGGGCCCACATTCGGCAGGTGCGGGAAAACGTGGCGGAAGAACTTCTGAACGATACAGGTCCGGATAGGTCGGTCTCCACCGGATAGGAGAGAGAAATGGAACGGAAAACGCTCGCACCGAAACCCTTTCCCCCCGCGGACGCCCCCTATGTCCAGGGCGTGAAGGTGCGCGGGGCCGAGGCGCTCATCTTCGTCTCGGCGCAGGTCGCGAGAGATGAGCAGGGGCGCTTCGTGGGGGAGGGCGACCCCGAAGAGCAGACGCGCCAGGTGATCCGAAACATCGAGCGTGTGCTGAAGGAGGCGGCAGCGGGCCTCGCGGACGTGGTCAAGGTGACCGTCTTCATCACCGACATCTCTTACTTTCCAGCCGTGGTGCGGGCCCGCGCCGAACTCTTCGGCGAAACGCTTCCCGCAAGCTCGTTCGCGGTGGTCACCAGCCTAAGCCACCCCGAGTTCCTCGTGGCGATGGAGGCCATCGCGGTCAAGGGAGAGAAGACTTGAGCCCAAAGTTCGCGCCGGAGGAGTGATCGCCATGCGCATGATATATATCCGCACATCGGTCCACGACTATACGACGGCGTACTCCCACGAACTGCTGGACGCCATGGAGGCGGACGGCCTCCTCGAGGGAGTGGAATGGGATTACGACCCGGGCCCCGAGGGGCCGGTGGTGCAGAATCGTGAGGATCTGGTGCTCGTCTCGGCGGGGGTACTCGAGCGGGTACGCCGGGCCGCGGAGTCGGGCAAGTATGACGCCGTTGTGATCCAGGGTTTTCTAGACCCTGTTCTTTATGCCGCCCGGGAGGTCTCCCCGATCCCCGTCCTGGGCTGCGGGGAATCGTCGGTACACCTGGCCTCCCTCCTCGGCCACCGCTTTTCGATCATCGACACGCTCGAGTGCATGGCCATCATGATCCGACAGAACATCGAGATGTACGGACTCGGCAAGAAGCTGGCTTCAGTGCGTTCCATCGAATATCCCGTGCCCGAGGTGCAGCAGAAGACCGAGCGCGAGGCGCAACTCGCAGCCATGGAGGAACAGTGCGTCAAGGCGATCGAAGAAGACGGCGCCGACACCCTTGTCCTGGGTTGCACCTCGCTCTCGTGGATGGTGCCCGAGGTGCGGGCGGGGCTGAAGGAGCGCGGCCATGAGGCTCCCGTCATTCAGCCCATCCGGGCGGCCGTGATGTTCGCGCGGGCCCTCGTCGCGATGGGGATGGCCCACAGCCCCGTCGCCTACCCGCAGGCCGTCCCGAAGGCCTCCGCCATCGTGCGCTAAGGACCGTGGGGCAGGAAGGAGAATGGCATGCACGAAGCCGACGTCCAGCGACTTCTGGGCATCGTCTCGCTGACTTTGGCGATCACCGTCTTTTTCCTCATCCCGAGCCAGGTGGACCAGCAGCCCATCCCCGGAACCGGGGACCTTGTGCGCATCACCCCCGCCGCCATTCCCTCCATCTGTGCCTTCGCCTTCGCCATCCTCGGGTTTTTTTTCATCGCGCGGTCTTTCTTCCGAAAAGGGGACGCGCCCGCCGCCCCGGCCATCCCACTCGCCGCGCTCCCCCGCCTCGCGGTCGTTACCATCACTCTCATGGCCTACCCCTACCTCATGGAGGCCGCGGGGTACCTGCTCACCACCGTTCTATTGCTCCTGGTGCTGAACCTGTACTTCGGGACGCGGAAACCCTGGCAGCTCGCCGTCGGGGCGTTCGCTCTCCCCCTGGCGATTTTCTACTTCTTCGGGCGGGTGATGCTCATACCGCTTCCGGCCGGGTTTCTCCTCGAGTGAGGCCGTGATGCCGCAAATAGATCAGGTGCTCAAGGGCCTCACCCTGATACTCGACTGGGGTCCGCTCGGCATGCTCAGCGCGGGGATCCTGCTCGGGATGCTGGTGGGCTCGCTCCCCGGCCTGACCGCGACCATGGCCATCGCCCTCCTCGTCCCCCTCTCTTTCAGCCTTCCCCCCCTGCTGGGGATTCCGCTGCTGATCGGGATCTACAAGGGGGGGCTCTACGGGGGGGCGATTCCGGCCGTGCTCATCTCTACCCCGGGGACGGGAGGAGCGGTCGCGACGGTGTTCGACGGCTACCCCATGGCCCAGCAAGGCAAGGCACGCAAGGCCATCCAGATGAGCCTTGTTGCTTCGTCAACGGGGGACGCCATTAGTGACTTGGTCCTCTTCATCTTCATGGTGCCCCTCGCGATGGTGGCGCTCCTTTTCGGCTCCCCCGAGTATTTCTCGCTCTTCGTCTTCAGCCTCGTCATCATCGCGGGGGTGACGGGTGACAGCGTTCTCAAGGGTCTTTTCTCCGCCTTCCTGGGTCTCCTCATCAGCGCGGTGGGGCTGGATTCGGTGACCGGCACCAGCCGTTTTATCTTCGGAAACGTCAACCTCGCCTCGGGAATCACCTTCATGACCATGCTCATCGGCCTCTTCGCGGTGAGCGAGGTGCTCCTGCAGTCCGAAACGGGGCTGCGCGATACTGCTCTGGTGAACAGATCGCTGGGCAAAGGCCGGGCGGAGGAGGACCGTCTCACCTGGAGCGAGGCCTGGGGAATGCGGAGGGTGATACTCCAGTCCTCGGCCATCGGCACCTTCGTCGGGATCCTCCCGGGCCTGGGCGCTCCCATCGCGGCCTTTCTGGCGTACAGCTTCGCCAAGCGCACCTCCCGCGAGCCCGAGCTGTTCGGCAAGGGGAGCCTCGAGGGCGTGGCGGCTCCCGAGGCGGCGAACAACGCCGTGAACGGCGCGAACTTCCTCCCCCTCTTCGCCTTCGGCATTCCGGGGGACATCATCACTGCGGTGATGCTGGGTGCCTTCGTGGTCCACGGGATGCGGCCGGGGCCGGACCTCTTTCAGCAGCACGCCGTCACCATGTACGCCCTCCTATGGGGAATGCTCATCGCTAACGGGCTCTTGCTGCTATTCGGCTGGTTCCTCACGAGCCTCTACGCGCGGGTGATGGAAATTCCGAAACGCATCCTGTTTCCCGCGATCCTAGCCATCGCCGTCGTGGGCACCTATTCGGTCAACAACAACCTGTTCGACGTCAAACTCATGCTCCTGTTCGGACTCCTGGGCTACGGCATGAAAAAGACGGAAATCCCCATCGCACCCTTGGTTATCACCGCCCTCCTCGGGCGGTCGGTCGAGAATTCGGCGGTCAAAAGCGGCCATGCAGCCTCCAGGAGCGACGCAGATGGTCGAAGCGAGGTGGCGTCAAGTCAAGATGACCCGGCGACCTTCAACTCGAAGTGCCACACCGCCGCCCGTCCTTAAGAGCCTCGCCGACCGCCTCGTACCCCGCGGCCGTGGAGACGTCGACAGCCTGTGACTCCGTGGCGCGACAAGATCGGCAGCGGCGAGTCAGAGGTGAGT
>CAZUHN010000274.1:0-12964 GCA_964620535.1 uncultured Nitrospinaceae bacterium | reverse complement strand
TGCCGAAAAGAGCCTGATCCGCTCGACGGTGAACCTCCTTCGCCCTTTGCGCCCAGTTCGTTGTCCGCCGAAGAGAATCTATGGCGTCCTCCCGCGTGTGCGGAAAACCGATCGGCTCATCCAGCACCATGGCGATATCCGGACCGAGCGCTTCCTGAATCTCGATCACGCTCTCTGGTGTCAGGCGCATTCTCGTGCCATCCAAGTGACTTTGAAACTCAATGCCCTCATCCCGGATTCGAGCGAGCGGCGCCAGGCTGAACAATTGATAACCGCCGCTGTCGGTAAGAAGAGGGCCGTCCCAGCCCATGAAACGGTGGAGTCCGCCAAGCCGTGCGATGCGCTCGGCCCCCGGCCGAAGCGCCAGGTGATATGCGTTCGCCAATATAATTTGACAGTCCGTCGCCCGAATCTCTTCCGGGTCGAGCGTCTTCACTGTGGCCCGAGTTCCCACCGCCATGAATGCGGGCGTTTCAACGGCGCCATGCGGGGTCTCGAGAAGTCCCTGGCGTGCCTTTTCCCCCGGCGTATCGGCGAGAACCCGGAAACGGATCGGCGCCTTCACAGCACTCGGATGGGACCCTCGGCGCTTCTGGCGAGGAATTGGCTAACAAGGGGATCCTTCATCGCCAGAAATTCCTCCGGGGTCCCCTGGGCGACGATCCGCCCAGCGTGGAGCATGGCGATGAAATGGGCAACGCGGAAAATTCCTTTTACGTCATGGCTGACAAGTATTGAGGTGACCTTGAGCGCATTCTGCATTCGCGTGATAAGGAGGTCGATCGAATCAGCGAGAATGGGATCCAACCCCGTGGTCGGCTCATCGTAAAGAAGAATTTCGGGCTCACGCACAATGGCCCGGGCCAGCCCCACACGCTTCCGCATTCCGCCGGAAAGGTCAGCGGGCATCTGCGACCCGACTCCATCCAGCTCGACGAGATGAAGTTTCTCTCCCACCTTTTCCTGTATGTCCTCAGGGCTGAGCCTTGTGTGCTCGCGCAGGGGGAAAGCAACATTTTCGGTCACGTTCATCGAATCGAAAAGGGCCGCCCCCTGGAAGAGCATTCCAAATCTCGCCCGGAGGCCGTTAAGGTCTCGCCCCTTTAGAGTGGCCACGTCCACGCCGTCCACGAGCACTTGCCCCCGGTCGGGCCGCAGCAAACCCATCATGTGTTTCAGGAGAACGCTCTTCCCCTCGCCGCTCCTGCCGATGATGGCGGTGATTTTTCCGGCCGGAATCCGCAGGTCCACCCCACGCAGAACATGATTTTCCGCAAAAGATTTTTCAACGCCGCGAATCTCGATCTTTCCTTCGCCGCTCAAGCAGGGCCCTCCACCACGAGGCGAGACTCCTTCGGCTCACCCCCCAGCATACGTCTTCCCGCAAAGCGTCCCCCCTTCAGATACAGACGGGGTACGCGAGCGCTCACGCCACACAGAATCTCATAGGGAATGGTATCGACGCGATCGGCGAGCTCTTCGACAAGGATCCGCCCTTCGTTCTGCGCACCGAAAAGAACCACTTCCTCCCCCTCGCGGACCGTTTCCAGGTGGGTTACATCCAGCGCGATGAGATCCATCGAAACCCGCCCCACGACCGGGGCGCGAGAGCCGCCCACCAAAGCATCGGCCCGGTTTGAGAGAAGGCGGGGGTAACCGTCCGCATAGCCGACCGCGACAAGGGCGATCTTCCCGGGGGCTTCGCGGCGGTATGTGGCACCGTAACCCACGGGCGCCCCGGCGGCGATAGGCTTCACCTGAAGAATGTAGCTTCGAAAGCTCATGGCGGGTGCGACGGAAAAACTCCTCACATTCCGGGGCAAACAACCGTAAAGAAGGATCCCGCAGCGGACGAGCCCCCCCGGCGCGTCCAGGAAGGCGAGTCCCCCGGCGCTGTTAGCTGTGTGGACGAGGGGAGGGAGAATACCCTCGTTCCGAAGCGATTCGGCGAGAGATCGGACAACCTCGAACTGGGCCAGGGTGGGGGGCACCCCTTCCTCCTCGTCTGCCTGGCCCAGGTGGCTCATCAGGCCGACCGGTACGATTCGGCCCAGCCCGGATACTTTTCGAATGAAATCCGCCGCCTCCCCCGGTGAAAGCCCTAGTCGGCCCATCCCGGAATCCACTTTGAAGTGAACCCTCACGCTCCTGCCGGCCGCGGCCGCTGTCGAGGCCAGCGCCTGGGCCTGCTCAAAATTCCAGAGGGCAGTTTCGAGATCCAAGGAAACGACACGGGGGGCCAAGCAGGGGCTTACCGCGCTCATCAAAAGTATGGGAGCATCCGAAAGCAGGGAATCCTCTTCTTTTGCGCCGACCGACCGGAGGACTTCCGCCTCCTCCGCCGTCGCCACCCCGAGCAGACAGGCTCCCTCTTTCCGGAAAATGCGGCTCGCCTCGACAGCCCCGTGGCCGTAAGCCTCGGCCTTGACGACAGCCAAAACCTCGCGGCCGGGAGCCAACGCTTTCCGCACCTGCCGAATATTCCCGCTGAGGGCATCGAGATCTACGATAGCAGCGGTTTGCCGGGCCGCGGCAAATGCCTCCGGAGATTCAACGTCGGGGAGTGCGCTCCCGGCTCGGCGCACGGTCAAAAGTCCACCCCCCCCTCTGCTGTATCCTCATGGACCGGCTGAGGCGATACCCTTTCGTGAAAAGTGTCCAAATTGCTGAAACGGGCGTATTCGGGGCTAAATTGAAGAGAGATATCGCCCGTTGGGCCGTTCCGCTGCTTGGCGATGATTATCGTCGCGATTCCCTTGCTGGGAGAATTCGGATCGTAATAATCCTCGCGGTACAAGAGGGCCACGAGATCCGCGTCCTGCTCGATGGCACCCGACTCCCGGAGATCGGAGAGCGTGGGCCGCTTGCCTTCTCGAGTCTCAGCCTGCCGCGACAACTGGCTGAGGGCGAGGACGGGAACGTTTAACTCCTTGGCGAGCGCCTTGAGGCCACGCGAGATTTCACTGATCTCAACTTGACGGCTTTCGTTCCGCCTCCCCCTATGAGAAAGAAGCTGAAGATAATCAACCACGACGAACCCCAGCCCGCTCTCCGCCTGAAGGCGGCGGCACTTGGCCTTAATGTCAAAGACAGTGAGATCAGTCGAGTCATCCACAAAAAAAGGAGCTTCTGAAAGTTCCCCCGCGGCGCGGATAAGTAAGGGCCACCCGTTCGAGGGCATGAAACCCGTCATGAGCTGGCGCGAGTTCACCCCGGCGCGGCCGCACATCATCCGGATGGCAAGGTGGCGAGTATTCATTTCGAGACTGAAAAAAGCAACGGGCACCTTGGCGCCGATAGCTGCATACTCCGCGATGCAGAGTGCGAAGGCTGTTTTGCCCATGCTGGGCCGGCCGGCGGCAATGGTAAGCTCCCCCGCCTGGAGACCGGCCGTCATCCGATCGAAGTCATTGAAACCGGTCGGCACCCCTGTGACAAGTTCTTTCCGTTCATAAAGTTCCTCAAGATAGGGAAATGTCGTTTTGATGATATCCCGCATACTGCCGATATTCTGATGATACCGTTCCGAGGCAATCTCGAGAATCGCTCGCTCGGCGTCGTCGACCAGCCCGTCTACATCTTCGCTTGTGGAAAAGGCGCGCTCGGCGATGGCGCCCGATGTGTGAATGAGGTTCCGCAATATGGCCGCGTTGCGCACCAACTTGGCGTAGGTCACCGCCCGCTTTGCGCTCGAAACATCGTCCGCAAGAGTGGCAACGTACTCCGGCCCTCCTGCGACATCGAGCTTTCCCATCTTTCGTAGACTGTCAACAAGAGTGAGGATGTCGACCGGCTCGGTTCGATCAAACAAGTCGAGCATCGCCTCGTAGATGGCACGGTGGCTCATCCGGTAAAAGTGTTCCGGACGGAGTACTTCCATAACGGACGCTACCACCCCTCCGTCGAGCAGAAGCGCGCCGAGCACACGCTGTTCTGCTTCGACGTTTTGCGGTGGTAGGTGCCCGGCCTCTACTGCTTGAGAGCCGTTGGGCGCTGTCACTCGGGAACTCCGATTAATAGGGTGGGTTCATGTGTGAGAGAAACAGTACCGCAGATCCAATCCTGATGAAAATCCATGGTGCCGTTGACTGACGTTCCAAGTCCGGGGTATCGGTCAATTGGTTGCGGGAAATGGACAAAAAAGAGGCCGCACACGGGGTGGCCAAAAAAATAATCGGTTATGCGAACGTGCCAAAAGGAGGAATGATTTTCTACTCTTTTTCCGCGTCCTCCCCGAAGGAGGTTTCGGCTTGCACCGCCTCCCCGTCCTCTCTCTTCTCTTCAGCGGCCGCCTCCCCCTGCGCCGCCGTCTTCTCTTCCGCGGCATGATCGGCACCCTCATCCGTTTCCGCCGCCACAACCTGCACCTTCACCTCGGCCTTCACCTCTGCATGAATTCGGATGGGCACATCATACTCGCCTATCTTGCGGATGGGCTCCGGAAGGAGAATTCTCCGGCGGGTCACTTCGAGCCCGCGCTCCAACAACTCTTTTTCAATATCCCTGTTGGTGACCGAACCGAAAAGGCGGCCGTCCTCGCCTGCGCGCATGATGAATTCGATTTCGACGCCGCTGAACTGTGCTGCGGCCTCGTTCGCACGCCTGCGAGCGACATCGACTTGGACCTCCCGCAAACGTTGCTCGTGCTGCGAGGCGCGAAGGGTGTTCGCTGTGGCGTGAATGGCATAACCTTTAGGAATCAAATAGTTAAGACCATACCCATCAGCCACCTCAACCACGTCCCCCACCTCGCCGAGATGACCTATCTCGTTTCGTAAAATCAGGCGCATACGAATCCTGTCCCTTTACATATGATCAACACAGTAGGGCATGAGCGCCATGTACCGCGCCCGTTTGATGGCATTTGTAAGCTGTCGTTGGTGTCGGGCGGAAGTTCCCGTTACTCGGCGAGGGATGATCTTGCCCCGCTCGCTCACCATGTTCTTCAAGTTTCTCACATCCTTGTAATCAATATAAACAACGCCTTCCGCCGTAAACCGGCAGATCTTTTTTCGTACGTATCTCTTTTTCTTTTTCTTTTTCTTGCTAAAACCCCTTGGAACGATGGCCATGCCTTCCTCCGAATTCTTTTCTCAACCGTTACCGCCTAAAAAGGAATATCGTCCTCTGCCGGTAGCGGGTCCCCGAGAGGTTCGGACGCGCCGTAGGAAGACTCCACCCCTGGTCTGGCCCCTCCTCCTCCTTCATCGCGCCGCGCGATGAAGTGGACATTGTTGGCCACAACCTCATGCTTGCTCCGACGGGAGCCATCCTTCGCCTCCCAGGATCGGAAACTCAGGCGGCCTTCGACGAGGACGGGCGATCCCTTCGCGCAATTTTCCATCACCCAATCGCTTTGACGCCCGTACACCACTACATCGACAAAGCAAGTTTCTTCTTTCCATTCCTCGCCGCTTCGGTAGCGGCGATTCACGGCAAAACCGAAAGAGACAACGGGAGATCCAGAGGGAAGGAACCGCTTCTCGGGATCCCGCGTGAGGTTGCCTCTTAGATACACCGAGTTAAGCTGGGCCATGATACCTACTCTCCGTTCCCGTCCACCCGCAAAAATTCTCGGCGGCCAAAGAACCCTTTCCGCCCATCATGACAACTATTATGGGAGTCTTTCCGCCTCCCTTTCCTCTCCAGATTTTGGCCGCGGATCCTGTTCCGCGCGAGCGGCCGCGCGTTTGGCATTTATTTCCATCTTCCGCAAGGTGCCGGGATCCCGCCGGACGGTCATATAGCGCCAAGTATCCTCCTTCAAGCGGATCTGGCGCTCGATCTCCTGCACCGTTGCGGGTTCCGCTTTATAGGAAATGACATAATAGATGCCGTGGCGTTGGCGGTTAATGGGATAGGCAAGGCGCTTTTTCCCCCATCTTTCAATGTTGAGAACTTCTCCACCTCCTTCATTGACATGATTCTCGAAGAAGGTGATTTGCTCTTCGACCGCCTCGTCGGTCAAATCAGTAGAAAGCAATACCATTGTTTCGAACTGTCGCATACATCTCCTCTCGGTCTGGACGGCCCCAGCACACTCTTTGGTCTGAGGCGAGGAGTAAATTTCCGAGAAAGTACCACATCCGCCCTCATGCGGACCAGCGCTTCTTCCCGGAGGGGGAGTCCACCCTCTGGGCTTCCCCCTTTTTCCCCATTCTGAAACCCTATTTCAGGAGTAATCCTAAAAAAGAGGTGCAAGCACAAGGGCTACGATCGACATCAATTTAATCAAGATGTTCATCGAGGGACCCGATGTGTCCTTCATCGGATCGCCCACCGTGTCGCCCGCAACGGCCGCTTTGTGCGGCTCAGAGCCCTTTCCGCCCAGCTTCCCGTCTTCGATGTCTTTCTTCGCGTTGTCCCAGGCACCTCCGGCATTCGCCATCAAGAGGGCCAAGAGCACGCCGGAAAGAAGCGCGCCCGCCAACAATCCGCCCAGCGCCTCCTTTCCCATGATGAACCCAACAAGGATGGGGACGATGACCGCGGTCAGCGCGGGTGCGATCATCTCCTTTAACGCAGCCTGGGTACTGATATCGATGCACCGGGCGCTGTCAGGCTCCGCATTACCCTCCATTATTCCGGGAATTTCCCGGAATTGACGCCGGATTTCCTGGATCATGATAAAGGCGGCCTTCCCCACCGAATTCATTGTGAGGGCGGCGATGAGGAAGGGGATAGCGCCTCCGATCAGCATCCCGGCAACCACGTTCGCGTCGGTAAGATCGATTTTGTCCAGGTTCGCGGCTTGGGTGTATGCCGCATAGAATGCAAGGGCGGTAAGGGCGGCCGAGCCGATGGCGAAGCCCTTTCCGATGGCCGCCGTGGTGTTGCCCAACGCGTCGAGACCGTCTGTGATCTTGCGCGTTTCAGGTCCCAGTCGGCTCATTTCGGTGATTCCACCTGCGTTATCGGCAATGGGACCGTAGGCGTCAACCGACATCGTAATGCCAATCGTGGCGAGCATCCCGACGGCGGCGATAGAGATCCCGTAAATTCCGGCCATAACGCTGGAGAGCAGCGTAATGGCGGCGATGACGACAAGTGGAGCGCAAACGCTCTCGAGGCCGACGGCAAAGCCGCTGATAATATTTGTGGCAACACCTGTTTCGGAAGCGCCAACGATTCGATTCACGGGTCCTGTTCCCGTTCCGGTGTAGTACTCGGTCAGCCAGCCGATGAGGAGTCCTCCAAGAGTTCCAAGAAGAATTGCGCCAAAAACACCGGTATTGACACCGACCGCGCTCGTCAATAAAAACGAGATCACAATGAAGATCACCGCCGCGAGGATGGTGGCGCTCCGAAGCGCTACAGCGGGATTATTGGTGGCGAGGGATTTCATTGATGCGATTCCGATGGCGGAGGAGAACAGGCCGGCCATTGCGAGCAGCATGGGCAGGGCCATGGCCGCTGCGTTTGAAGCGCCGAGAGCCGTCCCAATTGTGGAACCGATAAAAATGGTCGAGACGATCGCCCCAACGTAGGACTCGAAAAGGTCCGCGCCCATCCCGGCGACGTCTCCGACGCAATCGCCCACATTATCAGCCACCACGGCAGGATTCCGGGGGTCATCCTCCGGGATGCTGGCCTCCACCTTCCCGACCAGGTCCGCGCCGACATCCGCTGTTTTCGTGTAGATGCCGCCACCAACGCGGGCAAAAAGGGCAATTGAGCTGGCTCCCATTGAAAATCCGCTGATGGTGGCGGCGTTTTCCGCCGCCTCCAAAATGTTGAAATACCAGAACAAGAAGCCCACACCGATCAATCCCAAACTCGCGACGGAAAGACCCATCACCGTCCCACCGTAAAACGCCATCGAAAGCGCGCCGGCCTGCCCGCTAGGGGAGTTCGCCGCTGCGGCGGTGCGGACGTTGGCACGCGTTGCCGCGTTCATGCCGAAAAAACCCGCGAGGACAGAGCAAATCGCGCCGATCAAAAACGCGATGCCCGTCTCGATCGAAATGGCCCAAGTAAGAAGAATTAGCACGACAACAACAAATACGGCGAGAATCTTGTACTCCCGCTTCAGGAAGACCATGGCGCCTTCATGGATGCGTCCCGCGATCGTCCGCATCAGGTCGTTTCCGTCGGGCTGCTTTTTTATCCACAAAAAAATGAACCCCGCGAGGAACAAGCCGGCGAACCCGAAAAGTGCCGCTGCGTTCGATAATTGTATCATTCGCTCCGTTTCCCTCCTCTCACTTCGGCAATGATTTTTTCGGAAAATCAAACGCTTAAAGTCTTACCGAAGACGATTTAACTGCTCATTTTGTTTCCCTCAATCAATTCTACGACCTTGTCTGCGGCAATCGATACGGCATTTTGAATTGCTTCGAGTTCTTCCTCCAAGAAGGGCGACAATAGCCACTCGGTCGAATCCGCCTCCTCGGGCGGCCTGCCTATTCCGATTCGGAAGCGATGGAACTTTTCCGTGCCCAGGCTACGAATAATGCTTTCGACGCCATGGTGCCCGGCGGCGCCACCCGAAATTTTCAACTTCACTCGGCCCAAGGCGATATCCATATCATCGTGCAGTACAATCAGGCCACCCGTCCCCAGTCCTTCGGCAGCCAGCAACGACTTGGCCGCCTTGCCGCTCAGATTCATATAGGTCATCGGCTTAACCAAAAGAACCTTCCATCCGCGGATGCTTCCGGCTCCGGTAAGGCCAAAATGCCGATCTTGGTTCAGGGGAATCCGATGACACTCTGAAATCCGATCCAACGCCCAAAAGCCAACATTGTGGCGAGTCTGCACATACTCGGTGCCGGGGTTTCCCAATCCCAAGATAACTGTACGGGCTACCATTGAGATTCCGTACCGGCGGTGGGAAACCCTACTTCTTTTCTTTGGCTTTAGACGCGGGGTCGGGAGCCTCTTTATCTTCCTTGCCCTCGGCCTCGGCAGGCGGCGCTCCTTCCTCAGCGACCTCCTCACCGGAGACCGCCTCTTCCTCTTCCTCGGGCACCTCTTCTTCAATCTCGATAACGGTGACAGTGAGAACCGGGTCATCCAGGCCGGCAACCAAGTCCACTCCTTCCGGGATATTCAAGTCCCTGACGTGAACCACATCGTTGATGTTTACCTCGGACACGTCGAATGGAATTTCGTGCGGAATGGCGTTGGGCAGACAAGCGAGTTCTATTTCGCGCAAGAGTTGGGAGAGCGTTCCTCCTAGCCGGACACCGGGAGATTCGCCTGTCAAAACAATCGGGACGGAAACCTGAAGTCTTTTGTCCATTCGGATTTCCAGGAAATCCGCGTGCAGAATGTTTCCCCGGATGGGATCGCGGGAGAGCTCTTTCACCATCACGGGGCGGTCAGATTTCTTTTCTCCTGCAACGCTGAGCTGAAAGATAACGTTCGCACCCGAGTCCAAAATGCCCTCAAGCGCTCTCGGGTCAACTGTCAGGGAGGTGGACTCGCGAATGCCGTACACCACCCCGGGAATGTTGTTGGCTCGGCGCAGGCGGCGGGCTGCCGACTTGCCCCTCTCCTCCCGCCGTTCTGCAGAGAGCATGGGATTTTCCATTCTTTTGACACTCCTAATATTGGCCAATGCGGCCAGACTTCAAACAAATAGGCTGCTCACAGAGGCATCCTCGTGGATTCGCCGGATTGCTTCGGCTAGCAGCCGCCCTACTGAAAGAACGTGGATTTTTGAGGATTTTTGTCCGTCATCGCTCAGAGGAATAGTATCGCTGACAACGATCTCCTCGATCGGGGAATTCTGGATGAGTTCAAGAGCGGGGCCGGAGAAAACTGGATGCGTACAACATGCGAATACCCGCTCAGCACCCGCCTCCTTGAGGGCCACAACACCCTGGCTCAATGTCCCCGCCGTATCCACCAAATCATCTACGATCAGGACATCGCACCCTTTCACGTCCCCGATTATCCGCATGACTTCGGATACGTTGGCCCTCTCACGGCGCTTGTCGATTATACCGAGGTCGGCGTCCAGCCTCTTGGCATAAGCCCTGGCGCGTTCGACACCCCCGGCGTCGGGCGAAACAACCACAAGATTTTTCATTTCTATGCCTTTGAAGTAATCGATGATAACGGGCGCCGCGAATAGGTGATCGACCGGTATATCAAAAAAACCCTGAATCTGACCCGCGTGGAGCTCCATGGTGATGACGCGATCGGCCCCAGATGCGGCCAACAAATTCGCCACGAGCTTCGCCGTAATGGGGACGCGGGGCTGCACCTTGCGGTCCTGACGGGCATAGGCAAAGTAAGGGATTACAGCCGTTATTCGTTCAGCGGAGGAGCGGCGGAAAGCGTCCAGCATGATGAGCATTTCCATCAGATTCGCGTTGCCCGGATGACAAAGGCTCTGGACGGCGAAAACGTCTGCACCCCTGATATTTTCATTTATCTGCACGAAGGTTTCACCGTCGCTGAAATCGATAATTTTTATGAGGCCGGGCTGAATACCCAAATTCTTAAACATTCCCTTGCAAAGCATGGGATTCGACCGGCCCGCAAATACTTTCAGCTGATAACCCTTCACGTTCTGAACCCCTTTTGGTCCCGGCTCCTGGACAGTTAAAGACCGGAATTGATACTCGATTTAGCGGAACAAGGTCAAGTTGGGTCTGCTTTCAAAGAAAAATACCAGTTTAGAAGAGCAATTCGAAACCCTCGCCCTCAGATCCGGCAATTCTGTATTTCCCCGGGCGCCTCTGTTTCTTTCCCGGAAAATACAGACTTCACCGCTGGCCGAAGCAAGGGCCTGACGAGAAACACCGACCACCGACGAAACCCTCGAAACCGCATGACAGCCTTCTCTGCATCCTCTCGCCGTTTGAAAAGACCGAAAAGGGCGGGGCCGCTTCCGCTCATGAGGGCTTGCCTGGCCCCCAGAGATAAGAGAAGGTCGCGGCGCTTTGCAAGCTCAGGACGTCGGTGGAACACGACCTCTTCCAGATCGTTTTGCCAATTCGACTCGCTTTGGCGTGACACTATTCCCCCTATATTAAACCTCCCTCCGGCCGTCTTCAACTTCACCCGCATCCAGCCGTATACCACGGAAGTATCGAGGGAATAGGGTGGCTTCGCCAGGACGATCCATCCCGCACGCAGGCCCCGAAAAGAAAGAATGCGCTCGCCACGGCCCCGGCAAAGAGCGGCGGCCCCGCCCAAAAAGGCAGGAACATCCGAACCCACCGAAGAGGCGATTTCCCTTAAATGCGAAATTTTCAGGTCGCATTCCCAAAGGCGGTTCAACGCCCAGAGGACGAGCGCGGCGTTTCCGCTCCCTCCACCCAGACCGGCCGCTCTGGGAATATGCTTTACAAGGTGAATCTTCGCGCCAAGGGAGGATTCCCCCACCTTGGCCCGCAGAGCGGCAGCCGCCCGGTAGACGATATTCTTCCTCCCCTGTGGAATATCCTCCCGATTCGTAGTTATCCGGATGGACCGGCCCACAGGAAGAACCCAGATTCGGTCAAAAAGGGAGACTTGCTGGATCCTTGTTTCCAACTCGTGATATCCGTCCGGGCGAATCCCCAGAACCCGGAGGCCCAGATTGATCTTGGCCGGGCTGCTCATCCAAATACCCTCTTTCCGTTTCCGCTTCGGCACTTGATTTCCTTAGGGCAAAATGACCACAGGGGCTTTCGGGGGAATGGGAAGGTGAAAAAGGCTTGACGGAACTGGCCTCCCATCCCCTCCCGTTTCGTCCATTAGGCTCACCCGAAGGCGGTTGTCTCTCCTTGAGTCCGAAATCTCCGTCCAAACGGGCAGGCGTCCTGTCCCCAGAGTTTTGAAATCACCGTAACGGACCTCCAAAGAGGCACCCTCTTCTCCCAAGCGCACGCGATGCGGCCAAAAAGTTTCCCGATCCAGCCATGCCACTTGCCGAAGAACCATTCTTCCGCTCGGCGGCACTTCCATCCTCCACGCGCCCGCCTCTCCGTCCCAGGCGAGCCGGACCGCATCGCGGCTTTCGGGGGAGATGACTGGCAAAGCGCCGCGGAGGATTCTCACCAAAAGCTTAGGATGAATCGGAATTCCCAGCCAGAGAGTGAGGCTCTCTCTGTCCGCGCGTCCAACGTAGTAGCGATCCGAATCGACCGAATAGGCGCGAATTTGCTTCCCCTGTGTGGCGAAAACGAAAAGAGGTGTTCCAAAGGGTGAGAGGGGTTCCAGACGAAGGGATTCCGGCTCTCTCCAGAGCAGAACTGCCTGCCCGATAAAAGAGCCCGAACCGAGCGCGAATTTTTCAACAAATTCTCTCGTCCGCTTTTTTTCGCCCAAGATCACCTCCAGCGAAACGATCGATCGGAACGCGGATGGATGGTCTCGAGAGAGTAGACGGGAGACAACCTGCGTGTCTCCGAGAGACGGGATGGGGCGGGAGATCAAGGAGGGAGAACAGCCAGAAATCAACAATGCCAGCGCAATCGCGGATAGACACAGCGATGAACGCAACCGGGTTACAAGTCCTTCAAAGGAGGCGAACTCTTTGTCCCACCGTATCTGCGGATCTTTTCGAGGACTTCTTTTTTCGTCGAATCAATTTCATAAGATTTCCGCCAGCTCTCGAGCGCAAACGGAATATTCTTCAGGGCAAGATAAATGTCCCCCATATGATCATGGATCACAGCATCGCCAGGCAGATTGTTTAGGGCTTGCTGAATCTTTTCTTGCGCTTTCTTGTGGCGTCCCTGCCGATAATAGATCCAACCCAAGCTGTCGAGAAACGCGCCGTTGTTCGGCTCGATATTGAGGGCGCGAATCAATAACTGTTCGGACTCTTCGATATTTTTGTTGAGTTCGGAGAACATGTATCCAAGCAGATTGAGGGCATTCGCGTGACGAGGATCCTCTTTGAGAATTGCGCGAACCACTTTTTCTACGTCATCCCACCGCTTGACCTCGTAATAAGAAGTTGCAAGGTTAAAGTGAAATGTCATCTCGTTTGCATTCAATTGGACTGCGCGCTCATAGTAGG
>CAZUHN010000273.1:0-8266 GCA_964620535.1 uncultured Nitrospinaceae bacterium | reverse complement strand
GTCGAAAGCAGGCCGGAGGGCCTCTTTTGGGCTGCCACCATCTCCGAGCATCTGATATCCCCTCGCTCGGGCGATTTTAGCCAATTATATCATATGGTTACAAAGATTCCGGACTCGTTTTGCTCCGTTCCGCCGCATAATCCGTATTAGATAAAATTCTGACTTATTCGCCTTTTTTTTCTTTATTCTCCGAAGAATTCCCCTCCCCCTGTAGATACCGCAAAAATTCGCTCTCGGCGGGAAGTATCAGCGTGGTCTTATCCTTCAAGGAGGTCCGGTATGCCTGCAGGCTCTTCAGGAAGGCATAAAAATCCGGGTCCTGGCTGAAGGCCTGGGCGTTGATATCGATGCTCTGGGCGTCCCCGATGCCCTTGAGATTTTGCTCCTTCTCATAAGCATCCGCCAGCAGGACGTCACGCTCTTTGTTCGTCTCGGCCCGGATGACTTGGGCCCGCTCCTTTCCCTGGGACCGGTACTGCTTCGCGATTCGCTGGCGCTCGGCCTGCATTCTCCCGTAAATCGCCTTCAAATTTTGCTCGGGAAGATCGGTCCGCTTCAGGCGCACATCCACGATCTCGATGCCGTATTGTCGCGATTTCGCATTGCTCGCCTGGGTCACCCCCACCATGAGTTTGGCACGTTGGGTCGCCACAATCTCGATCAGATCTTTCCGCCCCAACTCAAGACGGAGCTCACTGTAGATGATGTCGTCGAGTCGTGCTTGAGCACCCACCTCATCCCGCACAGTACGGAGGAACATGAGGGGATCGATGATCCGCCAGCGCGAAAAGTTATCCACCACCAAGGTTTTCTTATCCTGGGTGATGATCTCCGTCGGGTTCGAGTCGTATTCGAGCAGACGGCGGTCGAAAAAGGTAAGCTGTTCGATGAAGGGAATCCGGTAGCTGAGGCCCGCTGTCTTTTCCACGCGCACGGGTTTTCCAAGCCGCGTGACGACTACCTGCCGGTCCTCTTGGACAATGAAAAAAATCGAATTGACCGCAAAGATGATGAGAACCACCGCGACAAAGAAACCAAAAATCTTCTTGGGTATTGCGCTATCGTCTTTCATCATTTCCCCGTCCCAATTATATTTCCGCCCCGCAGAGGCAGGATGGGCAATACGCCGCTGCCGGGGCCCTGGCTCTTCAAGATGACCTTGTCCATGGTTGGAAGAACCTCCTGCATCATCTCCAGGTAGAGGCGCTTCCGGGTAATCTGAGGGGACTTCCGGTACTCAACCAATGTGGCCAGGAACCGGTTGGCATCGCCCCGCGCTTGGCGAATCTTGGTCTGGCGATAGGCTTCTGCGAGTTGGATAACCTCAGCCACCTTCCCCCTTGTTTCGGGAATCACCTGATTGCGGTACCCCTGCGCCTCGTTGACGAGGCGGTTCCGGTCTTCCCGCGCACTGGCCACATCCTTAAAGGATTGTATGACATCCTTGGGAGGCGTGACATCCTGCAGCTGGACGGCCACGACGCGCAGACCGCTGCTGTAGCTGTCGAGAATTCCCTGAATCGCGCCCATTGTCTCCTGCTGGATGACCCCTTTCCCGGTGGTCAACGCCTCATCGATCGGCTTGCTCCCGATAACCTGCCGGATGGCGGCCTCGGCGGCGAGGCGGACTGTTGCCTCCGTGTTCCGCACCTTGAAAAGGAAATCAGTGGCATTAACGATCCGGTACTGGACGATGAGATCCACGTCCACCATGTTCTCGTCGCCCGTAAGCATCAGGGATTCATGGGGCCTGTCTGTATAACGCGCGGGCGGGCCAGGATCGATGGTGCGAAAACCAATCTCGAGTCGCTTCACCTCGGTAACTTTGGGTGTGTGGACCGCCTCGATAGGAAACGGGAGATGGTAATTCACGCCCGACGATGCGATACGGGCGATTTTCCCGTACCGCAGGACGACGCCCTGCTCGTCAGGCCCGACAGTGTAAACCCCCGAGGCGAGCCACAGGCCACCCAAGATGAGGATGATGGCCACAATAACCCGCTTATTCGGCATTTTAAACCCAGGAAATTCGGGAAGGCGGATCTGGGGAGGCATTCCACCGCCGCCGCCGCGTTTGCGATCCTTAAATTCGTCCCAATCCATCGGCATATATCACAACTCCTTGGCAGCGTGAGATGAATTTCTGTAAACGAAAGGCTCAATGAACCCTAAAGTCAATAATAATCAAAGTCAACCGAAGCCCGCCTTTGCCAGCCTCACCTTTTTCTCCGCCGCGAGTATGGCCGCTCTGCGCGGCAGGCCCGCCTGGGCACCCCGCATTCGCACGGAGAGCGAAGCCGCAGCCACGGCAAAGCGAACCGCGCGGGGGAGATCTGCTCCCTCGGCCAGGGCCACGGCAAGAGCGCCGCAGAAGGCATCCCCGGCTCCGATTGTATCCACGGTTTTTATCCCCGGCGGCGGAAAAGCGCGACCCACGCCGTTTCCCATAGTTCCCGCCTGGAAAAAAGCGCCGCGACCCCCAGCCGTAACAACAGCCATGCCGGGACCCCGTCCGCACAACTCACGGCAGAGTGTTGGGAGATCCGCAGCCTTTTGCGGTGCGGCCGGGGAAAACCCGCATATCAAAGCCGCCTCCGGCTCATTTGGGACAATCACGTCCGCCATTCGGAGGAGGCTCGGCGGAAGTTCTCCTCTGGCGGGCGCGGGGTTCAGGATTGTGCGAGCCCCGCGCCGCTTGGCTGCACGGAAGGCGAGAGAAACCGTTGCGAGGGACCCTTCAAGCTGTGCCAGAACAACATCCCCGTAGTTCAAAAGATCGGCATGCCGTTTCAACCGGCTGGGGGTAAGCAGGGAATTGGCGCCCGGCGATACGGCAATCTGGTTCCTGCCCGCCTCATCTACCACGATGAGGGCGTGGCCCGTGGGCACCCGGCAGGAAACAAGAAGGCCTTTACCTGAAATCCCCTCCGCCCTTAGGCGTTTCCGGTACGCCCGACCCGCAGCATCCTCCCCGAACATAGCCACGAAACGCACACGGCCTCCGGCGCGGGCTGCGGCCACTGCTTGATTGGCTCCCTTCCCGCCGTCGTAGTTTCTCCGGTCTCCGCCCAAGACGGTTTCCCCCGGGCGGGGAAGGCGTCTCACCGGCACAACTATATCGACATTGGCACTGCCCACCACAAGAATCCGCGGGAGGGTTGATTTGCCGCGCCTACCAGCCACGATACCTCTCAAGCCGGGAGAGGAATAAAGCGAAGAACCGCTTTCTGTCCACTTCGAGGGCGACCTCTGTCCTTTGCCTTCTGGAGGCGGGCGGATTAGAGCGGAGATCAACCACGGTCATCCCAAGGGCAGGACCCTTGACGCACACGACCTCAACAACGGCGCGGCGAAGGCAGCGGACGAGGCCGGGATCGATGGCCACTGCGAGCGCCAGTGGATCGTGAAGCGTGATGCCGTCCACTTTTCGGAAACGCTTTGAATATCGCAAATAGGGGCGGACCAGATCTCGAACCGCCTTTCGAAACGGCCCACCTCCCCGAAACTCCTTGGCGGGAAGTAGCACCCGGCGCGTTACGTCCAAGCCGACCATCGTGATGGATGCACCGCAATGAAAAACGACGTGCGCAGATTCCGGATCGCAGTGGATGTTGAATTCGGCTGCCGGCGTCGCATTCCCGGGCATCTGGGCGGTGCCACCCATGAGAACGATCCGGCCCACCCCTGCAATCGCACGCGGATCCCGGCGCGCCGCGAGGGCAAGGTTGGTCAACGGCCCGAGGGCGACGATGGTGAGCGCCCGCCCCCACTTTTTGGCCTGGGCTGCGATGAACCGGATGGCGGACTCACCCGGCTCCCCGGGCAGTCGGTGCGGACGCCTTCCTCTGGCGAAAAGCGCTCCAAGACCGTCCTCACCGTGAATGGCATAGGACACACCTCTGTCTAGCCGGCGGGGGTACAGGGGTTTCGCAGCGCCCGCAAACACAGGGGGAAGGGAGGAACCTCCGTCCTGCATATGGGCCCCGAAAAACGCTTTGAGCCGGCGCACATTTCGGTAACCGGCGGATAAGGGCACATTTCCTCCCACAGTGGTTACTCCTAGAACCTCCAACTCTGGAGACACCCACGCCATCGCCAAAGCCAGTGCATCGTCCACACCCGGGTCACAATCGACGATGACCCTGCACGGCCTCTTCTTATTATTAAAAATCATGCGTTTCTCCAAATTCGGACCTAGGGCCAAAATGGCCTTCGGACAAAACCCGCGACGAGCAAGGCAGCTTTAAACCTACATTTCCCATTTGATTCTTCGAATAGAACAATATTAGCAGAAAAATGGCCATTACAAGCCAAGATCCCGTCCTGTCCAAAAACTCGAACGAACATAAAGTCCTATGTTTCGCGGATAACTATAAACCGGAAATTCCTGCTGTCCGCTGAGCTCCCGGGTTTCCCCCCATCCCGCGACCGGGAACTGCTTCCAATGGCGGCCGTCAAGGAGGGAGCCGCCCTTGCCGGTGGAGTCCTGCGCCTTGACCAGGGCGGCGGCGGCGCTGCGATCGAGACCCGCTTACCATGCGGCACTTCAGTCGGAGATCTCGCCGGAAGGACGTTCCTCCCCGGAGGGGGATGGAGATTCTCCATCCCAGCCCGCGGCCTGAACAACGTGTTTAGATTTCACACCTAGACCAGGAGTCCGATCTTATTTGGCCCCTTCTCCCTTCTTCCCTCGCGCGGTAAACGCTTCGGGCCGGGCGCGGGCATCAGGACCGGGGCGCCCCGCGTCCCCGCTTCGGTTTCTCCCCCATCGCGTTTAGATAGGCCTCGTAGACGGCGTTGAAATCGCTCTTGAGATGCCCAATCGCCCCGGCGGCGACGAACTGCTGGCGGGCCGCCACCCCCAGGGGGGTGGGCGCTCCAAGACCGTTCGCTTCCTCAACGCTGAGGGCGAGGTCTTTGAGGCCGATGGCCACATCGGCGATGTTGGTCGAGTAGTCGCGGGCGGCCATAGTGGGCCCCTTGTAGAAGAGCAGGTTTGGCAACGCGCTGCCTTGTAGGAAATTCACCATCTCAGCCGGGTTGAGCCCCGCCTTCAGCCCGAAGGCGAGCCCCTCGGCCATTCCGGCGTGCTGGATGAGGAGGATGTGGTTGGTGACGAGCTTCATGATCAGCGCGTTGCCCACGGGGCCCATGTAGGTGATCGACTTGCAGAAGGCCTCGAGCACGTCCCGGTTCGCTTCGAGGGCGCGCCGGTCCCCGCCCACGATGCCGGCGACTTCTTTGCGCTCGAGATGCGGAACGCTTCCGCTGACAGGCGCGTCGAGGAAGACGATGCCCCGCCTCTTCGCGGCCGCGGCGATCTCGCGGGCGAGTCCGACTTCGCTCGTGGAATGCTCGAAGCAAACCGACCCTCTGCGCATTGCGCCGAGCGCTCCGCCCGAGCCTAGGTACACCTCGCGCACCACGGCGGGGGTGGGCAGAGAGCTGCACACCACCCCGGCGCTCCGGACGGCCTCCGCCGCCGAGGCGGCCGTGCGGGCGCCGCTTCGCCGGGCGGCCGAGAGCGCCTTGCGGGCGGGGTCATAGCCGGTGACGTCGAAGCCCGCCGCAACCAGGTGCTTCGCCATGAGGCCGCCCATGCGGCCCAGCCCGAGAACCGCGACGCGCCTCGGTGCATTTTTGTTCGCCATTTCGTCTCTCCCGTATCAGGGTCATGCCCTTCGAAAAGAAAGGGCTTCATGGCGCAGGCGGCCCAGGGTGGCCCCTCTATCAAGTCTTTCGGTCACGCGGACGAGACTGCTCCGCCGGTCCAGGGAAAAAGCCTCCGGAGATTTAGGGCGGGATGTTCTGCACCCCGGGTGAGGAGGAAGGTGCGCCCCTGGGCGAGGCCATCTTCCGCCTTTCGTTCGGATCGCCGAAGGGCACCAAGGAACAATTGAGCGGCGTGGTTTTCTCCTCGCGCGCCGGAGGTGAAGCGCCGCCTACGCCGTCCGCTGTTTGAGATCTTCTTCGGTCACATCGCCTGTGTACACGAAGCCGGACTCATCGAGGCCGCCCGCCCCGACGTAGACCCCCGGGGCGATGAGGGGCTCGGTCTCGCTGAGGTTTGCGAGCCAGTGTTCGGTCCCCTTTGGGATAAAGTGGAAATGGCCCTCCCGGACCTCCACCCGGTCCGGCCCGACGCCCGCCAAGCCGTGGCCCTTTAGGATGAAGCAGATCTCATCGGCATTGTCGTGGCGGTGTTTCTTGTGGATCTGCTTCGGCATGAAATAGCCGAACATCCAGGTGGTGGGACTTCCGTGCTTGCGGCTGATGGGCTGGCAGAACCGGTCTTGTGTCCAGCCTTGGTCCTTGGAGACGTTCTCGGGCACAACATCGTTGTCGTGGACGAGGGGATACTTCAGCTGATCGGGGCGGGCCGCCCTCGGCATGGCGAGGTCCGCTTCGGTGATCTCTCCCGTGTAGACGTAGCCGGTCTCTTCCACGCTGCCCGCCCGGTCGTAGATGCCGACGGCCTCGATCGGCTCGGTCTCGCTCAGGTTGTACATCCAGTGTTCCACCCCCCGGGGGATGTAGTGGTAATGGCCGCCTCGGACCTCCACCCGGTCCGGCCCCGCTCCCGCGAGCCCGTGCCCGCTGATGATGTAATAGATCTCGTCGCAGTTGTCGTGGCGGTGCTTTTTGTGGATGGCCCCGGGCATGAAGCGGGCGCGGAACATGGTGGTCGAGCTGCCCTGCCTCTTGCTGATGGGCAGGCGGAAGTCCGTGATGCTCCAGCCCTGACCCGCGTCCATGTTCTCGGGTTCTACGTCGTCGATGTGAACGAGCGGATATTGAAGTGCCATGGTTTCTGCTCCTTGTTCTGGCGATGAATAGAGAAAGGCCCCTCAACGTGAGCCGAAAATTCCCTTATCAAACCGGGTGCGCCCGCAGGGGGCACCCACGTCTTGGTAGCCTAGGACGGGGAGGGATCATCGCTACCCGGGCTCATCTGGTGGAGCCGATTTGGGAATTATTGGGAGCGTGGGAAACAGCGCAGGAACCAGAAGGGGGTACGCTCCGCCATCATGGTGCACTCCACCTTTCTTTCCACTCTTTTCGCTTCCGCCCCCTGGAGCATGAGCCGCCATTTTACCCTACACGTGGAGGGAAATCACGCTTGCAAGCGTATCCGATTGTGCCGCTTTCGCCCGCCCCATTTCCTCGGGGGACGGGCTTCGGGCCGGCCAAGAGGTGGGCACAGGTGGTGTGAGGCGGGCGGAGGAGGAGGCAATGGGGGGGCCTCCTTCCCCGTCGATCAGCAGGCCATCACGGATGAGCATGGATTCCTGTGCATGGCGAATTCCTAATCAAGCGGCCATCGGCGTCTGAAACATCCCATTACAATGTGACAGCCACGAAAAATTACTAAGTTCAGCATGGGTGGGTGGACCCCTGCCTGCGGTTTCATTTGGCGTTTTCTCGCTGTGTGTGGCGAATTTCCAATTAGATACCGAATTGCTACATTATTAGGAATTCACCATAGACAACATAGAATTTGTTCGAGTTTTTGGACAGTACCGGATTTCGGGCCTCAAGCGCGGTGCAAGGGGGATTTTTTAGTAACTCGGGAGGGGTTGGGGGGTAGGGGAGGCTCAGAAATCGCCCTGGAACGGACTTTTCCTCTCTGTTTTACTCTGAGGCGCACAGAATCACCCCGCAGGGGGCCCAACCAAGGGGGCAGCCGGGAACGGCGCTCCTAGGGCTTCTTCCGGATCTCAATGGCGGACCCGGGGGGTGGGGGGGCTCGAAGTCAGGTTGCCGTATAACCATAGTACCGTTCCGCCCTCCTCGCTCCTGTCCAAAGTACCGTCATTTAATTTTTAAAAGAGATTCTCGTCGGCCAATCGGCCCCGTGAACGCAGGGGGAGAGAAAGAAGTGATAATTAGTCGATGACTACCTGAATAATCGCTCTGACTATATGCATGAGATGGATCTTGCCACGCCGGACGTCACGGGAGCGACCTCGTTGGGGCTTCAATTCTCTGGGGATCTAATTTTTGCGGACCACAAGTATTTTTCAATAGCGCCCGGACATCGAATCAAGCAATAACGCATTCGAAATGTGTTCAACTTGCGCGACATCTCCGCATGTGTCACAAATTTGACCTGCCCCCCCAAAATCGGTCCAGGCCGAATGAGAGGATTTTCGATATAGTTTCGGTTCTGGACGGCAACCGAGGGGGAAGGCTTATGCCCAAGAAGCGCCACACCGCGGAGCAGATCATCGGGAAGCTGAGAGAGGCGGAAGTTCTTCTCTCCCAG
>CAZUHN010000272.1:0-16713 GCA_964620535.1 uncultured Nitrospinaceae bacterium | reverse complement strand
CGGACAAGCGCCTTCATCGCGTTCCCAGCAGGCCGCGCGGGCGAAAGAAAACGAGAATCAGATACAGCCCGAAAACTAATAGCGACTTGTAGCTGGGGGAGGTGAAAAATCCCCCAAAAACTTGAATCATCCCGACGATGATCCCGCCGAAAAAAGCGCCGGTGACACTTCCAAATCCTCCCACCGCCACTGCGACGAAGGCGGGCAACACCCACTTCGACCCCACGAGGGGATAGATTGCGTAATAGGTGGAAAGAAGGGTTCCTCCGACCGCCACCGTTGCCGCGCTCAGGCCCCAAGCCATGCCGAACATCCAGTCCGTATTGATGCCCATGAGCTTGGCCGCCTGGGCGTCCTGGGAGGTGGCCTGGAGGGCCAGGCCGGTTTCAGTCCGGTTGATGAACCAGAAAAGAACCGCAGCGGCAATGAGGGCCCCTCCCGATGAGACCACCTCGGGAAGGTTTATGAATAAACCGCCAATTTCATAAAACCCCGTTGAGAGGTTGTCCCCAACCGTCTGGACGTCCGCCTTCCACAAAAAGTTTGCTCCCGCCTGGAGGAAGATCAGGAGGCCAAAGGTGGCGAATACTTGGGGGATGAGGGATGCCCCAATGAGATGACGCGCCAGAAGACGGTAAACCAGGAATCCGAACAGAAACATGGCAAAGGCTGTGGCGGGTAGGGATAGCAGCGGGTCCAATCCGAGGATGGACCAGAAAAAGAAGCTGAGAAACATCGCCAGCATCATGAATTCGCCGTGAGCGAAATTCACGATGTTCATGACTCCGTAAATGAGGGAGAGACCCATCGCAACGAGGGCGAACATGAGCCCCACGACTAGGCCGTCGAACAACACTTGAAGGTAGAGCATGAGGGGGGAGGGTCCTTTGGAAACGTGTGCGCTTCGCACCCCCCGGAGAAAAGGGTAATTCTTCCCCGGGGGGTGCTTGGGTTTGTTTTATTTCAATTTCCGCTCTACCGCTTGCCCCATTCCGGCATCGGGAAAACGGCCTTTCGCACCGCAATGTCGGCGGGCCAAACGGGATAGTGTCGGCCCCCTTGGATTTGGGTGATCAAGCCATTGGACAGAATGTTCTGCCCTTTCTTGTTGAACTTAACACCCTTGTAGGGCATCACGGTGTCGGAGCCCTTGATGTTCGTCTCGCGCAAAGCTTGAATGATGTCTTCCGGGCGAAGTGACTTCGCCCGGTTCAGGGCGTCGGCGATAACGAAGGTGCCGGTCATGGCGCGAGCGGGGGCGTCCCAGAGTGGCTTGCCGACTCGTTTCTTAAACATGGCGCTTACCTTGGCCGCTCCTTTTCGGGTCTTGGTTAGCGCGGTGTGGAACTTGGTGTGGGAGAAGTTGTAGTCCGCGTTAGATCCGAGTGCCTTGATGAAGTTCGGCGAGGCGAAGCTGGCGCCCATCGCGAGGACTGCCGTTGGACTGAAGCGGAGCGCCTGATAGCTCCGCACCGCAAGGATGGCGTCGGCGTCGAACGAGGCCTGGAGGAGCACATCCGGCCTGATTTTCTTGAGTTGAAGCACCTCGCTCTTCAGATCGGCGACGTCGGGGCTGTACGCGATATTTGAAAGTTTCGTGTATCCATAATTCTTGTAGATTTTCCTCGCCGCCTTGGCGAGACCCGTTCCCCAGTTGTCGTTCACATGGATAACGGCCACGTGATTGAGGGAAACGCCTTTCGCTTTGCTGGTATCCCGAAGGAAGGTGAAAAAGTCTCGCGCGATGTCGTTGGCCGTGGGTGTAACGCTAAAGAACACCTTGAGACCCCTCTCGGTCAACGCGGGCGACTCCGACTCTCCCGTGAGGTAGGGGATACCGTACTTCTCGGCCACCTGGCTCGAGGGCGCCGCCACGGAGCTGAAAAAAGCGCCCTGAAGGATGTGCACCTTCTCTTGGGTGATCATGCGTTCGGCGATGGCGCGCCCGCGCTCGGGTCGGCCGCCGTGATCCTCGAGAATAAGTTTGAGTTTGGCGCCGCCTTTCCGGGGCAAACCTTCCGTCCTCGCAAAGGGCAAGTCGATGTCGTATTTTCCGTTAATGATGTCGAAAGCGAGTTTAATGCCTTCCACCGTTTCCTGTCCGGACTTCGCTGCCTTGCCCGACATGGGTTCCAGTACGCCGACGCGGATCTCTTCGGCGCTTATTGCGGCAGGCGCGAATGAAAGGGCGAGCGCAACGGCCGCAATGAAAAACAACGCTTTTTTCATGGCTAATATCCTCCTAGAGAGAAGCAACACTTGCTGATGTCAAGTCTTTGTAGAGGTCGACGCGAAAATGCGACCGGTTTTCCAATTCCCATCAGAAAAACACAGAAAGGCGTCCACTTGACCTTCACTCGGGCAATGTGGAAGCTCCTTTCTTCCCCGTCCCGTTTGTTCGCAACATTTCTTGATAAATACAAGGTTTTTGTTGATACGAAAAAGTACCACAGAGGATTGCCCCCGGCAAGGTATGTTTTTTGGCCGAAAGTCCAGGAGACTCCCCGGCTTTTCCTGGGGAGGGGATGAATTTGCAAGGGAGGAAGATGCGATATGTTCGGAAAAAATAGTTTTGATGGAAAAGTTGTCGTTGTCACGGGGGGGTCCAGGGGAATCGGCCTGGATGCCGTCCGCGCGTTCGTGGGCGAGGGAGCGAGAGTGGCCCTTGGCTCCAGGAACCCCGAAGTGGCAAAGAGAGAGGCGGAGAAAATTGAAGAAAACGCACAAGCATTTCCATTGGATGTGTCGGACGGGGAAAGTATTACCGCATTCTTCGGGGAAGTTCGCTCATCCCTGGGTCCGGTGGATGTTCTGATCAACAACGCCGGCGTTTGTCCCGCGGCGGAATTTGAGAACCTGACATTTGAAGACTGGGATTACGTCTTAAGGGTAAATCTGTCGGGGGTTTACTTTGCCTCGCGTGAAGCCATGTCTGACATGAAAGCGAAGAAGGCGGGCGCAATCGTGAATCTTGCCTCGATTGCGGGGCAGGTGGGCGGCCTCGTCGTCCCCCCGAACTACGCCGCATCGAAAGCGGGCGTTCTTTGCTTTACCAAATCTCTAGCCCGATATCTCGCCCCCCACGGAATTCGGGTGAACGCGGTGGCGCCCGCGAATATTGAAACGGAAATGACCGACGCCTGGAGCGAGGAGAAAAAGAATCTTATGCGCACCTTGTGCCCCCTCCACCGATTCGGAAAAGCGGAGGAGACCACACGGGCCCTTCTCTTTCTTGCCTCGGAGGAAGCGAGCTACATCACAGGGGAAACCATTAACGTAAACGGAGGCTTGTACATGGATTGAGGAGGGGATGGAGACCTTCGATCTAATCAGGATTTATTTTGCCCTTCTACCGCGCGGGAGAGCCGAGAAACGCCCCCAGACGGGCGCGTCCCCTTTCCGAAGCACCTCGCATTCCAGGAGCGATACGCAGCCAGGACAGTAATAGAGCCGGAAGACGAACCGGCCCCGGTCGTAAAGCTGGCCCATGACAGGTCCGCCGACGGAGAGGGGGGCGTCCTCGCTTGCGGCGCGCTCCTTGGGGTCGGCGTCGATGGGGCCGAAGCTGTGCCCGCATTTTCGGCAGACAAGCTCTTCTCTTTCCTCGTCCCAGACAACATACTCGTTCGCCCGAATACCCCTTCCCCCAAGGTTTGGCGGCCGTCCCGCCGGAGCGGGGCCTCCCCCAATCCTTTCGCGCCGCTTCAGCCGGTGGCGCTCCCGAAGAACGTGCGTTGCGGATTCGTCCACCCGCCCATCGGGTCCCACGGCCACACCGTATATTTTTTCTGCGAACACCGGCGTGACGAGTTCCGCTACCAGGTCCCCCCGCACCTTCTCCGGATCGCGGTCCAAGGGATCCCCATAGCCGCCCGCTCCCTGCCAGCTCGAGTACCAGATCTCGCCCGGGTAGAAGGGCGTGCGCGGTGCCTTGGGGGGAAAGACCACCTGCTCCCCCCCCATAATTTCTAAACTGTCCGGCAGGGTCTCCCCCCCTTTGAGCCGCTCGTCGATTCCTGAACCCTGGACCAAAATGTGGCGGCCCGTTCCCCCCGGCATCCCTCCCCACAGCCCGATGGAGTTGGGCATCTCGTGTCCCGTCCCAATGAGGACGGTTTCGTGAAACGCATTCGGCGGGTCGTGCGGTGTAAAGGCGATCTCGCCTGCGCATCCCCCTCTGAACATGCCCGGCCCCCCCGTATCCGGGAGATTTCGGCGGAACAGGTAGAGCACAGGATAAAACTGCTCGGTGGTCTCGATATTGGATATGAGAGGGGTTGTGGTGAAATACATCCCCGCGCTGTCCACCCCGTCTTTGTGGGTGAGGGCGCCTCCCCCTGCGGCGAAGTGACTCATCTCAACCAGGCTGAACGGGTGGCCGTGCTGACTGGTTCCGCTCACCATCGGCGCCACCGAGGCGGCGGTCCATATCGCCATGGCCTCCTCGTGGTAGTCCGGAGAAGCCGCGCACATCTGATTGATGGCGGCGGCGGCGAGGTCAAGGGTGAGGTAGCAGGCCGAGACGGTGGCCATGGAGCAGGGAGTAGGGTAGGTGCAATTGTTGATGACCCCTTCGGGAGCGCGGATGTCCACCCGGTACAGGATGCCACGGTTCCAGGGGATGTCGTGGGCCAGCATGATATAGATCGGCGTAAGCGTTCCGGCAATCATGCCGGTGTAGGTGCAGTTTATTTGGCTGCGCACCTGGGGGTCGGTTCCCTCGTAATCGAAGGAGAGCTTGTCGCCCCGCTTTTTCATGGTGCATTCCATCTTGTAGAGGTTGGGCGCATGCCCGTCGTGGTCGATGTATTGCCGGGTGCGCCAAGTCCCGTCGGGAAGAGACCGAAGCCGCTTTCGGAAGCGGGTTTCGGCGTAGCGGATGGATTCCACCATGCAGGCCTTAACCGTTTTCGCGCCAAAGCGTTCGATGAGTTCGAGGAGGCGTTCCTGCCCTACGTGGTTGGCCGCGATTTGTCCCTTAATGTCGAGCCCGACCAGGGGATCCCGGATCGAGTTCACGATCCAGTCGAATAGGTCTTGCCGAAGGTTTCCCCCTTCTACCAGTTTCACAGGCGGCATTCGCAAGCCTTCCTGGTGAACGTCCACCACTCCGATTGAGAATCCGCCGGGATCCTTCCCCCCCACGTCCGATTGATGCCCGGAAGCCCCTGTCCAGCAGAAGATCTCGCCCTGGAAAAAGAGGGGGGCCACTGTTGTGATGTCCGCCTGGTGGATGGGGCCCGCCCAGGGGTCGCTGCAGATGAACATGTCCTTCTCCCCGATGCCCGGATTCTCTTCGCAGCGCTCAAGGACCTTGGAGATAGTGAGGGGAAGGACATTGGCCTGGATGATAACGTAGGGTCCCACCACAACCATGTCGCCGTCCGGCAGCGTGATGCCGGCGTTGGCGTCGTTGGCCTGGACGAGGGGTTCCGAGCCTGAGCAGTTCACATAGCTAATGCACATTTCCTCTGCGATCTGATTCAACTTGTGGAGAATGACCTCGAAGGTCACCGGGTCCAGGCGCTTCCCGTTCATCTTTATTGTCCTCTTCCCAGATGCAGGATCAGATTCAGGTAGGGGTCCATCTCGGCCCTCTGACTCGGCGCCACCACAACAGTGGTGGAGACATATTCGATGATGGCGGGTCCGGCCACTACATTGCCGCATGCGAGACGCGAGCCATCATAAACGGGAGTGGGGCGGTGGCCCTTGGAGGCATCGAAGCAGGCGGGGCGGCGGCCTTTGAGCGCGCCCCGCGGGCTTTTTCCCTTCGGTCGCTGCCGCACGAGCCGGGGTTTCGCTTCCTTCCCCACCGCTTCAACCTTGAAGGCAACAAATTCCACTCCCGCTTCTTTGTAGGCTGCTCCCCTGCCGTAGCGCCCTTCATAGCGCCGCTCGAATTCGGCCACCGATTCGGAGAGCGATTTTGCCGATATCCTCCCGCCGGAGACGGGGACGCTTATCTCGTGCATCTGCCGCCGGTAGCGCAGCGAGGCCGAACGGTGAAGCTCGATGTCTCCGCGGCGTTTGCCCTCCGCCCGGAGCCGCGCCAGGGCCTTTTTTTCGAGATCAGCATAGACTTTCCGCAACCGGCCCAGTTTGGGTGGTACGGACTGGGGGTCTGGCCGTTCCAGGGTGACGCGTACATCCGAGGCAACAGCGCCAAAGGCGGAATGGACCGGTGCGGTGAAGGGGATCACGGCCCGGCTGAGGCCCGCCTCCCGGCCGAAGAGCGAACAATGGGTCGGGCCTGCACCGCCGTACACCATCAGGACAAAGTCACGGGGATCGTAGCCTCGCTCGACAGTCACTTTGCGCAGGAGGTCGGCCATCTGCGCGTTCGCCACCTGCCGAATCCCCAGCGCGGCGCGCACAGCGTCACCCCCAAATAGCGGTCCGGCGATTTTTTCCCGAATGACTTTCTCTGCGATCTCGGCCCGAAGGGGCATTCGCCCGCCCAAAAAGAAAGCGGGATCGATATAGCCCAACACCACATCTGAGTCCGTTACGGTGGGCTCCGCGCCTCCCCTTCCATAGCAAGCGGGACCCGGCTCCGCCGCGGCGCTTTGCGGTCCGATCCGGAGCCTGCCTTCGTCCACCCAGGCGATGGATCCCCCTCCCGCGCCGATGGAGGTTACGTCCACCATGGGAACGCGGTAGGTGAATTTCTCGACCACCGTGTCCCGGGCGTATGTCCACTCGCCGTCAACGATGAGGCCCACTTTGAAGGTCGTTCCCCCCACGTCGGCGGCGATGACGTTCCGGAAGCCGAGCTTTTCTGCGAGGAAATGACTTGCGAGAATGCCCGCAGCGGGTCCGGACTCGATGGTATGGACCGGCACCACGTGTTCCGCGCGGCTAACGCCTCCTCCCGCCTGAAGAATCTGGAGAGCGCTGCGAAGCCCGGCCTCATGGAGGCGTTCCGCGAGACGGTGGATATAGTTCACCGTGGAGGGGCCCACAAACGCGTCGATGACGGCAGTGGCCGTCCGTTCATACTCGCCAAGGACGGGCGCCAGTGTGGAGGAAGCGTTTACGTAGGTTTCCGGCGATAGCTCACCTGCGATTTTGCATAAAATTTGTTCGTGTGCCGGGTTCCGGAGGGACCAAAGAAGTGCGATCGAGATTGCCTCGACCCCTTTTTCCAGAAGTGTCTTGACCGCACGGATCGCCTCTTCCTCGTCAAGGGGAGTGATGACGGCTCCCTTGTAGTCCACCCGCTCGCCCACCTCGACGATTAGCGGCTTGGGTACGATGGGGTCGGGTTTTCGGGTCGGGGCGAAGTGTCGTCTCTCGGAAAGGCTCATACCCGCTACCCGCCCCCCCCCGCGCATGATAAGTATTTGGTCTCCGAATCCGCGGGTGGCAATGAGACCCACCTTCGCTCCGTTACGGGTGAAAAGGGCGTTGGTGGATTGGGTCGTCCCGTGTGCGAATTTGTCTGTTCGCGGAAGGAGGGATTCGGCGGAAAGGCTGTCGCTGAAATTCAGCGCGTCAAAAACCCCTTGCGAGAGATCGCTTGGTGTGGTCGGGGCTTTCGATTGGCAAATGGTCCCCCGTTCCGTGTCCACGATCACCGCGTCCGTGAAGGTGCCGCCTACGTCGACACCCACGGCGAAACGTGATTTCCTTTTAATTCCGTGCGTTTTTTTTGTTTTTGTTGTCGCTCTGGCCAACTCTTTCGTTCGTCCTCTCACTCTCTTGGGCAATATTCGAATCGGAGTCTTTGGAGCTGCATGAATTAAATCGTGCAAGGATGCTTTTCCAGGCTGTAGAGACCGCCGTACTTGGGAGGAGGTAAACCTTGGGTTGAATCATCCCTTTCGCCCGATCATGATATGCACAACACCCTATCAGCAGACTTCAAGACAGTCAATTTTCTCGATGATTAGTCGGGAATCCGGGGAGGGAAGATTGTCTGTTCTTTTCGAAAATATGGTCAAATGAAGAAAAGCACGCCTCTGCTCTTCCTGCTGCCCAAAGGGAATTGCCAAGTGTATTTTGGAAATCGGAGAGGAGAAGAAACATGAAGCTTTGCACTTTCGAAGTAAAAACGCCGGTGGGACCCTTTCAGCGACTCGGTGCCGTACTGGAGCAGGAGGGGGGCGCCGATATTTTGGACTTGAATTTCGCGTATGCGGCCAAGCTGGCGGCCGATGGCGAGGCGCGCTCCCGGATACTCGCCGACGCGCGAGTCCCCTCCGAGATGATTGCGTTCGGCGCCGCCGGGCCCGCCACCTTCGAGGCGGCTCGGGAAGCTGTTGCCTTTGCCGCATCCTCTCCGGGCACCACGGGCCCGCAAGGCGAACAGTTTTTGTATCCTTTTGCGGGAGTGAAACTCCTTTCCCCGATCCAGAATCCCCCTTTGATTCGCGGGTTCGTCTGCTTCGAAAAACATTTGAAAAACGCCTATGCCATCTCCGGACTCGAGGTTCCTCCTATTTTTTATGAACGTCCCCTGGCATTCAAATCGAGTGCCGCCCATATGGCGGGTCCCGGCGAAGAAGTTCCGTTTCCCAGTTATTCCGATAGGTTGGATTTCGAACTCGAACTTGGTGTCGTGATCGGAAGAGGTGGGTGCGACATTTCAGAAGAGCGGGCCGGAGAGCATATATTGGGTTACTCCATCCTGAATGACTGGAGCGACCGCGACGCGCAAATACCCGAGATGCGGATGGGCACGGGACCCTTCAAGGGAAAGGACTGGTGCTGGAGCATGGGGCCCTGGGTCGCGACCCCCGATGAAGTGAAAAACATGGCGGACATCCCGATGTACGCTCGGGTGAACGATGAAGTTTGGATTGAAACCCGGCCCGGCCAGATGCTCTGGACTTTTGAGCAAATCATCGCCTACGCCTCGATGGACGAAATGCTCCAGCCGGGCGATATCCTCGGCACGGGAACCGTTCCGGGCGGATGCGGCTTGGAAATCGGACGCTTCCTCAAGCCGGGCGATCTCGTCGAACTCGATATGGGCCCGCTCGGCGTTCTCCGCAATCGCCTGGGCCAAAAAACCCGGAGCCGTTCCCTGACTTACCGGTAAAAAAGATTCCGCGGCCGAATTTGGAAGGCCGGTTCGCGGTTCAAATGAAGCTTTCGTCCTGAACGCTTTCGCCGAAAAGATCCTCCACGGCGAGGATTCGCGAGGTAAGTCTCTGGAGGTGGGCGAATTGGAGAAACTTTTCCAACGCCTTCCGATTCCGATCCATCTCGTAGGGCTAAGGGTCATCCCCGAAAATTCGGCGGGCTTCCTCTGCCGCGGCAGGCAGGGTAGGCAGGATGGTGGAAAGATGTCCGATATCTCCGATTTTCTCGAGCGCCTGGCGCCTTGCATCGCAAAGGGCTTTGTACAGGCTGTGGAGCACCCAGGGGTTGCGCTCGTAGATGTTCTTCTGCAAAACCACGCAGTGCATCATGGGGTGTATGCCGGTACGCCGGAAGTATTCGAGTTCGGTGTTTTTGTAGTCCGGAAAAAGACGCGTCACGCGGGCGGGGGTTCGGGCATGATATTCGGGGATATGGAGCAGGAAGGCTGCGTCCAATTCTCCGTGCACAAGCATGTCCTCTACCGTTTGTCCCTTTTCCGTGTGACGAAGGCAGGCGCCTCCGGGCATCCGCAAAGGAACCGGGACTCCGTCTCGGCCACCCAATCGACCGAGGCGATATCGAGTCCGTGCTCCTCGGCGAGGACGCCCACGATCCATACCAAGGCGATGATCCCCCACTGATAAACCCCGATGCGCTTCCCGTTCAAAGCTTGGGGTTTTTAAATTCCCGCCTCGGCGTTGAGGTACACCATGTTGTGGCGGAAAGCCTGGTTCGGAAAGGCGGGCATTCTGACGAAAGGGTTTTCACCCGTTCCGGTCAGGCATGCATGGGCCGCCATGAGCATTTCTGAGACGTCGAATTCTCGGTAGCGGACCATTCGATAGAATATTTCGGTAATGGAAAAAGTAAGGATACGAAGATCAACCCCCACGGGCGGACACCGCCCGCCCGGAGGGGATTGGTACGATCGTAAGCCCGAAGGCGGCGGTAAGCGACAAATCAGCCATGAGAAGTTATCCCTTTCATTGCTTCGGGGTCGGTGCGCTTTTCCGTTGCAAAACACAAGTTCCGGTTGTATGCTTACCGTATCGCATCATTGGACGAAACACTCATCCCATTTCACAAATAAACCATATATCCATCACGAGGAGGAGGGATCATGAAATCCTGGATCGGTATCCTCAGGGCAAGCGGGAGTCTGGCGTCCACCGCCGGCTTCGCCACTGCGATTTTTCTCGCCACTTCGCCAGCCTTTGCTGCGGGAGCAAAGATCGGCGCCTTGATTCCACTGACCGGGGGACTCGCGCAGTACGGCGAAAGCTCCCTGAACGGGGTGAAGTTGGCCATCAAGCACATCAACGCGCAGGGAGGCGTCCTCGGCGGAAAGCTGCTGCTGGCCGTCGGTGACACGAAGACCAACGCACAGTCCGGAGTTGCGGCGGCAAAGCAGCTTGTATCGCTCCAAGGGGTCTCGGGCATCATCGGCGCGCTGTCAAGCGGAGTGACCATCCCGGTCGCGACGAGCGTATCGAGCGTTGAGGGAGTTCCTCAGATTTCAAATGCTTCCACGGCACCAGGCATCTCCACCCTGAACGATAAGGACTTCATGTTCCGCACGGTGGCGCACGACGCGCTCCAGGGCGTGGTCCTTGGCGATATCGTTAAGAAGAGGGGCATCAGCAAGGTCTCCATCATCTACGTCAACAACGACTACGGAAAGGGCCTGGCCGTGGCCTTCTCCAAGCGCTTCAAGGAGATTGGCGGTACCATCACCTCCTCGGTGGCCTACGAGGAAAAGCAGGCTTCCTACCGGGGAGAGCTCGCCAAGGCGGCGAAGGGCGGCCCGCAGGCCCTCGTTCAGATCGCCTATCCGGGTGACGGCACTCCCATGCTGAAGCAAGCCCTTGAGGAGGGTTTCTTTTCCAAGTTCGTCTTCACCGACGGAATGAAGTCCACCGATATGATCAAGGCCATCGGCGCGAAGCATTTGAACGGCTCTATCGGCACGGCGCCCGAGGCCCGCGCCGATTCTCCGGCGGCGGCCCGGTTCCGCGATGCGTACAAGAAAGAGTACGGCAAGTTGCCGCCCCTCCCCTTCATCGACAGCGCCTATGATGCGGCATTCCTCATGGCGCTCGCCATCGAGAAGGCCGGCAGCACCAACGGCGCCAAGGTTCGCGACGCCCTCCGCAAGGTGGCGGGCCCGCCGGGCACGCAGATCCTTCCGGGAGAGTGGCGCAAAGCAAAGGCGGCGATCGCCAAAGGCCAGAACGTGAACTACCAGGGCGGGGCGGGAAGCCAGGACTTCGACTCGGCGGGTGATGTGCCGGGCACCTACGGAATCTGGACCATCGATTCAGGAAAAATCAAAACCCTCGAGATCGTCGAGCCGAAGATGTAGTTTCCTGTCTCCCTCCCAGCAGGAAAAAGCTCGCGGCCGGCGCCGCGGGCTTTTTTTCTGGGATGCCTGAGATGGGCTCACACGAAGGCACGCCGGGAGAGAGCGAAGGGTTTCCTGTCAGGAAACATTTCGGCTTTCCGGCAACAGCCCGTCCGGCCGCCGGAGCAGGATCGCGATGATGAGGACTCCGATTAGGAGCGAACGCAGCGCCCCCACCTGGGTGACATATTCTATTGGGAGCAGGTTTGTCAGGAGTTCTGTTCCCGACCAAATCAGCCAGATGACCAGGGACCCGACGATCGCTCCTTTGTTGTTTCCGCTGCCCCCGGAAATCAGCATGCACCAGACAAGGAAAGTCGCAATTATCGGGTCGAAGGCCTCGGGGCTGATAAACTGCACGAAATGGGCATAAAGCCCCCCTCCGAGGCCCATGATCGCCGAGCCGAGAACAAAGGCTTCAATCCGAAAGCGGACGATGTCTTTCCCCGACGCCTTCGCCGCCTCCTCCTGCTCTCGTATCGCGCGGAGCACCCGTCCCCACGGAGACTTCCGGCCTCGTTCAATGAGGAAGAAAACGAGGATGACCGCGGCAAACACGATGAAAAGGAAGGCGACCTCCCTCGAATGGGGGTCGAGGCCCTGAAACGGCTTGGGAATCGCAAATACTCCGCGAACGCCGTTCGTCAGCCATTCTTCGTTCTTGAGTACAAGGCGAATGATCTCCGCGATGCCGATGGTGGCGATGGCAAGGTAGTCCTCGCGAAGGTTCAGCGTGATGATTCCGACGAGGAAGGCAAGCACGCCTGCTGTGACCATGGCCCCGAGGAGGCCCATCACGATGGGGAGGTCGAATCCCCCCAGGTGGTCGGTGGAGGGAGCTGTGGTGAGGATTGCGGAAGTGTAGGCGCCCACTGCGAAAAAGGCCGCGATCCCGAGGTTGAAAAGACCCGTGTAGCCCCATTGAACGTTAAGCCCGAGTGACAGGATGGCGTAAATTCCCACCAGCGTCAGGAAGAAGACCGCGAAGCTGAACAGGCCGCCGAGAGCCATCATCGGTTTTCCTTGAAAAGACCGGTCGGCCGGACAATCAGCATGATAACCATGAGCGCGAAGGCGATGGCGGGTTTGTAGCTTGGCAAAATGATCAGGGTGGACATCTCGGAGGTGATCCCAACCACCATTCCGCCCGCGATTGCGCCATAAGGATTTCCGATTCCGCCGAGGATGGTAGCAGCGAAAATCGGGAGGAGGAGGTGCCACCCCATCGTGGGTTGAAGCCGTGTGTCGAGCCCGAGGAATATTCCGGCGGCGCAGGCCATTCCCCCTCCGATGACCCAGGTCCACACGATGACGCGCTCGGTATCGATCCCGGTCACCCGGGCAAGGTCCGGATCATCGCTCATCGCGCGCATGGCTTTTCCCACTTTGGTGCGCTGCAGGAAGAGGCGCAGAAACACCACCAGGGCAACCGCCCCCAGGACGATGAAAATCTGGTCCTGCTTCATGCGGAGGCCCAAAAAATGCACGGGAAGCTTAATGCCCGGCTCGTAGACCACATTATCGGGTCCCCAGATAATTTGAACGAGGTGCTGCGGAATGAGCGATACCCCGATTGAGGCGATGAGCAGGATCACCGGCCGGGTGCGGCGAAGAGGCTTGTAGACAATTTGGTCAAAAAAGAGGGCGAGGAGAATTGTTCCCGCCACGGCAAATGGTAACGCCGCCCAAATGGAGCATCCGAATACCGTGACGAAGAAGAAGGCGAAATAAGCGCCGGCGGTCATCATATCGCCGTGGGCAAAGTGGGCGAACCGTAGAATGCCGAATATGAGAGACACCCCGATGGCGCCGAGCGTGATGATACTGCCGAGCACGATGCCGAAGAGAAGGAGCTGAAGAATTTCTGTCATTTGTTCTGTTTCCCTTGTCCTAGCCGCCAAGGAACATTTTCGCCACTTCCCGGTTGGCAAGAAGGTTGTCGCCGGTGTCCTCGTGCCGATTCCGCCCCATGGCGAGCACATAGCCCCGGTGGGCAAGGGCAAGAGCCCGCTTCGCGTTTTGCTCCACAATCAGGATTCCGACGCCCCTGCTGTGAATCTCCTGAATTTTTTCAAAGATGAGGTTCACGAAAACGGGGGATAAACCCGCCGTCGGCTCGTCGAGCAATAGGAGGCGGGGCTGTAGCATCAGCGCACGGCCGATCGCCAACATTTGTCGCTGCCCGCCCGAGAGAGTCCTGGCGACCTGGCTCCGCTTCTCTTTTAAGGGGGGAAAGATCTCGTAGACCCGATCCATCTCCAAGGAAAAATCATCGTTCAACAAATAAGCGCCCATCTCTAAGTTTTCATGGACGGTGAGCGAGAGGAATACGTTCTTCTCCTGCGGGACATAGCACACCTGCTTGCGGGCGACCTGATCGGGATATAAGCTGGTGATCTCGATTCCGTCGTACATGACCCGCCCCCGACGTACCTTCACCAGGCCAACGATGGCCTTCAGAATCGTGGATTTGCCCGCGCCGTTGGGCCCCACAAGCGCGACGATCTCTCCAGCGCCGACGCATAAGCTAACGCCCGAAAGGATCTCCTCATCGCCATAACCTCCGTATATGTCTTTGACTTCGAGGAAGCTCATCTTCTGGTTTCCTCCCCTCCGTCCCCGCGTGCCGACCCGCCGAGGTAGACCTCGAGTACGCGTTCGTCTCTCCGGATATTGGCCATCGTTCCTTGAGCCAGCACGCGCCCTTCGGCCATGACGATGATCGGATCGCAGAGTTCGGCGATTAAATCCATGTCGTGCTCTATGACGCAGAACGTATACCCGCATTCTTTGTTGAGGTGGCGAATGTTGTTCGAGAGCTTTTGCATGAGGGTGGGGTTCACGCCTGCGCCCGGCTCGTCAAGCAGCACCACCCGGGGTTCGGCCATCATCGTTCGGCCGAGCTCGAGGAGCTTTTTCTGGCCGCCGGAGAGGTTCCCTGCAAATTCGTCTCGCAAATGAAACAGGTCAAGAAATTTCAGGGCCTCCTCGGCCTTTATTCGAATCTCGCGCTCTTCCGACCGAACCCGCCGCCAGCGCAGCCATGCGGCGAGGAGGTTCTCGCCCGACTGGCCGTCCGGAACCACCATGAGGTTGTCGAGCACCGTCATGCGCTCGAAATTCTGGGCGATCTGAAAGGTCCGCAGGAGACCGAGGGTGAAAAGCCGGTGAGGCGAAAAGCCTGTAACGTCAACGCCGTTTAGCAGCACCTGTCCATCATCGGGCTGCATGAAACCCGTCACAATATTGAAGAGAGTCGTCTTTCCCGCGCCGTTCGGCCCGATCAGTCCCGTAATCGAACCCGCGGCGATGTCGATTGAACATTCATCGACGGCACGAACGCCGCCGAACGCCTTTATCGCCGAGCGGATGGATATTAGCGGCGTCGTTTCATTTTCTGGTGCTGGGGATGGAATGGCACGCACGTCAGTTTGTCTTCGTTCTTGAATCAGAAAGGATTCTTGCCATTATTGGGATGGTTTTTGGGGAATTCAAAGATAAATTCCTGGGGTATTTTCTCTTCATCAATCGCATTGTCCCGATTTCAGGTGAATCCGATGATATAAAAAGTGTTCGCGCATCCCCCACGCCTGGTAGGCAGTAAATAGGTGATTCTGACCCATATTAGACGACAGGGTACACTTTTTCATCCACCATATAGACTTCCGTGAGATAGGCAGAGGGTTCTCCGGCGCAAGAGTGAAGGGCCACATTTTGACCACCGCAAATGCGAAGCCATTTTATGCACAAGAATGAGACTTTGGAAAATAGCCATGATTTCTATCGATGAAAAAGTTGCAATCGTCACAGGGGGCGGAAACGGCATCGGAAAATCTTTCTGCCTGGCACCGGCCGGGGCGGAAGGTCTGTGTGGCGGACATTGATGCGGCAGCCGCCCGGGAGGTAGCCGCGGGAATTCTCCAAGGCGGTTGGAGAGGCCATCGCGTCCGCAGTCAACGTTTCGGTCGAAAAAGAAACCGCGGAGATGGCTCGTGAGGTTACCGGCAGGTGGGGGAAAATCGACCTTCTCGTCAACAATGCCGCGCTCGTCCGGCGTTACCAGAAAAAGATACGCCAGAGATTCGACAAGATCACGGAAGAGGATTGGGACAAAATGATGGCGGTGAATGTGAAGGGCGCCTGGTTATGCGCGAAGGCGGTCTATCCGCAGATGAAAAAACAAAATTATGGAAAAATCATCAACATGGCCTCAGGCACTTATTTCGCTGGCGCTCCGCTGTTTGTCCACTACGGCGCCTCAAAGGGGGCAATTGTCTCCCTCACCCGCTCCCTGTCCCGGGAACTGGGGCCGGACAATATATCGGTGAACGTCATCGCGCCCAGCCTGACCCAGACCGAAATGACGGAGGAGATCGATCCTGCCTACGCCGAAGAATTCGCCCAGGCCAGATGCTTTCAGCGTAAACAGTATCCGGAAGACCTAACCGATGCGCTTCTGTTTTTTTGCCTCAGAGCACAGCGACTTTATCACCGGCCAGATTCTCAACGTGGACGGCGGGATCAACTTTCATTAATAATCACGCTTCGGGATCTTCTGGCCGACAAATCGGACAGACTCTCATTGGAAGGCGGGGGCCACCTCGGAGATAAAGCGGTCGAGTTGCTCGAAGTTCCAGGAGGGCAGTGAGATCGGAAGGGGCATGAAGGAGGGGACGATAAGCTGGTCGATCCCGGCCTCTCGAAGGCACGCTACCGTATCCTGAACCTTCGTTACGCCTCCCGTCAAGATGGATCTCCGCGCTGTTTCCTCGTCGGTGTCGAATCGCTTCATGAAGGATTTAACCAGTAGGCAGATCTCGCCCTCGTCCTCGGTGATGAGCAGCGTCATATTGGCGGACCGAGAAATTTCGGCCGGGTCGCGGCCCACCGTCGCGCAGTGTTCCTCCAGGATCCGGATTTTCTTCGCCATAATTTCGGATCCCCCCCAACCGTTCCAGTGGTCGGCATAGCGGGCGACGATCTTGAGGGTCACTTTTTCTCCGCCGCCCCCGACGAGAAGCTCTGGATGGGGCTTTTGCAGGGGCTTGGGGAATAGGGGGGCGTCCTCGAGCCGGTAGTATTTTCCCTTAAACGTGGTCTTCGGCTGCGTCCAGAGGGAGAGAAGAATCTGGCAGGCTTCCTCCAGCCGGCGGAGCCGCTCCCCCGCGGTGTAGAAAGGAAGACCGTAGGCCCGGTGCTCGTTCTCCTGCCATCCGGCTCCG
>CAZUHN010000271.1:0-1696 GCA_964620535.1 uncultured Nitrospinaceae bacterium | reverse complement strand
GTGAAGTACAACGCGGGGAAAAGGCGGCGTGCCCGTCGGACATAGAAATTCGAGAAGCTGAACACTCCCCTGCCGATTTCGTCCCGGATCATGCGCGTGATCAAGAACCCACTGACGACGAAAAAGACATCGACACCGACGAAACCGCCACGGAAGGTTTCGTCTCCAATGTGAAAAAGCATCACGCCCAAGACAGCGATCGCCCTGAGGCCGTCGATATCGGCTCGGTAACGTGACTGGTCCATGGGGAACGCCCGATATTCCGAATATCGATGGAATTTTCAAATCAACGGGCAACAACACCCAGTTGATCCGCGCCGAAACCACCGAACCGCGCCCGACGTTCGCGGACAGGATCGAAACCGATGCGTAACCTAAGTCCAGAGTTTTCAAGGGGCAAGAACGTATTGCTCCACCCCGCACCCGGACAGTACAAGGCGCTCTGTCCGCCCCCACGAACGATACCACGTCTTAAGTTAGGCTCGCATCGACCGGAGCGAAGGGGCGCGGATTGATGGTCAGGCCAGGGGTGCCCTCAAGGCCTCGAGCAACTCCTTTGTTTGTTGGCCGGACGATTCCAAGACACCTGGCTTCATTGGCAGGAGACGAGGGTCAAAAGCCATCTCCGTCTCGCCCACCGGTCGGGGCATCTTGACAACGCCAAGGCTTTCATCTACTGCGACCTGCGCCGAGCGGGAAACCAATGATTAAGCTTATTCTTTACCCGGTCCTCATCGTTTTTCTTTTGCTTGTTTTGGTCTTTTTCCTGACCGATGAGCCCATCAACGTCCGATTCCTATACGGGTTTTTTTAAAGACGCCCACCGAAAACGTGGAGGTCCTGCAATCCGTGTCTTTGAATGGCGGCGGCGCGGATTTGACTCCGCGCCATCGGCGACTTGAATTATCCTCGCCGCTCCTGGCAAAACATTCGCCGCGGCCGTATCGGCCTGATCCATGGCTTACTCCGCCACCGCGATATGATGGCAAAACCCTTCCAGGAGCCGGCGCCTAGATCCGATGAAAAAGAACGCAGCGACCGATAACCTTTTTCAGGATCGAAATCCGCTCCGCGACATGCTTGTTGTCGTAGCGGTGCTTGTCCTGCTTGCGGCGCTGTTGGAAGTGTCCGTCAGGTTCATTGTGGATGACGCCCGCGATTTCGATATCGAAATGTGGAAATATGCACGGGAATTGAAGCGTCCGACGGAAAATCGGAATCTCGGCCACGAACATGTTGCCAATTCTTCCGCGCACCTGATGGGTGTGGATGTGGCCGTAAACTCCAGGAAATTGAGGGACGCGGAATATGATTACGCCAAACCCGACGGAACCCTTCGCATATTGATGCTTGGGGATTCGGTGACGTTCGGGTGGGGGGTGCGGCTGGAGGATACCGTCTCCAAGATACTTGAAAGGTCTTTGAACGGGATTTCCGATGGGCGCCGCTTCGAGGTCATCAACGCCGGCGTGGGAAACTACAACACGGAAATGGAGGTGGAATATTTCCTTGCCGAGGGGCACAAATATTCTCCGGATGTCGTGGTTCTCAATTATTTCATTAACGATGCGGAGGAAGTGCCGAGGGAAAAAACATCCCTTTTGAGCGATTTTTCCTATGCGTACATTTACCTGTCGGGGCGTTTCGATGTGCTGTGGCGCCAGTACTTCGGCGGCAAGGATTGGTTGAAGTACTG
>CAZUHN010000270.1:0-8357 GCA_964620535.1 uncultured Nitrospinaceae bacterium | reverse complement strand
GCTTGGTTTCTAACAAGTTGGGCCATCGACCTGGACCACGTCTTGGATTACGCCGTACCCTTCGGGTGGCGGGGAGGAGTGCAGCTCCTCTGGGGGCGTTTCTTGGACGGTGCCTACCAGTCGGGGCGCAAACAATTGTTTATGATGTTTCACAGTTTTGAGCTTTTGGGCGCCGCGGCGTTGTGGCAAATTTGGGTCGGGGGGCCATCGTGGGTGACGGTGGCCTTCTTGGCGGCCTTGGTGCATCTGGTTTGCGATGTATTCGCGAATCCGGCTAAGCCCTTGTCCTACTTCCTTGTTTTTCGGGCCGCAAAGGGCTTTCGCCGGGAGCTCTTGGTGAATGAAATTTCCGCTTCGGCCGGGAGCCGGGAGAGGGTCCTTCAGGGACAGAAGACTGTTGCGGTCGCGGACAAAGCGTTGGAGTCATCTGCGAACGCCCGGGGAGATTCGGATCATTGAGCTCTCGTCAGAAACCCATCGTTAAATTCAATTACAAAGGATACTTCGTCGAGATAACAGTCGAGGAGAGTGTGGGGGGATGGTACCCACGGGTGAGTGTCGAGATTCTGCCTACGCGCAATGAGGTGGAGCTCACCGGCCTCGAGGCCTTGGCCACGGAAGCGCCCTTCGAGAACCGGCATGAAGGATTTCTGCGGGAGGAGTTTCTGGCGAAAGCTTCCTTGAATGCCCTCACGAGTGTCGACAAAGACCAGCTCCCGGTAAAGCATTCCCGCGGTTGGTTCGGGAGGTAAGCCGATGTGCGGAATCTGCGGGTACACCGGCCCGCGACGGGAAGGTCTCCTCGGCGCCATGACCGCGAGCTTGGCCCACCGAGGCCCTGACGGAGAGGGTTACTTCTCGATTCCCGGTAAAGTCCACTTGGGTCATCGCCGCCTTGCCATCATCGATGTCGAAAGTGGGCAGCAACCACTATTCAGCGAAGATGGTCAGGTCGCGCTTATCTTGAACGGGGAGATTTACAACCATCTGGACCTTCGGCGGGAGCTCGAAGGACGAGGCCATATTTTCTCTTCGCGAACCGACGGCGAGGTGATTGTCCACGCCTTCGAAGAGTTCGGGCCAGACTGTGTACATCGACTTAACGGCATGTTCGCCTTTGCCCTGTGGGACGGACGCCAGGAAACACTCTGGCTGTTTCGGGACCGGGTGGGCATTAAACATTTGATGTATGCTGAGGTGGGTCCCCACTTGATTTTTGGATCCGAAACGCGAGCAATCCTTGTTTGGCCTGAGATTGATCGCACCTTGGATGCGGATTCGCTAACAGACTACCTGAAATACCGTTATGTTCCTGAACCGAACACTTTGCTTCGATCAATACACCGGTTGCCGCCAGGCCACCGCATGTCTGTGCACCAGGGGCTTGTGAGAATAGAGAAATATTGGTCTCCTTCCCCAGATCAACAAGTGCAAAATCTATCCTTTCACGAAGCAGCCGAGCGCTTCGGCGAGTTGTTGAAAGATTCAGTTCGGTTGCGCCTGATGAGCGATGTCCCCTTTGGCTCTTTTCTTAGTGCGGGTATCGATTCTGGAACGGTGGTAGGTCTAATGAGTCAACATCTCTCGAAGCCTGTTGAGTGCTTTTCAGTGGGATTCGGGGATGCGCAAGATGAAGTGGAAGGTGCCCGCGAGGTGGCCGAGTGTTTTGGTGCCGAGCATCACGCTGTCAGAGTTTCTCCCAAAGACTTGGAAAGGCTACCCGAAGCGGTTGCCGCACTGGATTCTCCGGTGGGTGACGCGATCATTCTTCCTATGTTTCTTCTCGCTGAGTTCGCCGCCTCGAAGGTGAAGATGGTTCTGACGGGCGAGGGGGCGGACGAACTCTTTGGCGGCTACGGGCACCAGCATATGCTTCACCTGCTCGACCGACTCAGCCGAGGAGCTATGGGAGTTGCCCTCGGGGCCGCTGGGTCAATCGTGGAGTGGATCCCTGTTTCCATTTTGGATAAATTTTTCCGGTACCCCGCTTCTTTAGGACGGGAGGGCCGCAGGCGGCTAAAGGATCTCTTATCGGTCCGTACCTCCCGGCCCGCCTCTTACGATTATTTCGCTTCCCTGTTCTTGCCCCGTGACTTGGAGGCGATGGTCCTCCCGGAACTGGCCACCGAGGGACGCCGAAAGTCGGAGATCTACCGCTTGCTGGGTGAGGAAAACGGGGACTATTTTCGGACCCTCATCTTGAATGAGTGGGCCCCTTGGCTGCCCTCGAACATCTTGTTCAAGCTAGATCGCCTCACCATGGCTCACTCGCTCGAAGGCCGTGTTCCGTTTCTGGATCATCGTTTGATACAATTCGCCTACGGGCTATCAGACAATGTACTCTCCCCGAGGCGCGGAGAGAAGGCTTTACTTCGCGATGTGGCGGCTGAACTGCTGGGCCCAGAGCAATCAGGCCGTAAGAAGCAAGCGTTCTATATACCTCTGGAGGCTGGCTATTACGGTGCTCTGAGGGAGTTGATGGGTGATTGTTTGAGTGATGAGGTTGTACGACGACGCGGGATTTTCCGGCCGAATGCAATTGCACGCATTGTGGCCGAGTTCGGCAACGGGGAATTGACCTCTGACAAGAAAGCGGTAAGTTTGCTGATCTTAGAGCTTTGGTGCCGGGTCGTGCTGGACGGGAAGACGGTGCCGAACCAGTGGGAGAGTGAATTGCATGTTTGAAGGCAAACGAGTCGCAGTGGTGGTCCCAGCCTACAATGAGGAGCGGATGCTCCGCAGTGTGGTAGAGAGCATGCCCTCGTTCGTCGATCATATTATCGTCGTAGACGACTGCAGCCAGGATCGAACGGCAGCCGTCCTTAACGAGCTCGCCGAATCGATGGCTCCCAGGTTGATTCCGATCTTCCACGAACGAAACCAAGGAGTAGGCGCCACCATCGTCACGGGGTACAAGTGGGCACGGGATCAAGAGATAGACGTCACTGCCGTCATGGCGGGCGATGGACAAATGGACCCGGCCCAGCTGGAGTCTTTGATTCGGCCGATCCTCGCAGGGCAGGCTGACTACGTCAAGGGAAATCGTTTTCTGGTCCCTAGGGCCTGGGAGCACATTCCCAAGGTCCGCTTCTTAGGGAACTCGGTTCTCTCCCTTTTGACGAAGATTTCCTCTGGGTACTGGCACATCGCGGACTCACAGTGCGGCTATACAGCGATTAACCTAGAATGCCTGCAGGCCATTGACCTAAACGGCCTCTACCCCCGGTATGGTTTTCCCAATGACATTTTGGTTCAACTCAACATCGAGTCCTTGCGGGTCATGGACGTCCCAGTGAAGCCCCTCTACAACATCGGGGAACGATCCGACATGCGCATTTGGAAGGTATGCTTCACCATCGCTTCTCTTCTTGGGCGGCGATTCCTGCGAAGGATGTGGCAGAAGTACGTGATTCGGGATTTTCACCCGCTGGTCTTTTTCTACGCCCTGGCTGGAATCCTCCTTCCGGCGGGCATTCTGCTGGGAGTAGCCATCCTCTATTATAATACCGGCGTCTTTGTTCCCCCGACGGATAGACTTGAAGTGGGATGGATCGTTTTGAGTTCCCTGTTGCTCATCGCCGGTGTGCAGTCACTCTTCTTCGCCATGTGGTTCGACATGGATTACAACCGCCAATTTTGCATCTTCTTCAGAGAGTCGAAAGTAAGGCACGAAGCAGGTTTGAGATGGGACAGCACGACACCAAGGTAGCAGTTCGCTCCTTCTGGGACGGACATCCCTGCACCGGGGAATGGTCCTCCATGGAGCAACGAATGGAATGGCTCCTGGAGGCCGAGCCGTATGTGAGTCGGATTTTTACGCCGGATGCGTTCTCCGGGAGGAAAGCGCTCGAGGTGGGCTGCGGGCAGGGCGTGGAGACGTACCTTGCCCTGCAGGCGGGGGCGTCCTCAGTGGTAGCTGGCGACCTCTCCTATGTCTCGGTGAGTGAAGCGCGAACAAACCTCTTTGGGTCCGTGCCAGATAGGGTCCGCTTTTTGAACTTCGATGCAGAACGGCTTCCGTTTCCAGACTTTTCTTTCGACTTGGTCTATTCCATCGGGGTACTTCACCACACATCAGGCACAGGCGAAGCGCTCCGAGAAATTCATCGGGTTCTCAAACCCGACGGAAAGGCTATTATCATGTTGTACCGGCTGCACTGTCCGAAGGGTTATGCGGTCCGTGTAATTCGGGTGGTGGTGAGCTTGTTGGATCGGCTGGTCGGACAATCGGGATGGACCTATGAACGTCTAGTCGGCCGTTTGGGAGGAAAGGGAAACGACGTTCGTGGGACGTCTCTTCATGAGCTTCTTGGTTGTCCCATCCTCAAACTCTACAGCAGGCGGACGCTAATGCCCATCTTGTCGTCATTCGAATCCATATCGCTTCGTACCGAACAACCTGGATTCTCGCGACTGTGGGATTTCGTTCCTGCGTTTTTCCGATGGCAGTCGCTTCGCACTATCCTTCTTGCATTGGACAAAGTATGCGCGGTATGGGGAGGGTTTTACTGGGTGGTGGAAGCGCGGAAGGCACGTGGTTAGCCGAATAAGGCGGTGCGATGAATGGGCGCTTAAAGCTAGAGGCACCAGACTCTGAGGGGCAGCCTTTGTGGCCAGGCCTTTTTGAGCGTTGGAGCCGGAAGATGGCCTATGAGGTTTTGCTTCGGCTGACGCCAACCGGACGGGTCCGATTCACCGATTTCCTCAAGTGGATCTTACCTCCCACGCCGCTCCCCAATGGAGACTTTTCTGCCTCGTCTCACCTCCCATTTCCTCGTCCAGTGGATTTTCAGGCAGCAATTTATTTGACCCACGACGTGGATTGGGTGGAAGGGTATGCCTTTGTGCCTCGGATTGCGGACTTGGAAGAAGAGGCGGGTGTGCGTTCAACCTTCCATTTTTTGGCGAACGGAGGTTATCGTCCTGAGAGGGCGCTTTTAGAGGATCTTACCGCACGCGGCTTCGAGGTAGGTCTGCACGGATGGGACCACGATCCCGCGTTGGCGTATCGTCCGAAGTCACTCATTCGCGAAACATTACTGCGTGCGCGGAATGCCCTCGGAGTTGAAGTTCGCGCGTTTCGCTCTCCCGCACTTTCGACCAGTCCCAGACTTTATGAGATTCTTTTGGAGCTCGGCTTCTCAGCGGATAGCAGTCTGGTGGTGGGGCAGACCGTATGGGGGGGTGAGGTTCCACCCTGGCCATACCGGTTTCCAGGGAGTTCTATGGTCGAAATTCCTCTTGTCCTTCAGGATAGCACCCTTTTTCGTGATCATCTTTTTAATTTGGAGGAGGGGATGGCCTGTGTCAGGCAAGTATGGGAAGTCGTCCGACAGGCGGAGGGTTGTTTCGTCTTTAACGTCCATCCCGGGATCATTGCCAAGCGTTGGGAGTTTTGGAAACAGATGATGGATTTTCTGAAAGACATCCCGTGCCGAACGTTGGTCCAGATAGTCGAAGGACTCCGTTGAAAACACGTCGGGCCACACTTGCGGATTTAGAAAAGATCCTGCAGATCCACCTGGAATGCTTTCCCGATGACGTCATCACCTATTTGGGTCCTTCGTTTTTGCGTGTGTTCTACCGTGGCTACGTTGAGGATCACAAATCCTTCTGCATCGTAGCTGAAGAAGAGGGATCGGTTGCCGGATTCGTCGTGGGAGACGCACATGGCCGGGGCGGGTATCTTCGACTGTTGCGGGAGCATCCGCTGGAGATCTTGAAGGGAATCCTCAAGGTAGCCCTGACACAATGGGCGGTGCTTGTGCGAGTTGCTACAGCCGTTGCGGACGTTTTTGGGCGAAGGGAGGCACCTTGCCGGGCGGAACTCGTTTATATTGGAGTCGACCCGAAGCTGCAAGGCCGAGGGAGTGGCCTTCGCTTGGCTACAGCATTTACGGATGCGGTCCGAACGGCAGGCGAACCTGGATGCTGGGCGAAGACCCTGGCCGACAACATCGCTTCCACTCGAATGTACCGTAAAGCGAGATTCGAGCTTCAAAGCGAATCTCACTCAGGCGGGAGATCTTACCGCATTTTTTTGTGGACGACTTCCGATTCGCCCGAACGCTCGGAAGGAGAGGCGGATCGGGGTTCTGAAAAAACCGGCTCGGAAACGAGCATTTCAGGAGGAGAGACGTGAAAGCGTACCCATTTTTGCTGGTGGCGGTGATTGGTTTCAATTCCGCCTCGCAGCTATTTTTTAAATCCATCTTCGCTGGAGGGAGCCTCAACCCGGGCTGGCTGCAGGTCCGGACCTATCTCGCAGACGCTCGTCTTTGGGTGGGCGTAGGAAGCCAAATCATCGCTACCTTGTGCTGGTTCGCTTTGCTGACTAGAGCTCCCCTGAACGTGGCTCTTCCCCTCTACACGGGGGTGATGTTCGCGCTGGTGGCGGTTCTCTCCTGGTGGCTGTTCGGGGAGCGGCTGGCTTCTGCGCAGATGGCAGGGATCGGCGCGGTTGCGATAGGAATCTGGTTGCTGGCCGGGACGAAGATGTAGTCAAAACTTTCGGGGATTCGTTAAAGTAGCTTGGGAGTTTCTCATTGAGCTCGGTTTTGGGATTGTCCGCATTTTTCCATGATTCCTCTGCATGTCTTGTCCAAGATGGTGAACTGATTGCATTCGCCGAAGAAGAACGATTCAACCGGGCGAAGCGAACCGGTGTCTATCCGAAGCACTCAGTGGAATACTGCCTTCGCCAGGGTGGACTCCGCCTCGAAGATGTTGATGCCGTTGCTTATTACATCAGGCCATGGGATTACTTTTGGTTTAATCTAGGGGTGGCGGCCCGCAATTTTCCTCGAAGCTTGGCGCTCCTGCGGAGGGGGGCTGCGTACGTACCTCCTTACCAACGCATGATGTCCATGTGGGGCTTGAGGAACATCGTCCGCAGCGAGCACAGGGCCCCAGGTGCCTCCTTTCGGCTGGTCTACGTTCCTCATCATCTCTCCCACGCAGCCTCCGCCTTTTTCGTTTCACCCTTTGAGGAAGCCGCTATTATCACAATCGACGCTGCTGGCGACGGTCCCTCGACAGTGGTTCTTCGAGGGCGAGGGAATAGAATCGAGAATTTCGGGGAGCCGGGCGAATTCTCTCGCTACCCGCACTCACTCGCAGGCTTTTACAGCGGTTTCACGGAATTTTTGGGCTTCCGGGTGGGGACAGACGAATACAAGGTAATGGGTCTCGCGGCTTACGGAAAGGCTACTTTTTACGATCAAATCCGAGAGACTATTGTGTGGAAGGGAAATCATCTCCAACTCGATTTAAGATACTTTAACTTTCACACACATGGTGTAAATGCGTTTGCAGGCCCTCGCATGCGCAAGGTTTTCGGTCCGCCCCGACAGAAAGATGACGAAATCACGCCCCGTCATCAGGACTTGGCGGCGAGTCTTCAAATGGTTCTCGAGGACATCTTGCTTGAGGCGGCCCATCGAGCGCACCAGATGACAGGATCACAAAATTTGTGCCTGGCTGGAGGCGTGGCCCTCAACTGCCTGATGACGCGCCGTCTCATCAAGGAAGGACCCTTTGAGCGAGTTTTTGTTCAGCCCATCGCGAACGACGCAGGAGGTTCGCTCGGCAGCGCCTATTACCTCACCCATCAACTGGACGGAATTCCTAGGAAGTATCAAATGGACCACCTCTACCTTGGGCCTGATTTCAGTTCCGAAGAGTACCGCGCTGCGCTGGAGGGGGGCGGTATCTCCTATGAGCAGATGGAAAACTCTGCGGCCTTCGCGGCCGACCAACTGGCCGAGGGCAAAATCTTGGGGTGGTTTCAGGGGCGGATGGAGGGAGGCCCCCGTGCCCTGGGAAATCGGAGCATGCTTGCGGATCCGCGCAGGGCGGAAATGAAGGACATTGTTAACGAGCGAATCAAGCGTAGGGAGTACTTCAGGCCTTTCGCTCCTGCGGTTTTGGCAGAGCGTGCTCACGAGTACTTCGACACGGACACTTGTACGCCTTACATGATTGTGGTCTCAGATGTGCGCGAGGAGAAAAAGGCGGTGATCCCTGCCGTAACGCACGCGGACGGGACAGCGCGGGTGCAGACGGTGAGCCGGGAGGAAAATCCCAAATTCCACGAGCTCATCACCGCATTTGCTGAACGAACGGGTGTTCCTGTTCTTCTTAATACCTCTTTCAACGAAAACGAACCCATCGTCTGTACCCCCCAAGACGCAGTGAATTGCTTTCTGAAATCAGGTCTAGATGTTTTGGTGATGGGCAACTATGTTGCCGTACAAGATGTCAACTGAGGTCGACAGCAGTGCCCTGTTCGCGGAGGAGGGCCTCTCCGTCCTTCCTCGGGTTTTGGGCCTCGGTGACCGGGATCCTGCTTCACCGAC
>CAZUHN010000269.1:0-9217 GCA_964620535.1 uncultured Nitrospinaceae bacterium | reverse complement strand
GAACCGAAACTATATCGAAAATCCTCTCATTCGGCCTGGACCGGTTTTGGGGGGGCAGGTCACCAGGCAGCGATCAAAGCGATCCAGAGGCAAGGCAAGGAGTACATTATTTGGCCGACGACGCCTGCCGTCGCTCCTTTTGGCTATTTCAACCGTGACCCTTTGCAATTGCCTTGCATATTTGTGGGCACGGGACACGGCGGGAGATTACACCAGCCGGACGAGTACATCACTGTCGAGGGCATCCGCGATAACATGAAGTTCGTGGCTGATTTTCTGGACGAGTGGGCGAAGGGATAATCGCAGCCGGAATATAAGGAACAGGTTGTGCGTGGCGAATTAGTAATTGTGGGGAGATGGGAGCTGGCTGGATCTCAATTCCCTGATAATTCCCTGTTATTCCCTGTTCCGATTTTGAGAGAAAGTTCAGAAAATCCTTATTTGACGAGGTATTTTTAGCAAAATCAGCTGAATATGAGGCCGAAAATATGAAAAATTCCCTGTATTTTCCCTGTTAAACAGGGAATTCGGGGAGAAGGGTTCGCAGGAGACTGCCTCCACCGCCAACCAGTCATCACGAGCCTTCATCAAATTGCTACATTATTAGCAATTCGCCATAGACAGGTACGCCGGCCTGACGGGAGCCCGAGATGAAAGCGGTCGAAGCCTGGATCGCGGATCTTAAGAAAACTCTTTCCAGTGAAGCCGTGAAAGTTTCCGATGCGAGAATCGGCGTCTTTTATACGGCCGTCCGGCTTTCCACCGGGCACGTCGGCGTCGCCTTCACCCCCCGGGGGCTCGCCGAATCGGTTTGCTGTCCGCGCTCTGCCGCGGCGGCCCCCGAGGCGGGGAAAATCAGAGGACAAGACGCCTGGCAGCTTTCCGGCTACGCCCTAACTACCTCTCCCCTTCGCCGTGCCCTGGGTGTCGCCGTGCTGAACGCCCTCTCGGCTCTCGCGATGGCGTCCCGCCCTCCCGCGGGCGTGGAAGTCCTCCGCGGGGCGGACGCCTTGGACGCCGCCTGTGTGGAAAGAGAAGACACCGTCGCCATGGTGGGAGGCTTCACCCCATTCATTAAGCGGCTTAAGGGAAGCGTCCGCGAACTTTGGATCTTGGACAAGCACTCGGAAGCGCTCAATCCGGACGAGACCCTTTTTTGGAGGTCAACCGAGCGCGCCGCGGAAGTTCTCTCCAAGGCGAGCATCGTTGTCATGACGGGTTCCGCCCTCGTTGAGGGGGGGGTTGACGACCTTCTCGCCGCGGCCCGCAGGGCGCGGAAGGTGGTGATGGCGGGTCCCACCGCCTCCCCTTGGCCTCTCCCCTTTTTCGAGCGTGGCGTGGACGTACTGGGAGGGATCCGGATCCTCGATGGAGAGAAGATTTTACAAATCGTCAGTGAAGGGGGCTCTGGCTACTTTTTCGACGAGGCCGCAGAGAAAGTTTGCATCGTACCCGAATCAAAGATTTTTCAGCCAGAAACGCAGGCGGTGAAATCCGCTCCCTAGGCATTTGGAGACTGAATAGCCTGTGCATGCCTCTCTGTTCTGCAGAATAGGGAAATGGTTTCGGCCAAGTAGCAAGAATCTTCAACGGAATGAAAGGCGAAAGATTCGATGGACCAAGACCCCCCCTCTTTTATTCCTCGAGATCGACTTCACTTCCCGGTTGGGCGCTCGTCGAAAGCCGACTCATTACCTTCAGCTTCTTCACGATGATGCCCCCGTCGCTGTGGAGCATGTTGTAGGCGTTGCGCAGATACATCTCGATGGGAAGCTCGCGCATGACTCCCATCCCGCCGTGGATCTCCGCCGCCGCCCGCGTCACCTCGCAGGTCGCCTCGTGGGCGAAGGAACTTGCCGAGAAGGCCCATTTCTCCATCGTCCCGCGTGCAGCCTGACGGTGGATGGAGTTTTTGCGGAGCACAGTTCCCTTAGGACTCTGGGCCGGTGGAGGTGCCCTCCTGGAAGTGTGACGGGTTTATCGGTCGGGGCAGTTTTGGGGTGCAGATGGCCTCTTAGTGGACCACGTACCCCCCGTCCATGACCAATGGGTGGCCGTGGACATAGGCCGCGTCCTCCGAGACCAGGAAGGCCACCACCCCCGCCACCTCCTCAGGCGTGCCGAAGCGACCCGCGGGTACGTCTCGCGCGCGCTGTTCGAGCTCCCCAGGATTGCGGCCCGCCAGAAAGCCCTCGGTATCAACGGGACCAGGGCACATGGCGTTAACTCGAATCCCCTCTCCGGCCAGTTCCAGCGTCATGGAGCGAGTCAGTTGAATGAGCCCAGCCTTGGTCAGGTTGTAGATCGCCCCATAGCGCGAGGCCACGAGCCCAAGCGTGCTCGCGATGTGGACGATGCAGCCCCCCCCTTGGGCACGCATGGCGGGCAAGATGGCCTGGCTTGCGAAAAACGGCGAGCGCAGATTCACCGACACCAGGCGGTCGAAGTCCTCATGGGTGAACTCGCCGAAGGCCTTTCGGGCGCGTAACCCCGCGTTGTTTATGAGGATGTCCACCCTGCCGAAGCGCTCCAGCGCCGCGGCTACCATCTGCTCGGCCGCATCGCGCTGGGTGAGGTCATGGATCCCCCAGGGCGTCTCGGCCCCGCCCGCCTTGTGGCACGCCGCGGACGCCCCTTCCAGTTCCTCCTCGGTGCCGTCGGCCCCGAGGTAGATCGACGCCCCCTCCCCCGCCAGCCGAAGGGCAACGGCCCGGCCGATGCCTCGAGAGGCTCCAGTCACCAGCGCCACCTTTCCGTCCAAAGTTCCCATTTTCGGTTTCTCCTCTCTTGAGGTTGAGTCAATATCTGATACAGGGTTTACCCCCCTTCTCTGTAAGATAATGCTTTCGGTACCGGACCCCTCCCTGCTGTGTACGTGGGGGGCAAGTGTCCCTTCCCGTCCTGTCCAAAAACTCGAACGAACCTGAATTTCTATATATAGCAGATAACTGTTAAGCCATTTCCCTGATAATTCCCTGTTCGACAATTGGAGCTGAATCCACCACACTCTTTAAGCGCAGGCAATTTCGGAGATTTATGGGGGGTTTGGCCTCTAAAAATTGAAAAAATTCCCTGTATTTTCCCTGTTAAACAGGGAATTCGGGGAGAAGGGTTCGCCGTTGACTACCTCTACTGTCACTTTTAAATTATTGTTTATGCTTATTTTATTGCCTTAGCCACCTTCCTCGGTCATCCGCGCACCCTCCCCACTTATCGGCAACCGAGGATTCCTCACCTATTTTATCATTCCCGTGTACTGGTCCAACGATTATTATGTTGAGGCCATCCGAGGGAAAATGTCGATGCGCTGATTAATCGGTATGATATTAATATCGAGGCGCATAAGGAAACCTCGGAACTTATCTCTGGGGAGTAATACGATGAAGTCATTGGATCACGCCCCCGAGGACGCGAGGCATCGCGTCAAGCCTGCGAAGAATCAGGGACCCGAGGGTATTCTTCGGCCTGATGGCGAAGAGGTTGGGCCGCCTGATGCAGGAGCAGGGGGAGCAGGAGAAGCCCCAATAAGACCAGCCGATTGAGGGGAATGAAGTCATGGGCCAAGAACGAGAGCCGGGCCACCGCTTTGAAGGTCACGTTCCCGCCGTCCCCACGCCCTTCAACGAGGCGGGCGATCTGATGATCGACTCGTATGCCGAAGGGCTGAGGTGGTACCTCGATGAGGTACGCACGGACGGTATCTGCGTGGCGGGGGACAACGGCGAGGCGTGGGCCCTCACCCTCGAGGACCGCAGGCGCCTGGCCGAAACCACCGTAAAGGTGGTGGGCGGGCGGGTGCCCACCCTCATGGGCGCTAGCGCCCCGACCTCCCGTCAGTCCATTGAATTCGCCGAGATTGCCGCCGAGGCCGGAATCGACGCGCTCATGACCGGCCCGCAGCCCTATGTATTGAGGGCCACGAAGAAGGAACTCGTTCGCCGTTTCGAGACGATCCACAAAGCCGTCCCCCTGCCTTTCGTGGTCTACAACTCGCCGACCCGAACCGGCCTCAACCTAGGCGTCGAGGAACTCGGGGCGATATGCGATGCCGTCTCCGTCGTGGGTCTCAAGGAGGCTTCCTCCGATATGTTTCATATTTCCAACGTCATCCGGGTTTTCGGGGAGCGCTTCTGCGTGTTCGTGGGTTCGGGCGAGTGTTTACTGCCGGGTCTTGCCTTGGGGGGGCGCGGCTTCATTTCGACCGGACCCGAGCTTTTCGGTGAGACGGCCTCCCGGTTCCGCTCTTTGGCCACGGGGAAGCCGTCCGAGGAGAGCCTCAGACTCCACCTTTCGCTGGCCCGGGTATTTCGTTTCTTGATGGACGTCGGCACGCGCCCCTCGGCGTTCAAGGCGGCGCTCAATCTCATCGGCTTCCCCGCCGGCGTGCCGCGGGAGCCGGTTCAGCCGCTCACTCCCGAAGACACCGAAAAGTTGCAGGCGCTTTTGCAGGAGGTCGGCATTCTCGCGCCCATTCCCGCATGAGGCTCCAAGCAGATATAGAGGAGAGGGTCGTCTCCTTTCCTTCTCCCCGGAGATTTCCTTTTATCCTACTTCCCTCTCCATCGCGTTCCGGGGCGCTTTTCTCCCCTGCGAGGAAGCTGAATTTGCACCGGCGAGGGCGCCTCCTCCATTCGAACGATCTTCTGGCCGGTTCGGACGTATTCGGGTAGGGTTCCACCTTGAATCACATGAAAGATCCCGTCAACCTGGAGATCATGTGGCAGCGCCTGATCAGCGTCGCAGAAGAGTGCTGGGTCACCATCTGGCGGACGGCCTTTTCCGTCGTGGTGGGAGAGGCGCTCGATTACGGATGCGTGATTCTGGATCCACGCGGCCGCGTTGTGGTCACGCCATGGAAATCCATGCCTTCCTTTAACTTCGCTCTCCCGAACACAGCCAGAGCCGTTTTGAAGCGCTTTCCCTTGGAAACCTTGCAACGCGGGGACGTCATGATCACCAACGATCCTTGGTTGTGCGCGGGACACCTGTTCGATATCGCGATTTTGACACCGGTTTTCAACAATCACGACAAGGTGGTGGCCCTCATGGGGAGTGTGGCCAATGTAGCGGACATCGGCGGGACTCGCGCCCGACATACAACCCGGGAGATCTACGATGAAGGTCTCTTTATTCCCCCGCTCAAGCTTTGCGACAAGGGCCGCTTGAACGGACAACTGATCGCAATCATCGAGAGTAACGTCCGGCTTCCCTCCATGGTGTTGGGCGATATTCACGCCATGGTGAGCGCGAACCAAGTGGGAGCGGAACGGGTGTTGGATTTCATGGATGACTATGGTCTCGAGGACCTGGAAGAGTTGACCACGGAGATACAAAGCCGGACGGAACGGGCGCTGCGTCAGGCCATCTCTGCCCTGCCCGACGGGGTGTACGAAGGGGGGCAGTGGTGCGACTTGGAAGAGTCGTTCTATTTCCGCGTAAGGGTTACAGTAAAAGGGGATGCCCTGGATGTCGAGTTCCTGGACTCTCCACCTCAGCTTCCTTATGGCGGGACCAACGTGACCTACAGCATCTTGGCGGCGGACACCATCTATTTGGTCAAATGCATCCTCACGCCGGACGTGCCGGGGAACGATGGTGACTTTCGTCCCCTGAGCGTCAGGGCGCCGGAAGGGAGCGTGTGGAACTGCACGCACCCTGCTTCGGTGAATCAGCGCACCCGCACCATCTGGAACGTCTATCCCGCTCTTTCGCGTTCCCTCGCGCCGCTCATACCGGATAAGGTGCGATCGCATACCGGTTTTCCCGACGCGTTCAAGACGTACGGATATACGAGCCGGGGAGACGCTTTTAACGATCATATGTTTCAGGGCGGGGGCCTGGGCGCCACGAGCCAGGAAGATGGGCAGACCACCGTGCTCTTCCCCACGAATGCAGGAAATGTTTCTGTAGAGATGTTCGAAATGCGCACCGGCTTTCTCATCGAAGAGAAGGAATTCATGCCGGATTCCGGCGGGCCGGGGAAATATCGGGGCGCCCCAGGTCAGCGAATCGTGATTCGGCGGAGGCCCGAGGAAGCCGGAGGTCAATACCTCATCGGGGTATGGCCGACCGGCCTGCGTCACGATACTCCTGGACTTTTTGGCGGCCTTCCAGGAAAGCGCATGCGCCTTTACACCCGCGCGACGCAAGGGAAACCCGCGAAGGATCACTTCGGAGGCATCTTTGTCGACCTGGACGATAAAATGCGGATCACGCTGGAGCTGCCCGGCGGGTCAGGCTTTGGCGATCCGAGAGAGCGAGAGCCTGATTCCGTCCGAAAAGATATCCAAGAGGAACTCGTGACGCCGGAGCGCGTCCGAAACCAATATGGGTGGGGCGGGTGACCGAAAGCGAATCCGCTTCCGAGCGTTTTGAGCGATTCATTTCTCGTGGTTTTGCGCCGTGAGATTTTTTCCCTTGAAGATGTAGAATGAGTGTGGCCCGCTCATCGAATTATTTGTTCCCCTCTTTTTGTTAGGACGACCCATGGGACAATGACCCAAAGAGCGCGTCGTATACCATGACGGGGAGATCGTGCCGGAGAGTCAGGCCCTGATCTCGTTCCGAGACCGGAGCTTCAAATATGGGGAGGGGGCATTCGACACGACGCGGACCTTCGGCCATAGAATCTTTAAGCTGAAGGAGTATATCGATCGCTTCTACCGGACGTTTCGCTTCATGCAATTGGACCCGGGCTTGAGTCCGTCGAAGTTGATGGAGATCACCGAAGAAGTATTGGAACGAAATCTACCGCACTTGGGCAAAGACGAAGATTATTGGGTGACCCAGCGCATCTCTCAGGGGGTCGACCATCCGGATGGGGACATCGCCCAACCAACGAGGCCGTTCGTCATTGTGGAGTGCACGCCACTTCCCTTAAAGGCGCGCGCCCACCTATTTCGGGATGGGCTCGAGGTCATAACCCCTGCGATTCGGAGGGTTCCGCCCGAGTCGTTCAGCCCTCGCGTAATAACCCATAACTATCTGAACCTGCTGGTGGCCGATCAGGAGGCGCGGCGCCACAATCCCAAGGCCTGAGCCATCTTGTTCGATGTGCGCGGTTACCTTTCGGAGGGACTCGGATCCAATTTCTTCCTCGTCCAGAACGGGACCCTTTACACGCCCAAGGATCAATACGTGCTTTGCGGCATCAGCCGCGAAACGGTCATCGAGGAGGCGGCCAAGCTCGGGCTCCCGGTCGTGAAAGAAGACCTGGATCTGTACGACGCCTACAACGCCGACAAGGTTTTCATCACCTCGACCAGTTTCTGCATTTGCCCCGTCCGGACCGTTAATGGAGTCACCGTCGGCGACGGCAGCATTTCCGGCCCGCTGACGAAGAGGCTCACCGACGCCTACATCGAGCTGGTGAATTTCGATTTCGTCGGCCAGTTTCTCAAGTTCTTGGAATGAATAGAGGAACGGGTCGCTCGCGGCCAGCCTTCATCGCGTATTCCCTGATTTGAACCGCAACGCCTGTTTCCTCCCTGTCCTGACCGTGGATGGAGTTTTTTTCGGAGTACAGGCATATTCCTGTAGGATTTAATGAGATCGAATTATTGCGGATCACAGGTCTTCCCGAAGAGAACAATTGAGGCCAATCCTATCTGAAAGGGTCGCTATGGACGTGAAGTCACTCAAAACTCAGGTCCCCACCGTAGTCGATGGCCTGATGCCAGGCCTTAGCGAGGTCGCCGACCTCATCCACCAAAATCCCGAGACCGCCTACAACGAGGTCAAGGCGTCGGGATGGCTCGCCGAATATCTCAATGCGCAAGGCTTCGCCGTCGAGCGCGCGGCGGGCGGCCTTCCCACCGCCTTCAAGAGCGAGGTGAAAGGACAGGGGGGGCCGGGCCCCAGCGTTGCATTCATCAGCGAGTACGACGCCCTTCCCGACCTCGGTCACGCCTGCGGGCACAACATCATCGCCACCATGGGCGTGGGGGCGGCCGCCGCCCTGGCCCAGTTTGCCGGGGATCTTCCGGGCCGCATCCTCAGCATCGGCACTCCGGCCGAGGAAGGCGGCGGCGGGAAGGTGAAGCTCATTGACGCTGGCATCTTCGACGACGTGGATGCCGCCATGATGATCCACCCCTTTCAGCGCAATGTCACCTACCGGATATCGCTGAACCGGGTGAGGCTCTTCATGGATTTTCATGGTAGGCCGTCTCATGCATCGGGCGCCCCAGAAAAGGGGATCAACGCCCTGGACGCCCTCGTGGCTACTTACCAAAACGTCGCTCTTCTGCGCCAGCAGCTTCCCCCTACCACACGTATCCATGCGATCATCACACACGGGGGAAGCGCCCCTAACATCATCCCCGAGTTCGCGTCGGCCTACTTCTATCTGCGAACGCCGGACAAGGAATTCCTCCCCGAACTCCTGCGCCGGGTGAAGGCCTGTGCGGAGGGAGCCGCCCAGGCCCACGGGGCGAGGGTCGAGTTCCGACAGGACCCTTTCATCTACGAGTCGATGAAGTACAACTCTGAGATGACCGCTCTCTTCGAGGCGAACCTCCGCGCGCTGGGCGTCGAACCTGATCCGGTCGACCTTCATGATAGCCGCGACTCCGGAAGCACCGACATGGGAAACGTAAGCTGGAAGGTCCCCTCGATCCATCCCTACGTGAAGATGGTCCCCCTTGAGGTCTCCACCCATACGCACGAGTTCGCCGAGGCCGCGGGCTCTCGGCCCGGCAAAGACCTCATCCGCCTGGGCGCGGTGGCCATGGCTATGACAGCGATCGATTTGTTAACCTCGCGCGAGAAGATGGCGTCCGTGAAACGCTATTTCGAAGAGGGCGTTTGACCCCTGGGAGCGCCATCCCGGATCTTGGACCCGCGCCGGCCGCGCCCTTCCCGGAGGGATTGGTCAAGCGGGGGTTGGCGCCCACGGGCCTCTGTTGGTGCATCGGCCCCGGCGAGGCCGTGCGGAAGTAACATCCGACTGCGTGGGACGCCGAGGCGGGCGGCAGGGTTTGGAAAAGTCTGCTCCGCGCCGTTGGGCCTCATGACCGGATGTGTGAGGAGTTTTCGATCCACTGGGACGAGGCGGTTCCCCCCTTTTCGGGTTTTTGAGGAGGAAAGCGCATGGCAACGACGCACACGCTCCTTCGGGGGGCGGAGGTTTTCGCGCCCGCCCCCCTGGGGAAACGGGACGTTCTCCTTTGCGGCGGAAAGGTGATCGCCATCGAGGAGGATCTTTCCCGCTTCGCCG
>CAZUHN010000268.1:0-19661 GCA_964620535.1 uncultured Nitrospinaceae bacterium | reverse complement strand
GGGCATGTACTTCACGATCGAGGAGAACTCCTTGATGGCCCGGATGCCGTTCGGGGTGTTGACTTGGGGTTTCATGTTCTTGTCGAAGAGCAGGGCCCCCATATAGGCCGGGAAGTGGCGGTAGGAGAAGTTGATGCTCCGGTACGCCTGGGCGCCGTAGAGGGGTTTGTCGAACTTCTTGCCCCAGCGGGTCTGGCCTTTCTTCGTGTGGAAGAACTTCGCCATCTGCTCCCACTCGGCCATCGTATCCGGACAACCCGGCTCCTTGCCGAACTTCGCCTTATATTCCGCCGCGCCCAGTTTCATGATGTCAGTGCGCAGGAACAGGGCGATGTGGTCGCCGTCGAGAAGGAACCAGTAATGCGTGCCGTTATACGTCTGCTGGGCCCGAAGCCCGGGGTCGATGCCCGAGAAATCGGGCTTGCCCTTTTTCGCGTATCCATCGAGCGGCTGCAGAACGCCCGCCCCCACGGCGTCCGGAATGACATAGGGGAAGTGGTTGATGACGTCGTACACCCCCGTCTTGGCCACGGCCTCCGCCATGATCTTCGCCGGAATGTCGGTGTAGCCGTACTGGATGGACTTCATCTTAATTCCGGTGAGTTCTTCCCACTGCTTGTTGAATTTGGGCTGGGAATTTTTGAAGAGCGAGATCAAAAGCATGGTCTGAGTCGGATTTTTCAGATTGTGCTTTTTGATGTACGCCTTGGCCCCGTTGATGGCCCTCTCCTCGACCGTCGCGCCGGGCAACACTTGGGCGACAGCGACCGACGCCACCAGCCCTGCGAGACCCATAAACAATAATGTTCCCACGAGAAACCGTTTCATTGAAGGTCCTCCCTTGAATACGGCGTTGCACGGCGCAGAACACCTGATGCAGCCGCCTATGAATGGGCTTATGCGCGCAAGCCCCGTAACGCGATTACGGCGGGGTTCGAAAAAAGCGGAAACAGATGTTTCCTTCTACTCCCCCCCGGAAATCCACGCCGTTCAATATCACAGCCCGTAAGTCAACTCGATCGGACACCGCTTTCGGGATCGAAAAAGTGAACGCCCGACGGATCGAAGCAAAAGCGAATCGGGTCGCCCGGGCGAAACTCCCGCTCCGCGTTGACCTTGGCCACGATAAGCTCCTCGCTTCCGCTGGAGAAGAAAACCAGGGTTTCATCTCCCAGAGGCTCAATCAGCCTGACTCTCCCCTCCGGGCCGTCATCCCCGATGACGACGTTCTCTGAGCGCACGCCGAGATTGACTCTTTTTCCGACTCCAAGGGAGGTCGCGGAAGGCAAGGAAAGGTTCATTTCAAAGTGACCGTTTGAAAAGAGGACAGATCCGTTTGTGCGCACCTGGCCGGAGATGATATTCATCGTCGGCTGACCGAAAAAGGTGGCTACGAATTGATTGACGGGGTTCCGGTAAATTTCCAGGGGAGTACCAATCTGCTGAACATGCCCGCTTTCCATCACCAGGATGCGGTCAGCCATCGTCATGGCCTCGGCCTGATCGTGGGTGACATAGAGAAAGGTGGATTTCAGCTCCTCATGGAGGCGCTTCAACTCGGTCCGCATTTCAACCCGGAGGTTCGCGTCCAGGCTCGAAAGCGGCTCGTCCATGAGCAACACTTCGGGTTCGGTCACAATCGTGCGGGCCAGGGCTATCCGCTGGGCTTCCCCGCCTGAGCACTGGGCGGGCTTCTTCGTGAGAAGGGGCTTGATTTTCATCGTGTCGGCGACCCGTGACACGCGCTCATTCACGTCGGGGTCCGGAACATTTTCCACGCGCAGGCCGAAGGCGATATTCTCGAAAACAGTCATGTGGGGAAAAAGAGCGAGGTCCTGAAACACCATGCCGAGGCCGCGGTCGCCGGGGTCGAGATTGTTCACGACACGATCGCCGATCTTCAGGGTGCCGCTTGTGGGCTCCTCAAATCCGGAAATCATATTGAGCGTAGTGGTCTTTCCGCACCCGGAAGGGCCGACCACCACCATGAACTCACCGTCCTCTACACCAAGATCTACTCCGGCAACGGCTGTGACGCTGGGGCCGAATTTTTTGACTAGATTTTCGAGCGTGATAGAAGCCACCCTTGAGCCTCCCTTTGACATCTTGGGTGGAGAAAATCGTTATTCATTTTTTCTGATTTGCGGCTTTATTATCGAGCAATACCCCCTTGTTGTCCACGCGCCAAACGCTGAAATCTTCCCATATTTCACCTCTCGGACCGGGAATCTTCCCATATCGGTAATCCCCCCATGACCGATCGGCCGGGATGGAGCAACTTTCGGTAGGTTATCAATCTTATTAGTCAGGAAAAGGCGGCGGAAGATTCAGCCGGATTGGCCTCCCTCAAAAAAAGGAAAAAACCGAGCTCCCGCACCATGCCTAAGGCCTTCGCCGCAAGGGAACCCATAGATCCTCTTAAAATCAATGACTTACGGTCGGACACGAAGGCCCTGACGCTTGGCCTCGGCATGGGGCGCTTCGATGGGGAAGGGAATTGGTCACCCACGGACGGAGGGAATCTGGATGAAACCTGCGGGATAATTTGCGGAAAATTTATCAAGAGCTACAAATAGCCGCGCTCACCCCACACGGGGGATTACCTCCCGCGCCAGTAGATCGATAATCCTGAATCGCTCCTCGAGAATAAACGGCATCGCGACCAAAAAGGACTCGACTTCCTGGACGGCGACCTTGTCAAAGCGATCGATTATATCGGACTCGGTTCCCGCGATGCCGAAACGGTCGAGGAGATGGTCCGTCACGCGCTCGGCGTTTTTTTCTGAATCCGATATCGCTCTCGTTATAGTTTTACCTGAAATTCGTGACTCCGGCCAGATGCTCTTCGGGAACTGTGTTATAGGCCACGCGGAAATGATGGTTGGCCCGCGTGCACATGCGCGGGTGGGTGGTGTTTCTTGGGAATAAACCTTCTCCCTCGGTTGTCGTCCAGAACCGAAACTATATCGATAATCCCAACATTCGGCCTGGACCGGTTTTTGGGGGGCACGTCAAAAAAATATCCTGAACGCGGGGACCCCGATATATGCTTTATTCTCCTGCTGAGGGCTTCAACTCTCATGAAAAAACGCATGCGATAACGAGAGAATCATTTCCCCGAATTGCCGCCTACACAATGACGAGCAGCGTACCGCTTATGGTAAGCGCGGCACCGGCGACCAGGCGCAGGGTGATGTTCTCGGCCTCGCGCATGAATATCCAACCGATGGGTATCGCGATCAGGGGCTGGGCCGAGGCGATGGATGTCACGTGGACGGCGAGGGTCTGGGTGAGAGCACCATTGTAGAAAGGGATGGCGACCGAATGGCCAGCGGCGGCGGCGAGGAGCCATTTCCAGGCTCCGGCGGGAATGGCTCCCTGCGGCTCCTTCAGAGTGATCGGGTCAAATTTTGCTTTTCCCGATGCCCCGACGATGATCCAGGCGACCGCCGCCCCGCACCAAAGCGTCAGCGAGGAGACGACGAGAGGATTATGGAGGTCGAGAGAGGCCATCTTGAAAAAAATGGCCGACACCCCCATGAGGAGAGAGGTGAGCCCGGCGAAGACCCACCCCGCGATGGTCCGCGAGGGGGCGGGAGGACGGTCCGGCTCGTCAACGGCTGGCTGGGCCCGGACGATAAGGGTAATCCCGCCGAAGAGGAGGACGAGGCCCAGGACGATGGGCCAAGTCAGGGGCTCCCCGAGGGTGAAAGTCGCCAGATAGGCCGTGATCAACGGAAAACTGTTGGCCACGGGGATGGTGCGGTTGGGTCCGATGCGCTGTATGGCGGCGTTCATAAACGCTCGGGAGACTCCGAAATGAAGGGTTCCGGCAAGAACGACGAAAATCCAAGTCCGGGATTCGGTGGGGCGAAATGCGGCGAGGGGGAAAAGGGCCAACGTGAGTATGAGGACGCAGGAGGCGTTGATGCTCGTGACCGCAGCCGTCGCTTTTAATACAGGCGCGCCGCGCAAAGCCGGCTTGATGAGGAAATTGGCTGACGCCCACGAGGCCGAGGCAATTGTGGCGAAAAGAATGCCGAGCGCGTAGTTGGGGGGGTCCATCTAGTTCCCTCCGGGGAGATTGCCGGGGCCGACGCTTCTCCCGTTTTTTCAACCGGGAATCCTGGGCTGGTGTGGATGCCGGTCGGCTTTCTGCGGACCCCCCAAAAGGGGCGGGCAGATGTTATTGACCAAACCCTTTGCGGCGGATCGAACCCTTTCTGGGGCCCGATCCCGACTAATAACCACCCACCCTGACCGGAGGGCCACCCCCGCCTGTGACATCTATAAACATTACGAGGGGATGGCGAATCCGGGATTCGAAAACAACATGATAATAAAGTGTATGTCGTCAGAACAATTTGGACAACAAGCGTTCATTGTTCAACTAACCTTCTTCCGTGACGATTTAACGAACCTCTCCACCGTGTCAACCGGGCGTTTTCCCATGTTCCTGTAGCCCTGGTGTGGGTGCTCGGTGTTGTAGAACTGGTACAGGGTCCGATTCCAGGAACACCCCCACCTCGGGGGTACTTAGTTGTGCCGGTTATTGTGCCGGATCGTCCGCCTCTTAACGCCTCTCTGGGCCACTTTCGGTTGCCCTCCATATCCCTCCTTTGGATTTGTTGGAATTCGTGAAACGCACACAAAAAAAAGAGATCCATTTGGATCTCCCTGTAATTCTTCTGGAGGCGCCACCCGGATTTGAACCGGGGATGGAGGATTTGCAGTCCTCTGCCTTACCACTTGGCTATGGCGCCTTGAATGAGAAGTTTCGGGAAAGAAAGCGCCTCCTTGGGCCATATCTTACTTAGTATTTATCCCAAGATCGGATTATTTTCTAGGGCTCTCGCCGGCTTGACCGCCGATCTTCGTCCCTTCCAAGTGTACCCCTCACCGCGATTCGATTACACTTTTCTCGCTTCGCTCGCCTGGAGATAAGGGAAGAGCGACAGACCCTTTCGTTGGACCGGGAGTTGATGGAAATGCCGAAACCCACAGGGGCCACTCCTTCGGACGCCCCAATTTCCGATTGGGATAACACACGTTTTCTGCGGGCCTGCCGCCGGAAACAGGCGGATGTGACACCGGTATGGCTCATGCGCCAAGCCGGCCGCTACATGAAAGAATACCGGGAGATCCGGAATAAGGTACCGTTTATTGAACTGTGCAAGCGGCCGGATCTTGCGGCCGAGGTGGCTGTTTTCGCGGCCGAGCGCATAGGCGCCGACGCGGCCATTTTGTTTTCGGATATCCTCCTCATCCTCCAGCCGATGGGAATGGACCTCGAATACGCCAAGGGGGACGGACCGATCTTGCACAACCCCGTTCGCGGTGCAATGGACATTGATCGGCTCAAGGAGATTGATTCTTCCGAAAGTCTTTCGTTCGTGTTCGACGCGGTTCGGATGACCCGGAATACGCTCAAGCCGGACATGCCTCTCATCGGATTTTGCGGAGCGCCCTTCACGCTTGCCTCTTATATGATCGAAGGAGGGGGATCGCGAAACTTCGGCAATACGAAAACCTTGATGTGCCGCGATCCCGGCGCCTGGAACGCCTTGATGGAACGTCTCGTCCGAGCGCTGACTTGTTACCTCAATGCCCAGATCGAGGCGGGGGCGCAGGCGGTCCAGATCTTTGACAGCTGGGTGGGCTGCCTGGGGCCGGAGGACTATCGGAAATTTGTCCTTCCCCACAGCCGGGCTCTCATCGATGGGATTGCGCCGGGGGTTCCTGTAATCCACTTTGGCACGGGAACGGGAACATTTCTGGAAGAATTTCGCGAGGCCGGGGGAAGCGTCATCGGGGTCGACTTCCGTGTTGGGTTGGGCACTGCCTGGGATGACCTCGGGGAGGTGGCTATCCAGGGAAATCTCGATCCCTGCGTACTGTTCGCCGAGCCTTCCTATATCCGCGGGCGCGCTGAGGACATTCTCCGCTTGGCGCGGGGGCGGCCGGGTCATATATTCAACCTGGGTCACGGCATTTTGCCTGGCACCCCGGTGGATAATGTGAAGCTTCTGATCGACGTGGTCCACGAGTGGAAGGCGGAAGACTAATGGCACCGTTCGATTCGGTTCTCCTGATTGGATTCGGGGGGCCAACCAAGGGTTGCTGCCGAAAGTTCGAGGACTGCCCCGGCGAGGCTTTTTGTTATGTGCATGGTATTGTCGGGGAGCGATCCGGCGGAGATGAGCGGATTCGGGAGGTGGCCCACCATTACGAGATGTTCGGCGGGTTTTCCCCCTATAGTTTTGTTACCCAGAAACAAGCGGGCGCCCTCGAATACGCCCTGGAGAAGGCAGGGGTTTCTCTTCGCGTATATGTAGGTTTTCGCCACTGGACGCCTTATGTCCAGGAGACCCTCGCCGAGATGGGCCGGAAGGGCCACCAGCGGGCGCTGGGGATAATTCTGGCCCCTCACCGGGCCAAGGTGAGCTGGGAGGCATACCAAAGAGAGGTACGAAGCGGACGAGAGGCGCTCGGCGGCGCAGCCCCCAAGGTGGAATATCTGGAGGCATCATGGTGCGACCACCCGGGTTTTCTTGAAGCGAACGCAGAGCGAATTCGCCGCGCCGCCCAGGAATTGAGTTCGGAAAGGTTCAGTCAGGCCCGCCTGATTTTCAGCGCCCACTCCATACCGGTTTCGATGGCCAGGACCTCTCCTTACGAGGAGGAGTTCGCCCGCACGGCAGACGGGGTGGCGAAAGTGCTTGGAAAAAAATCACACGCCATTGCCTACCAAAGCAGTGCCGGCACCGCGCCGGGAACATGGCTCGAGCCGGATATCACCGATGTCATCTTGGAGGCCTCCCGGGATGGTGCCAAAGATGTGGTGGTCTCCCCTGTCGGTTTTATTTGCGATCACGTCGAGGTGCTCTTCGACCTGGACATAGAAACGCGCGAGGCAGCGTCGCGATGCGGAGTCGGCTTCTTCCGGGCGGGAACGGTGGGCACCCATCCCCGATTCGTGCAAATGCTGTGTGACCTTGTGGCGGAACGGGTAAGCGGAAAGAAAGCTTGAGCGAGGCGAGATCGCCGAAACGGGTTGTTGTCCTCGGCGGCGGGATTACCGGGCTCGTTGCTTGCCATCGCCTCATTGCGGGTGCCCGCGAGTTGGGCATTTCCCTCGAAGTTTTACTCCTGGAAGCCTCGGATAGGTTTGGCGGAAACATCGGCACCTCCCGCGCGGGGGGCTGCCTCCTCGAGCATGGGCCCGACTGTTTCCTTTCCATTAAGCATTCCGGCCTCGCACTGTGCCGGGATCTCGGCATCGAAAATGAAATCATCGGTACGAACCCAACCCATCGTCAGAGCTTTCTCCTGAGGGGAACTTCCTTATTGCCCGTCCCCCAGGGTTTTTACCTGTTGGCGCCATCTTCCATCTTTCCTTTTCTGACTACCTCTATTTTCAGCCTGGCAGGAAAATTTCGGATGGGACTCGACCTTGTTCTCCCGCGCCGGCGCGGAGGAGGAGACGAGGCCCTGGGGGATTTTGTCCGCCGAAGATTGGGCCGAGAAGCCCTGGAAAGGATGGCCCAGCCCATGATCGCTGGCATCTATTCCGCCGATCCGGAAAAGCTGAGCCTTGAGGCGACCATGCCGCAATTTCTGGAAATGGAGAGGGACCACCGGAGCATTATCCTTGCCCTGCGGGATAAGATACGAAATCAAAAAAAAATCGGCGGCGGTTCGGCGAGCGGTCCTCGTTACGGTCTCTTTGTTACATTGAGGAGAGGCTTAGGATTGCTTGTTGATAGGCTCCTGGAGGAAATTCCGTCCGGCTCCCTCAAGCCAGCCGCCCGCGCCGAATCCGTCCGGCGTGAGGGGGACCACTGGCGTGTAGGCGTCGCGGGAAATGAGGAAGTCGAGGCGGAGGGAATTTGTGTAGCTCTTCCGGCTGGGGCGGCGGGCGCTCTCCTCGAAGGGGTGGCGCCGCGGATTGCATGTCATATGAGAGGTATACTGTACGGCTCGGTTGCTACGCTGAGCCTCGTTTTCCGTAAGGATCAGGTGGCGCACCCGCTGGACGGGATGGGTTTCGTCGTCCCCGCGGCAGAAGGTCGCTTTATCACGGCTTGCTCCTTTTCGAGTACAAAATTCGAGGCGCGTGCACCGGAGGGGAAAGTCCTTCTCCGGGCGTTCATAGGCGGCGCCCATGGAGAGGAGGCCTTATCCCTTCCAGATCAGGCAATTATCGACCGGGCGCTAGCCGATCTTTGCGCCGTGCTCGATATTCGGGGAGAGCCCGAGGCGGTACTCCTAAAACGGTACGCTGATTCTATGCCGCAATATCTTCTGGGCCACCTGGGTCGAGTGCGGGTCATCGAAGAGGAGACGGCGGCACTTCCTGGAATCGTTGTCGCGGGGGCGGCCTACCGTGGAGTGGGAATTCCCGACTGTGCCGATAGCGCGGGCAGAGCGGCGAACCACTTGCTTGAATATTTAAGGGAATTGTGTTGACGCGCTTTAGGTATCGAGAGCGGCAGCGACCTCGGAATGTGTGAGACCGCCGGCCTCCGCCCAAGGTCCCTTGTAGGTGTTTGAGGCCGGCCGGCCAGAGCCGGGCTTTTGCGGCCGGTAGGTGCAGTACGGCTCGCTGGCAAGGTAGTTCCCGGTTATGGCGTAGGCACGCGAGCGCGACCCGCCGCACACGTCGGCGTAGTCACAGTACCCGCATTTTCCTTTATAGTCTTCGATTCGCCGAATGCGCGTGAAAAGTTCCGCCTCCCGGTAGATCTCGACAATGCTCCGCTCCCGCACGTTCCCCCCTGAGAGGGGAAGAAACCCGCTCGGCATGACGTCGCCGGTATGGCTGATGAACACGAAGCCGTTTCCGTCGTTCACTCCTTTGGCGGCCCGTCCGATGCCGTCGCTAAAGCCAATGTCCCGCCGTCCTTCGCGGGAGGTCATTTCTGGATGATTCGAAGGGTAGGGAGAGTCCGCCGTCCTGAGGCGCTCGAAGGCGGCGCGCTGCATGAGCACCCGGCGGAAGTGCTGGGCTGCGGTGGTCTTGATGTCGAAGGGCATTTCTGAATTCAGGTCGCAGAGGAGATGGAATATTTCCTCGTGTTTTTTCGGACTCACCATGTCGTGCCGGATCCCCCGACCCACCGGCACGAGGAAAAAGACGCTCCAAAGAACGACATCTTCTTTCGCCAGCATCTCGGCGATATCCCGGACGCGATCCTGGTTGAATCGGGTGACTGTAGTGTTCACCTGAACCTCGAGGCCGATCTCCCTCGCCCACCGAATGCAGTTCATCGTCCATTGAAAGCTGCCCTTTACCCCGCGGAAGCCGTCGTGAAATTCACGGGTATTCCCGTCCAGACTCACGGCAAGGCGAGATAAACCCTCGTCCTTCATCCGCCGAACCTTCTCCTTGGAAAGGAGAGGTGTGCCGGAAGGTGTTATCGTCATCCGGAGGCCTATCTCTGCGCCGTGGCGGATAATGCCGAAAATGTCAGGCCGGTACAGTGGGTCTCCGCCGGTGAGGACGAATAGGACGCGACCGAATTTCCGCACATCTTTGAGAAGAGAGAAGGTTTCAAAAGTGGTGAGTTCCCGCTCATCGCGCCAGGACCGCGCCTCGGCCCGGCAGTGCTTGCAGGCGAGGTCGCAGGCTTGTGTCGTCTCCCAGATCACGAGGAAGGGGGAGATGCGAAAATCGAGATCGAAAAAATCGGGCTTGGGCAGCGATTTCCCAACAGGCGGGAGAGTTGGGCCAGCAAGGGATTCACTCGCCTCATTAATCAGGGGAAGATTTACGGTATCCATAGAGACGGCATTTCATCTCGGAGATAAGTGCCGCATCAAAGGAACTGAACCGATGACACAAGAAAATGAATTGGTTATAGATACAATGATATTAATTAAGATTAAATATATCGTGGACATGCCGAAAAATCCTTGTCAGTTCCGCAGTGTTTCCTCGCAATCCAGGCGGCCGGCAAGATGGATCGAACATGCCAAGGGTCAAAACATTGGCATGCCCCTTTCCCGATAACCGCTCGAAAGGGCAACGCTTAAGCCGAACCTCTTTTCTCCTTCCTGGAATCACCGTTGGGCATCTCTTTATTACGTAACAAATACCCACTTGAACATTATGGTTCGCGATTCCTCCTTTATCAACTTGGAGCGGGAGGCAGAGAACAACGGGGCTTTCGCCGTCATTTTCGGTGATTCTATAGCGGAGAAGGTAAATCCGGGGTCCTGGTTTCGCACGGAAAGGAATTTGTGTTATTTTTATGTCAATGCGCGGAGCGAACTTCGGGACTGAGGATTTCTCTCCTTTTATTGGGTTTTTTTCTGTGTCGAATTTACGTTCGGGGCGCTATTATCTCCGGCCCCGCAATAAAGGTTTGGAGCAAGGTTGTGTTTGACGACTACGAGAATCGGGAATTTCACCGAAAAATTACCGAAGAAATCGAGGTTTTGAGAAAACCCTATATCGGGATCGTTTCGGGATATCACGAGCTCGCCTACAGCGTTCTCGGTCCCGAGGTGGACGGACGCGCCGGATCGGTTCAGATCTCGAGCAACCTGCACGTTTCGCCGAAGCTGGTTTGGACACCGGCCCAGGCGCAAAAAACCTTCGGGGAAATTTTCGACGAGAAAGATCTGATGGACACAGAACTCATGGGACGTGTATTTGCTTTCCCCAATATTATTACAAATTCGTTTAACGTCGAGAACAGACATCTTAAAGTCATTCACCACGACAAAAGTCCAGATTTGTTGGCGGAAAAAATTCTCCATGAGTTTCAGGAGCGGGAAATAATCGATACCGGGGTGATCCGGACGCCGAACATCCGTTATTACCCCCTGGCAGTCCAACGATTCATTCGCGAAATCCTGGAGGAGGAATTCACATAGCGGAACCAGAAAATGGAAATTTCCCCCGCCGGAGAAACAATACTCCATGAAACTCCCCTCCCATGCTTTGGTTGACGCCCGGCGGATGGAAGCACTACCTTTAGTTTGCGGTTTGATATTTCATCGCCGGAGAGGGCTGGGTGTCGGGTTTTTTCCGGGAACGATGGGTTTCCTGAAAAAGGAGCCTATCCTGGGGCGGAAATAGCAGCTTGGGTGGTTGGGAAATCCTGCCTTCGCATTTTTTGAATGCCGCTTGCCGGAGGCCGAGAAGAAGGAAAGAGCTTGACTTGACCGATTCCGGTTCTCAATTCATGGAGGACAAATTTTCGAGATGAAATACCACCTTCCCGATTTTCATCATAGGCAAGAAGCGCAGACATTGGTGGAATACGCGCTGATCCTCTCGTTCGTAGTGATTGTGTTGGTCACCGTGTTGACCGCTTTCGGAGGCGCGATAGGCGCGTTATTCGCTACGGTCGTCGCTGCGCTTTGAGAGTAGATATAAAAAACTTTTATTGTCGCCGCCTTTGAATCTGGCCCGGTTTTGTTCGTTGATTTTGTCTTTGTTGGGTCCGGTCATCATGTGGAATTTCACATCAATCCTTTCTCCATTCATGTCATATCATTTTGAGAAATATGGGCTTGACGTAGTTGGCCCTCTCGGAAACAATGAAACTGCCGTTGCAGTGACTACAATCACTGCGTCTGAGTGACCGGAATCACTGATGATGTGCTCGGAAAGCCGTAAATTGCATTTGAGTTATGGTTCCGTTTGGAGAATCGTAATGGAGGCAATAGCGGTTGGGAGCCCTTGATAGGGAACACATAATATTGAACAATAAACGGCGACCCGGCCGCTTTCTGTCATGCCGCTTTCTGTCATGCAAATCGATTTCACGCGATTGCGGCCAGGCGATGGTGGAGTTCGCCCTGTTGTTGCCGGTTCTGGTTCTTTTGGTCATGGGAGTGCTGGATATTGGCCGGGCTTGGAGCACACAGCAGGTCGTAGTGAACGCGGCTCGTGAGGGAGCCCGGGCAGGGATCATTCCCTCCAGCACCACCGCCACCGTTGCTGCCGCGGTGAACGTCTACATCACGAGTGCCGGCGGTATGGCGGGCTGTGCAACCTCTTCGACAAATGTGGGCACCGCGGCGGCGGCCGGCACCGCCACCACAGCGACCGTCACGTGTCCATTCACGGTGCTGGTTGGAACTGTGGTTCCTGGTTGGTCCGGCACTTTTAGCCTTTCGCACACCGCGACGATGCGCCATGAGTGAGAAAGCGCGTGCGATCTATTTCGGAACGAGTTGGAAGGAGTCCAAAATGGCGAAGCTGATTTGGGGTAGCCGATTTATCTGTCGATTGCGAGCGGTCCACAGAGACGAGAAAGGTCAGGTCCTTGTCATAGCAGCTCTCGCTTTACCTGTTCTTTTGGGAGTGGGCGCCTTGGCCGTAGACGTGGGATACGTGTACGTTGCCCGTACCGCAATACAAAACGCGGCGGACTCAGGCGCCCGGGCCGGCGCGGCGGGGCTCGCGAACGGGGGCCAGACCCAGGCGACCCTGGATGCGACGAATTTCGCCGATTTGAATATCGCCCAAAGCAACTTTCTCTCCGGGGCAACGTCAACCGTTAGTTTCCCCGACGCGGATTCGGTCCAGGTGACAATCAACCACCCTACGTTGCCGCTCTTTTTCGCGCGCGTAATCGGATTCAATACGACAGTGGTGAACGCCGCTGCCACCGCCACTCTCGAGAACGTGAATTCTGTACCCCCAAACACCGTGGTTCCCCTTGCCATATGTTGCAACAAACCCGATGGTTGTAAAGGTTCGCTATCAGTGGGGCAGAGGCTCAGCCTGCGTCGGAACAGCGGAGACTCCTTCCAGGACGATACCGGAGGGCACTCCAACAAGGACGATACCGGAGGGTACTCCAACAAGGACGATACCGGAGGGCACTCCAACAAGGACGATGCCGCCGGGAACTCCAAGAAGGGAGGGTACTCCAACAAGGACGATACCGGAGGGCACTCCAACAAGGACGATGTCGCCGGGAACTCCAAGCAGGGAGGGCACTCCAACAAGGACGATGTCGCCGGGAACTCCAAGCAGGGAGGGCACTCCAACAAGGACGATACCGCCGGGAACTCCAAGCAGAGAGGGCACTCCAACAAGGACGATACCGCCGGGAACTCCTCCTCTTCCTCCCAGGACGTTGCCGGCGGGATATCCTCATCCGGGAACGCTAGCGAGAACACAGTCGCGGATGGTGAGATCTTCCTGCAGGGTATCCACTTCGACGAAAACGAAAGCAATGATGTGTTCCGAACGGCTGTGCGCGACGGCTACGACGGGACGGTAACCCTCGGCCAGTCCGCCGGCGTCCATCCGGATGTTCTCAACGATTCGCGGTTTGGAATGACCGACCGGCTTGCCGATGGGCGGAACGAGATGATCCTCCCCGTCTGCCGGGGGCAGAACCCGCAGAGCAGCAACTCCAATATTTCGGTTGCAGATTTTGTCCAGGTCCGCGTTTCGAGCTTTGATGCAAATACAGATACAACCAATTTAGAAATCATTCGAACCACAGTTTCGACAACCGACTTTGCCCCAACCGGGCAAGGATTGAACATCAACTCGGTGTCGGGAGTTAGGTTGACCCAGTAGCCCGAAAAAATCTGCCTGTGGCATCCGACTAAGGCCATCCTCCTTTTTCGCGCTCAATTTCGATGTGCGCACGGCGGGGGAGAATCACTTTTTTTTCTTGAAGATCTTTAACACCCAGTTTTGATTTGTGGCAATGAACCAAAAGACTTCCTCGACTTCCCATGCCAAGGGGGGGAGGAGAGAGTCGCCGCCGTCCGCCGCCAGCCGAGCAGCGAAACAACACCGAAGATCGCTTGTCCTGCAGAAAGAATCCGCAATCGAGCAAAACGAGTTGGACCGCCCCTTGGCAGTGTGCACGGAGCGCATCGGTCATCGGAGGAGACGGTGCCTTCTGATAAGGCAGGGTTCGGATCTTTCTGAATCGCGCGCTTCGGCCCATCCAACGCACCATTCGCAGAGGGCGCACTCTCCGTCCCAGAGAAGAAGGGTTATTTCATCCAAGAAAAATTGTCCGGGAAGGGCTAAGGGGAAGGGTCGCGCTCAAAAACTCGGATGGCGGCCGGTAAGACGGGACAGTAATACTCACATAGCCCGCAGCCAACGCATCCGTCCCCCACGGCGGGGCTGAGGCGGCCTTCTTCCTCTTTTTTCCAGATCGCGGTTTTCCCAACCGGGCACTTGTCCACGCAGAGTTTACACTCCTCGCCCTGCCATGAGAGGCATTTTTCGTCCTCGACCCGGGTATTCCCAATTTGAATTTCCTCGCGCGGGAGGAGGGTGATCGCCCCGCTGGGGCAAACTTTCATGCAGGCGAGTTCATCGCAGAGGACGCAGGCGGCTTCCGCCGGACGAATAATGGGAGCTTGACGCAGGAGGTCGTTTCCGCGCGGCTCCATCCGAATGGCATTGGCTGGACAGGCACGGGCGCAGTCGCTGCCTCCCTCGCAAGTATCAAGGAAATTGTGTTCTGGCGCCGCTCCGGGAGGGCGAAGGATGGGACCGTCATACAGGTAGGGGAAATTCGGCGTTGATTCTTTGCCCGCTCCTTCTAAAAAGGCGCGAAGAAGAGAAAGAGGACCCTCTTTGAAGAAGTCCTTGCGCTCAATATTTCTTCTTGCGTTCATGCCGGCTCCGAGGAACTTTCCTTGCCGCCGCAAGTTTCAAGGGAGATATGAAAACGGTATATTGTGGCGATGCAAAATAATCCGGTGCCCGAGTCAATTCGCTTGATTCCGAATGGCGTCTGCTTGTGTTTTTGCACCACTGATCAAAAAGTTGGCGTCCCCTCCTGCAAGGATGAAGCGCATCCCTTCCTCGATGCGCCGCGATATGATTTCGGGATCATATACTCCACCCATACCAGGGGTCTTTCCGTGTTTTTTGCAAGCTGAAATTACCTTTTGGTACACTTCGCTCACTCGCTTGTTTTCGAATTGGCCGTGGATGCCCATTTTGAGGCAAAGGTCGTTCGTTCCGACAAGGAGAATGTCGATTCCTTCGACCGCCGCAATCGCATCAGCCTGATCGGCCGATTCGCTGGTCTCGATCATGGCGACGAGCAGGGTCTCGCGGTTGAGTGCGGGCAACAACTCCCCCAGAGGGAGGGATGCGTAGGCGGCCTGGGGACCGCTTCCCGCGTTGCTGCGTTGGCCCTCCGGGGGGAACTTGCAATTTGAAACCCACGCACGCGCTTCCTCAGGCCCGTTCACGTGGGGAAGTACGATGCCCTGTGCTCCTCCATCCAGGATGCGTGTGCTCAAATGGCTGTCCCCCGCGGCCACTCTCACTACCGGTGTGATTCCGTGGAGAAGCGCCGCCGTCGAAATTTGGGCTGCCGTGTAGAGATCCAGAGTGCCGTGCTCGGTGTCGATGAAGAGCCAATCGAAGCCGCAGGACTTCATTATCATTCCGACATCGGGAGTTCTCGATAAGCGCACACCGACTCCGAGGGTCACTTCTCCTTGCTCGCATTTTTTCTTTGTGGTGTTTTCAATTACCGCCAAAGGATCTCCTCCTGGTTCAAATAAACCATACTGTTTCAATATTATTCTGCATTATATTTCCGTTATTGCGAAACAGGTTATTTCGGATCCTTCAGATAAGGGGGAGAGGCAAGAGCGAAAGGAAAGGGAGTGGACCTTTTTTAATGTCTGTCACGCGGGGACCGATTCGAGTATCCGGCCCCTTCGCTCCTACTTCCCTGATAAGTCGAATCGGCCTAGTTGTACCAGCCATATTGAGATTAGGGCTGAATTTTGCGGAGAGCATCCACCTGGGCCTTGGCGCTTACCATCATGAACCCCGAGTCCGCGCCGCCGAGAACGAAGCGGACCCCCTCCCGGATGCGGCGCTCGACGAGAGAAGGGTCGTAAGCACCGGCCATTCCCACTGTTTTTCCATGTCTCTTGCAGGCAGAGATAACCTTTTCGTAGACCGCTTCCACCTTCTCGTGGTCAGGCTGCCCCGAAATTCCCATCTCAATGCAAAGGTCGTTCGTCCCGATGAGAAGGATATCGATTCCTTCGACCGCCGCTATCTCATCCGCTTTTTCGGCCGCCTCGGGTGTTTCTATCATGGTGATCAGTAAGGTCTCCCGGTTGAGGGCGGGGAGAAGCTCTCCCAGGGGAAGGGTTTCGAAGCCTGCCTGGGGTAGATTTCCGGCTTTACTCCTGCGGCCCTGGGGGGGGTACTTGCAAGTTGCGACAAACTCACGGGCCTTCTCAGCGCTTTCCACGTGAGGAAGGACGATTCCCTGCGCTCCCATGTCGAGGATGCGCGCGCTCGGGTGGCTCTCGACAGAAGGAATGCGCACGATGGGGGTAATCCCCTGGCCGAGGGCGGCTATTGCAATTTGGCCCGCTTCGTCGTAGTCAACAGTACCGTGCTCTGTATCGATAAGAATCCAGTCGTATCCGCAGGTTTTCATCATCATCCCGATGTCCACCGACTTCGACATCCAGATGATGACCCCGATGGTTACCTCGCCCTTTGCGCATTTTTCCTTTGTGATATTTTTTATGATCGCCATAAAATCCTCCATCGAGACGATTTGTGACTTTATAAGAACAAATGCCATTGATAAGAATAATAGTTAATGCTTTAAGATTCCTCATGGATATACCAGTGTAGAAGGTGAAAGCAACCTTGTGGGTGGCAGATTTTTTTCTGGAAGATCTACATCGGCTCAAGGGTCGGGAGAACGGTAGGGAATTTTTTTATCATAACCCTGCATGAGCGACCGGATTTGGAAGGCCATTTCTTTTTCCCCGGCTTCATCGGCGCGGGAGGCTGCTTCCCGTGCTGTGTTGACGGCCTCCTCGAAGCGTCCCAGCTCGGCGTAGGCGGCAGCAAGCGCGTTCAGGACGAAGGGATTTCGATTTCCAGAATTTTTCATGAATTTTCGCATTAAGCGAAGCGCCGCTTCCCCCTCACGCCATTCGGGCCGCGGAGCAGTGGAAAGCTGCCAGGCCAAGGAATAAGCGAGGGGAGCGTCTTCGGGGTGGCGCTGAACACCTTCCTTCAGGGTGGCGATGGCCTCCCGGAAACGGCCAAGTTGGGCGAGGGCCACCCCCAGGTTGTTGCGGGATTCGGCCAAATCGGAATTCACCTTGATGGCCAGCGAAAAATGTCGAATAGCATCTTGCAATTTCCCCTGGCCCATCAGGGCTACACCCATATTGTTATGTGCCCCGGCGAAGGCGGGGCGCAGCCGAAGTGCCAGCTCCAGCTCTTTGATGCCTTCTTTAATCCGACCCTTTTCGACAAGCGCCCTGCCGAGATTGCTTCGGGCGAAAGCATTTTCCGGCAACTCATCCAGGGCGCGCCTGTGCATTTCAATGGCCTCGTCGATCTTGCCTAGATTGAAAAAAGCGGAACCCAGGTTGTTGAGTGCGTTCGAATGCCTTGGGCGAATTCGGAGTGCTTCTCGGTAATGGCGGATGGCATCGTGAATTTTCCCTTGTCGGGTGAGAACCAATCCCAGATTATTGTGCGCCATCCAGCTTTCCGAGTTTTTCCGAAGTGTGTCCCTCCAAAGGGTTTCCTCGTTTTCGTAAATTCGCACTTGCCACCAGGTAAGAAGGCCGAGAACTGCCAATAGGGCGGCAGCGGCCAGCTTGCCCCATAAATGAATATGGTTTCCCGTTTTGATCCACCAACGGGCCGCTCCGCCCCCCAACAGGGAGATGAGGCCGAGGCTCGCGATGTATTGGAAATGATCTGCAACGTAGGAGAACCGCATTGGGTAGAAGTTCAAAAATCCCAAGACGGGCATAAGGGAAATCACCGAAAAAGCAAGGGCGGCAGCGGGCCCCCGCCCCAGTGATCTTCGCCAACGCCAAGAGATGAAGACGGCTATTACCACACCAAGGATCCCCAGATATTGGAGGGGGTCCTGAAAGTCCAGCTTCCAACGCGGGTAGGTGAAGATGAGATTCGATGGCCAGACTAGTTTCCAGATATAGAACCAATAGGCTTTTCCAGCGAGAATGATTCGTTGTGCGATATTTAGCGAGAAATCTTTTCCATAAGCACCCACTATTGTGAATTCCAACCAGGCAGTGAAGAGACCTGCGACAGCCCCCAGGACAAAGAATGGGACTGTGAGGCGGACTCTTTGCCAAGTGATGTGTTTGCCCTGGTACCAGATGATCACCAAGAGCACTGCAGGTAGGGTCGCAGTAATTGTTTTGCTAAGTAAGGCGCAGAAGAAGAAAAAGGCGGCAATAAGATAGGTAGGCGCTCGCCCTTTCGCGTCGAAGGTAAGATAAGCACGCATGGACAGGAGGTAGAAAAGACCGGAAAGGACATTCTTGCGCTCGGTAATCCATGCCACTGACTCCACGTGCACCGGATGAAGAGCGAAGACGGCGCCAATCAGCCATGCGCCGGGGACACCCAGGCCGAGAAGAATTCTCCAGACGAGAAGAGCGCTTCCCGCGTGAAGCAAAATGTTGACCAAGTGGTAGCCCAAGGGATGGAGGCCCCATAAGAGGCGTTCCAGCCAGAACGAGGTGAATACAAGCGGGTAGTACTGGGGCGTCTCGGTTGTGAACCAAATGCGCCGCAAGCCATCGAAATCGCGGATTAGTGGATTTTCCGTCAGGTATGCGTCGTCGTCCCAGATGAAGCCGGCCCCGAGGATGGAACTGTAGGCCGCCAAAATAAGGAAAAGGAGAAGAAAAGAGAATCCCACGGTTCGCCAATCGGGTCGCTGTGCAGATCTTCCCCAAACAAGGGTGTCTCCCGGAGAGGACGAAATAATCTCCGGGTCATGAATTTTCGAGTTCTTCTTTTTCTTCTTCCATCGGCGGTTGCGTGCCATGAAAGAAGGATAGCATTATTCGAAAAGGAGTTTCCCTGGAAAGGGAATAGGGAATAGGGAATAGGGAAAAGGGAAAAGGGCGATTTTCAGAATGATGCAATATTGCGCGTGCCATAGAAATGCCGATGAATTGCTTGGGAGAAAAGTATTGTCGAGAGGGCATGTTCTTTTTATCATTTCAATTTTTGTTTTTTGCCTTGGGAAGGAGGTGGCTCACGGGGAGCCTACGTTTGGGCGCGGCACCGTGATTCTCGTGCAGGGTGAGCGCCGGGTCACGCTAGAAGTCGAGGTTGCCGAAAACCCTGAGGCGCGGACCATGGGTCTGATGCATCGGGTGCAACTTCCGGTGCGCGCTGGGATGCTTTTTATCTTCCATAAATCTGAGCGGCAATCATTCTGGATGAATAATACTCTCATGCCCCTATCTATTGCTTTCATATCTCCAAGCTGGAAGATAGCCGAAATTCAGCATATGGATCCGCCGCGCTCGGCGGGGGGAATGCCCTCCTACCAGTCTAAATCGGTTGTCCGGTACGCCTTGGAAGTAAATCAGGGGTTTTTTCGCCGAAGTGGAATTGGGGCGGGAGCCCATGTAATGTTCCTGCCTGCAGAATAACCAGGGCAAAATACCTGATGCCCATTGGAGCCTATAAAATTTCCATTCAGTTTCTTATGCCTTGGCACATGCAATGATAGTTGATTGTCTTTGTAACAGCTGCAGGCCAAGCCGCCCCGCTTCCTCGCGCGGCATCCGTCTCGCTTTTCGGGGGGCGAGGGAGACATTCTCAAGGGCCGTCATATGTGGATAGAGGTTGAAGCTCTGAAAGACCATTCCGATATCAGCGC
>CAZUHN010000267.1:0-8328 GCA_964620535.1 uncultured Nitrospinaceae bacterium | reverse complement strand
GTCGAAAGCAGGCCGGAGGGCCTCTTTTGGGCTGCCACCATCTCCGAGCATCTGATATCCCCTCGCTCGGGCGATTTTAGCCAATTATATCATATGGTTACAAAGATTCCGGACTCGTTTTGCTCCGTTCCGCCGCATAATGTGGGTAATATTCTTCTGACCTCCCCTCAATAGTTGTATCACTACCTACGAGATCCCTGGAACCATGGACGAAGGGCGGAGCGAAGCCCGGGGGCCATGGTTTCTTCGTTTCAGGTGCCGGAGGCCGATAGCCCAGTGAACTGTGCGGCCTGATCCTGTTATAGACATGTCTCCAGCGCTCCACTAGCACTTTCGCTTCATCTAGCGTATCGAACTGACGTGCCCCCCCAAAAACCGGTCCAGGCCGAATGTTAGGATTTTGACTTTGTAAGAGGGATTCTCACAAGGGGTGGTACCACTATCGGGGACAGGTCATCTCTCATTTCCCTGATAACGCCCTGTTATCAGCTATTCGTTTAGTGTTAACCTATTTTCTTTTAATAGGCCTTGCAAGATACTGACATATCGCCCAACTGAATTATCGAGAATTTATATAGAGAAAGGATCTGTCAGTTTGAAACTATAACCTTGCAAACATTGTTCCCATATGGACGCAATAACTGATCCCTACTGCCCTAGTTACGGAGCACACCTCCACTTCACTTCTGGCCAAAGTTGCCTTGTTGTTATCGTTTTTATAGTATTTGCGCCTTCCTTTATATTTCTTATATTTTTTATAGGATTCGAACTACATGATAATTTCAGGTAGCATGTGATGCATTTATGGATAGGGCGAGGCTGGTTTTATTCCTACACCATGCTTCGCAGTAATATTCTAAGGTAACGTGTACATGTGAAATATCTTTGACCAAAACCCGACCGAACCACTCCATCCTGTCCAAAACCAGATAGATATCCAAAGGGCATTTCATTATGCCACTTCGCGATAATAGTACTTGAGAGTTCCCCCCATCCGCTCGCGGCAACGGGCCACATCCCCCTGGCCTCGGCTACGGAGTGAAGATAGAATTCGACACGCAGACAAACCGGCACCGGCTTTCCACTTCTTTTTCGGTGATGGCCAGGGGAAAAATGAGCGAGCGAATCGTCACCTTCGGCGAGATCATGTTGCGCCTGAAACCCCCGGGAGCGGAGCGGCTACTTCAGTCCCCCGCGCTCGATGCCACCTTCGGCGGCGGGGAGGCCAACGTGGCCGTCTCGCTGGCCCAATTCGGCATGGATGCCGTCTTCGTCACCTTTCTCCCCGACAACGAAATCGGCGACGCCTGCGCCGGGGAGCTGCGGCGCCTCGGGGTGGACACCTCCCGAATCGCGCGCGGCCCGGGGCGCATGGGAATCTATTTTCTGGAGGCCGGCGCCAACCAGCGGCCCTCCAACGTCCTATACGACCGCGCGGATTCCACCATCGCGCAGGCGAAGGCGGGCGACGTGGATTGGAGAGAAGTTTTCGCGGGAGCGGCGTGGTTCCACATCACCGGCATCACCCCCGCCATCGGCGAGGCGGCGGCGGACCTTTCCCTGGAGGCCGTGAAGGCCGCCAAGGAGCTGGGCCTCACCGTCTCGTGCGACCTCAACTACCGGGGAAAGCTATGGAAATATAAGAGGACCGCCCCCGAAGTGATGACCGGATTGTTCAAGCACGTGGACGTGGGAATCGCCAACGAAGAGGACTGCCAGAAATCCCTCGGAATCACGGCGGGCGCCGGAGCTGTGGGAGGGAGCCTCGATCCGGACTGGTACGAAGCCCTCACGAAAAAAGTGATGGAAGCCTTCCCCGGACTCAGGGTCATGGCAGTCACCCTGCGCGAGAGCCTGAGCGCGGTTCACAACATGTGGTCGGCCTGTCTGCGGGACGCGGACTCGTTTTGCCTGAGCCGGAAATACGAGATCGCGGACATCGTGGACCGAGTCGGGGCTGGGGACGCCTTCGCGGCGGGTCTCATCTATGGATTACTCCGGTTCGAAGCGAAATCGGACGCCCTCGAGTTCGCCGCGGCGGCAGGCTGCCTCAAGCACTCCATTCCCGGTGATTTCAACCGAGTCAGCGCCGCCGAAGTGGAAAAGATCCGGCGCGGGGACGCCTCGGGCCGCGTCCAAAGATAGGCGGAGGCCTCGCCTCCCCACAAACGCCCCCGCCGAGGGTTGCGAAGTGAAGTTCGCGAAATAGCCAATACGGCACGGAGAGAGGAGGGAAACCCCGACGATGGAATCCATCCTTCGGTCGGCACCGGTCATCCCGATATTGACGATCCAAAATGCGGGGAACGCCATCCCGCTCGCCCGCGCCCTCGTCGCCGGGGGGATCCGAATCCTCGAAATTCCCTTGCGCACCGCACCAGCCCTCGAGGCGGTCGCCGCCATCGCAGGGGCCGTACCGGAGATCATGATCGGCGTCGGAACCGTCACGGACCCGATCGAATTCGGGCGCGCCCAAGAAGGCGGCGCCCGATTCGCGATCAGTCCCGGTCTTCGCCCCGGGCTGGCGGCGGCCGCCAAGGAAGCCGGCATGCCCTACCTGCCGGGGGTGGCCACCGCATCGGAGATCATGGAAGCGGTCGAGTTGGGGTTCCACCACCTGAAGTTCTTCCCCGCCGAGGCGGAAGGGGGCGCCGCTTTGCTAAAAACCCTCGCGGGTCCGTTTCCCGGTGTCCGATTTTGCCCTACCGGTGGGATCAACATGCAGAACATGGCTCGATATCTGAAGCTTTCGAACGTAGTGAGCGTCGGGGGGTCCTGGATCGCTCCCCAATCGGATATCGCCGCCGGGAACTGGGAAGCCGTCACCGAGCGCGCCCGCGAGTCCCTGGCGCGGGTCCCGTAACGCCCTCTTCCTCTCCCGCGCGCGCGAATCGCCCGCCGCCGGAATTTCCCCTATCCGGAGCAGTCGCTCCCCCGGATTTCCGAAGGCCTCCATTCCCCCCGTTCAGGGCGCGGAGAATCTTTTCGGGGGTGAAGAGAATGGTCGGGATGAAAGCGCCAATGGCCGCGAACAAGGCGTTGTGCACCGCCGGGGCGGTCAGAACGAGGGTGGCCTCCCCGACGCCCTTCGCACCGAAGGGCCCGGCCGCATTCTTGGGCTCGATGAGGAAAAAGTTCACGTCCGGCATGCCCACCGAGGCAAGGACCAAGTAGTCGTGGGAATTCTAATCTGCCTCCGATAGTGGTGCCACTCCCTATGTTAGTCCTGTAGCCATGGCCGGAGGGCGGAGCGGAGCCCCGGCCGTCATACACGAAATATAGCGGGCGGAATCGGGAGAAATACTTTCTCTCCAGACATCTTCGGGAAAGGCCGTCTTAGTCCGGCGTCTTGGCCTTGGAGGCTCCGGCCTCTTTCCCTTTTTTCTTGGTATCGCTCTTCTCCGTTTTCGCGGTGGATTCTTCTTTTTTTGCCTTTGACTCTGAGGTTTTATCCGCTGTTTCGGTTTTATTGCCTTTCTCGTCCTCCTTATCCTTCTTTTCCCCGTTTCCGTATTCTGTCGCGTACCAACCTTCCCCCTTCAGATGAAACGCCGAGAGGGATACCTTCCTCCGAAGTTTCAAAGATCCGCACGAGGGGCATTTTCGAAAAGGTTTGTCGGAAATTTTCTGGATGAGCTCATGCTGCTCCTTGCAAAAGCCACATTCATATTCATATATCGGCACTACGGGTTCTCCTTCAAATTTCATAAAATCCGGGCTACACCTCGGTGAGCCACCTCAAAGTGCTTTCGTCCTCCCCGTTTACCACCTCGAAAAACGCCGATTGAAGCCTTTTTGTTATCGGACCGGGTTCCCCTTTTCCGACGGCGCGCCCGTCCACCTCGCGGATGGGCGTCACCTCGGCAGCCGTGCCCGAAAAGAAGGCCTCGTCGGCCGTGTAAACCTCGTCGCGGCCAAAAAGGGCCTCCTCCACCTCCAGTTCCTGCCTCTCGGCCAAACGAATGACGCTGTCCCGGGTGATTCCGCGCAGGACGGTATGCAGAGGAGGGGTTCGCAGTGCGCCATTCCGCACCAAGAAAACGTTTTCACCGGAGCCCTGCGAGACGAGGCCCTCGGGGTCGAGCATCAGGGCTTCGTCATAGCCCGCATTGACCGCCTCCAACTTCGCAAGCTGGCTGACGGCGTAATTTCCCGTGGTTTTCGCTTTTGTCATATAACTATTGGGATGGTGACTCGTGTAGGAGGAAACCTTCACCCGGATGCCCTTCTTCAGGCCCTCCTCCCCCAAGTACGCCCCCCAACTCCAGACCGCAACAATGGCGTGGACCGGCGCCCCCGAAGGGTTCACCCCCATGGAGCCATATCCGAGCCAAACGAGCGGGCGAATATAGCACGCCTCCATCTTGTTCTGCCGGATGGTATCGAGAATCGCCTGGGTATATTCCGCAATTTCAAAGGGAATGCGGATTCCTACGATCTTCGCCGAATCGTAAAGACGCTTCATGTGCTCTTCCAGTCGGAATACGGCGGGACCGCGCTTGGTCTTGTAGCATCGGATGCCCTCAAAAACCCCCATCCCATAATGAAGGGAATGGGTGAGGACGTGGACTTTCGCCTCATCCCAGGGCAAAAACTTCCCGTCCATCCAAATATGCTCCGTCGCCCCCTGCACGACTCGGGCCTCCTTAGAATTCGTCCAAAAATAGGGCCAACCAGATGAGTATAAAGAGGAAAAAGAGTCCCTTGCAACCAGGTCTTTCCAACCGAACCCCCGGATCTCGGCACTCCCAAAAAAAGGAGTAGAACTCCTGGCCCGCCAGGATTTATTTCTTGTACACCTCCGGATTGAGCAGGGCGCTCGGATCCACTTCCTCCCCCCGGACGGCCCTGAGGGCGTTTTCAACTGCGCTCCGACAAATTCGCTCCCTGGCCTGGCGCGTCCCCCCCGAGAGATGGGGCGTCACGACGGTATTGGGGAGAGAGAACAAGGGGTTGTTCTTGACCGGGGGTTCCTCTTCGAACACATCGATTCCGGTGCCCGCGATTTCGCCCGACTTGAGCGCCTCCGCCAGGGCCGCCTCGTCGATGACTGCTCCCCGGGAGCAATTCACGATAAAAGCGCTTGACTTCATCATCCGGAAACGGTCCGCGCCGAACATGTGCCGCGTTTCGGGGGTCAGATTGCAGTGGAGGGAGATGAAATCGGCCTCCCTCGTCAACCAGTCCAGGCACGAGGGTTCCGCACCGTGTGATCGGATCTGATCTGCCTTCAAAAAAGGATCGTAAGCCAATATTCGCCCGTCGAAGCCCCGCAGCAGCCGGGCCAGCTCTTGCCCGATGTTCCCGAAACCCACGATGCCGAAAGTGGCGCCGGTCAGTTCGGTAGTGTGCGTCAAGACCTCCCGCCAGGCCCCCTCCTGAAGCTTACGCATGTACTGCGGGATCCGCCGGGTGGCGGAGAGCATGAGCGCCAGCGCCGCCTCGGCAACGGCGACGGCATTTTGGCCGGGGCAGTTAGTGACGGGAATCCTCCGTCGTGTTGCGGCAGGGATATCGATATTTTCCACACCGACACCGATTTTGGCGATAATCCTTAGGCGAGCCGCGGCTTCGATGACTCTTCCGGTGATTTGCTCGCGCGATGTGATGAGGAGGGCATCCCATTCGGGCGCAAGCCTGATGAGCTCGTCCTCGGAAAGCTTTCGCACTCCGCCTTCCCGCAGCTCCCCCTCCGGGCCGATCAAGTCGAGCAAAAGCGCTTTGGGATCCCGAAGCTCGGGAAGGAAAAAAACAAATTTTCCCTTCAATGACAGGCTTCTCCTCGACGGGCTTTCCCTTCAAGCACACGAAAAATATTCTCGTTCCGTTAGTTCCTTCGATTCTGCAACAAAACCGAACTTTCGGGAAGATCAATTCAGCATTTCCGGGAAGCGTCACATAACGGCGCGGCACGTGAGCGCCCTCCCGCTCATCGGAAAGGGGTGGGAAACCCACGTTTATCCTCCGTGAGACTGTTGGCAAACTTAGATATTATATTGCGGCATATTTGATCGAGCGCGCCACGCTGGCCAAGGTTCCTCTTTTTTCTCCTAGGGGAATGTCTCATCTCGATGCCGACCAATATTCAGATTGAAAATTTGAAGAAGATTTGCGACACCCCTGAGTGCAAGGTGCACGCACTAGAAAACATCAACCTCAAGCGATACAGGGAAAAGAACGCGGAAAAACCACTATCCAGGAACCGGGACGTCCAGCTCTTCAGCCATTTTGACCGCCTCGTTCCATACACCTTCCTCTATGGGAACTCACTCGCGCAGGACGTCAGCGCTGACGATGCGATTTGAGGGTTCATTCATGTTTTCCATCGGAAAATGCAGGGCAGAACAAGAATATGATGTAACGTATCAGGTGCCCAGCACCAGTGTGGCTTTCCTGTTTTTCAATAACGCCAACAAAGACAAGAAGGTAAGCACTCCTGTCCTTTGATTTTCAGAGGGAACGTTTTCGATCCGAACGAATGATCTTCCGAACTCACCGGATGCCTCCACTTCGTGAATGTTCCGGTTAATAGTGGGATCGCAAATAATACGCATTTTCATTCGATGCGGTCCGATTCCCGCCAAGCTGACGGCCGCCGAAACGTTCACGTTCGCGGGAAAACCCTTACAGGCCTCCAGAGGGGAGCCCTCGAAAATCACCGTAGGCTCCATGAAATTGTCGACGTTGACGCCTTTTTCCTCCAAATAGGGCGCCCCCTTAAGACTCGCGGGCGGCTTCCGCGTGGTCATGGTCACCGCATCCACCCGTCCCATGGCCGCACCCTTCAGCCCGTCGATGCCGATGATAGCGCCCGAGGGAACAAAAATTCGTGTTCCGCTTTGCCGGGCCAATTCTATGAGATGATCACCCTCCAAAAGAGCCCCGGCGGAATTGATGATGACATCCTTGCCCAAAGCGAAAGCGGCGCGGCAGATGCTCTCGACCGTTGTGCCTCCTGACGCTTCCATCACCATGTCTGCCCCTTCGGCCACTCCCGTCAGATCGGTCAAACGGGGAGGGGCGTTCAGCGATCGGAGGAAGCTTTCCACTTTAACCGGGGAACTCGTGGTTACAACGGGAACCGAAACGGGTATCCGCCCCTCGTCCGCAGCATTCAGGATCGCTTGTCCGATCACGCCGAGACCGACCAAGCCGAGCTTTATGGATGCCGACATATCTTCCTCAAGGGTGGAGCGCCCAAACCGCCTCCGTTTTCCCTTTGGACCGTGGGAGCGCCTTCGTAAATCACGGTTGGCTCGCGAATTGTTTCCACATCGATATCCATTTCTTCGATGCAAGGCGCCCCCTTGAGGCTCGCAGGCGGTTTGCGGGTGGTCATGGTTATCGACTCCAGCCGGCCCATCGCTCCACCCTTCAATCCGTCGAGGCCGATGACGGCATCTGAGGGAACAAAATTCCGGGCGCCATTTTCCCGCGCCAATTGGTATAGGTCATCCCGTTCGAGCAAAGCGCCACAAGAGTTGATAAGAACATTTTCCCCTTTTGAAAGGGCGGCAATGCAAATGGAAGGGACGGCGTCGCCGTTAGCCGACTCGATCACACCGTCGGCGCCTTCGGCGACGTCCGAAAATCCTGCGATTTGGGGTAGATTTTTCAGCGAACAGAGGAAAGCCTCTGCATGAGCTAAGGTGCGTGTCGCGGCCACCGGAACCGAAAACGAAAGCTCCCCTGAATCTGCGGCTTTCAGCACCGCCTTTCCAATCACACCGATCCCAACGATGCCGTGCCTCATGGGAATTCCTTTATTGTCCGTTCGCCTCACGCTTCGGGGTTATATCAGAATGCTTCTACGCGCGCGTGATAGTTCCCATTTCGAAACACGACGCTTTGCCAAAAACCTCCTACAAGAACCCATCACCTTCCAAAAAACTCATCAGCAGAACAAAAAGAATAACGGACCCAAATCATTAATGTCCCCATAGAACACTACAAATTTTCATGCTAAATTCTTTCTTAGAAAAATCCCATAATCGGACAAAACAAAGCGAAGATATATGAATCCATCCTCGCGCATATATCATTTTCCGAGCAACCTCTCTCCTCGCACCCTAGGAGTTCTTTCCCAATAACTCCAGAGGCGCCGCTATACACGGAACCAAATTATATTTCACAGAAATGATCCCGATTCTACTTTGTATATCATCATTCCTGGAAAACAATAATTATTCTATCCTCTCTCGAGAGAGAAATCGTCCTCGTCGCCATTCTCTCCACCAGCGACTTCTTCGGAGATCTTTCGCTATTCAATAAAGAGTTCCGCTCAGCCAATGCTATCGCAGCAGAGCACCTCGAAATCTTCACGCTCGA
>CAZUHN010000266.1:0-2505 GCA_964620535.1 uncultured Nitrospinaceae bacterium | reverse complement strand
GCTTGCGTGGCCGGGGCGTAGCCCCGCGATTCCCTCGTTTCGGCACCCGGGTCTAAAAGTCGAATATCTCCGCCCCGGCTGTCGCCCTTGCCTCGAAGTAGCAGCCCGCGCTCCGCGAGCAGATAGAGGGCTTTTCGGACGGGAAAGACGCCCTTCCCCGAAGCCTCTCCGAGATTGCGAAGGCTCATAGGAAACCGCGTTTTTCCGAGCGCCCGCCCGGCCTCAAGGAGTACGGCCAGGATCACCCGCGCACCGGACGCCGATACTCGCCCGGATTGTGGCTCGCCGCCCTTCCCAAACCAAACAACATCCTCACGCGCGCCCCACGTCATAGAGTCCGCCGCCGCCTCTACGCCGTCGAGATATTCCCTCGCCGCCAGGGCCTCGGGGGCTGAGTCTTTAACGATGAAGGCGCGCCCGTTGCTGATCGTGGTGGCGATGTATTTGCCGGCCCGGGCCCCTGCTTTCCCGTGCTGGAAATTCACGAGCGCGGCGGCTATCTCAGCGTCCGAGTATCCCCGGGCCATGAGGGCCGTTGTCAGCGCCGCATCGTGGCCGCTCCTGAGCTGCTTATTCGGATCAGGCCAGCCGCCATCCCATATTGTCCGCAGCTTCGAGTCTCGCCGCAGATCGCGCTCGAGGCGGGCGGGCAGTTTCCCCGGCTTGGGCATCCAAGGGCTCGCCGCGCCAGGCGCCGCCGCTTCCCTGATTTCGTCCGCGAAGGGTTCAAAGTCCGAGGGGTTGTACCGGCTTCCGTTGAAGTGCTCGCAAACCACCGGAGCCGTCGAGCGCCCCCGGGAGAGTTTTCGCTTATCGGGATTATTCACCTCGCCCGAAAAATGAGCGGGCCGCAGCACTCGGGATATCTCCGCGCTCGCCAGGTCGCCGCCGAGGGTGAGCGCCAGGCCGCGCAGGATTGCTTCGAAGGGTTCCGCCTCGGTTATGAGCTCGGGCTCTCTGAAATACCAATGAACGTGAAGGCCCCCGCCGCTGTGAACGATAGCCGATGGCTTGAGCGGGAATTCCGCCAGGCGCCGCCGCACCTCGGTCTCGGGGAGCTCGGGAGAAAAATCAATTTCCGTCCAGACACCAGGCAGCGCGAGAACACCATCTTTTCCGCCGCCGCTCGCATCGGGCTTTCGGATCGCCGCGCCGAAATAGATATTCCAGTCCTGGCCGGCCGGGAATTCCGCGTACCATCCCGCCGCCTCCTCGAGGCTCGCTACCGCCTCGGAAAGGTATGTGCCGTCTGGTTTTTTTGCAGATAGGAAAACGCGCCCGCCGATCTCTTGGGCCGCAGCTATGGCGTAAAGTAGCGGAGATTCCCCCTTTTCGGGAGGATGGGCTATAATATTTTTGACAGGCCGATCTTGATTTGTTAGGCTCGGGTTGTTGATAACCGATATCTCTTTACGCATCTCTCCTGTCTTCCTGGGACGGGGATTTGTACTTGGCCCGGGGCTGCAACCCCGGGTCGTTTTTTTGTCTGCGTTTACGCTACGTCGAGCGCCTCCTCTCGGGGCAGCTTTCCAAGTCTTTCGAGCAGTTCCCGCGCATGGTCGAAAAGGTCTATCAGGAGCACTTCTTTTCCGCCCCACGCGAGAGCTAATGCTGATTCCTGGGCGGGGTCGATGATTCCGAGGGAGTCCACTTCGCCGCTCCGCTCTCTCACAAAAGCGAGAAGGCTGCGCCCTTTGCTTGACTGGACGCGATGCCAAAAACCGGGATCATTGTCCTTGAGATTATCCACCATCACTCTCAGTATTTTCATCGGACACCCTTCCCCGCCCAGCCTTGCCGCGAGGGAGAGGGCCAGAGCGTCCCAAATGTCGAGAGGGATTTTCCGCCCCGGGCGCCGGGGCTTGTCAGGATCAACCAGCTCCTCTGACCACAAGGCCAGGCTGCGGTAGCCCGATATACCGACATCGGCGAGGTCTTTGAGTTTTAGGTTTTTTGTGGGCATTTCCGCTCCCATCCCGGGCGGGGTGGACGGGAGAAAGTTACCCGAAAGTGAAAAGGAGCGCAAGGTTTTTTTGTGCCTCCCCCGGTCGAGGGGGGCTAGATATGGGGTTTCGCCCTTTTCGGGGCCTCTGAAAAACCCCCTTCTCGCGTTGCGAAATACCCGCCTGAGGGCCGCTTTCAGTCCGTCCCCGCCCTGCCCTTGTCGCTCAATACCATGAATTCCGCCTCGAGCGCATCGGCCGGCAGACCTTTCTTGTGCAATTCTTCCACCTGTTCGCTCAATTCGGATAGTTGCTTGAGTTCCGGGATGGTCAGCAGGGACGGATCGAATGCGCTGCCGGTGCTCTCATCTTCAAGCATTTTTTCCATCGGACTTGCCCCCCTGTCCCCCCCGCCCCACCTTCGCGGGAATCGCCTACTCAAAAACCACGCCGAGGCCCGCCAATCTTTTCGCGCGGCTTCGTTGATCTGCCGCAGGGCCCCGATTTCCGCCTCGGCGGATGCCCTCCGCGCAGCGTTGCAGAAATCGTCGTATCCGGGCTC
>CAZUHN010000265.1:0-12321 GCA_964620535.1 uncultured Nitrospinaceae bacterium | reverse complement strand
AATTCGAGAAATAGAGAGCGTTGCCGCATAATTCCGGTTAGAAGAGAAGAGAGATCTTGCAACAGATCTTTCCGAAAGTCTCAAGGATTCTCGCAAGCAAAAATTGCTCTCGAAGCTACTTAGTGCATCAAGCACCGAAATTGAATCCAAGTTGGAGCCTTACCGCATTTCAGAATAAATAGTCTGATGTGCCTAACGTGCCCCCATCCTGTCCAATAACCCAAACGAAGTTTATTGACCTCCCCCGATAGTTCCCTGGGCGGGCGGCGGATGACACGCCTCGCGCCCACCGAAGCGTTCATTCTACCTTCCGTCCGCGTGTGCTAACATCGCCGCCTTGCCCGCACGTTTTCCTCACCAGGGAACCCGTTTCATGCACACCGCCCCGCGCTCCGAGCAAAGAATTTGGTACGGATGGGTCGTCCTCGCCGTCACCTTCCTCACCATGGTGTGCCTCATAACGACGCGAAATTCTTTCGGGATTTTCTTCAAGGCAATCGCCAGCGATTTCGGCTGGAGCCGGGCGGAAACGGCGGGCGCCTTCTCGGCGGGCATGCTGGGCCAGGCGGTGGGATCTCCCCTTTTCGGCTGGATCATGGACCGATGGGGAATCCGCCGAACGATGTCCCTGGGCGTTTTCATCTTCGGCGCTTCACTCCTCATCGGGGGCTTCATCGGCGCTCTCTGGCACTTGTATCTGATGTATTTCCTCATCTCGACGGGCTTCGCGGCGGCGAGCTATATCCCCCAGGTGGCGCTTCTCGCAAACTGGTTTGTAATCCGGAGCGGCTTTGCGATCGGGATTACGAATTCCGCCCAAGGGTTCGGCTTCCTCGTGAATCTGGCCACGCCGGCGTTAATCATCTACCTGGGCTGGCGGGGAAGTTACATCGCCATCGCCGCCCTCATCCTCTTCGGGACCTTCCCGCTGGTGGCCTTGCTCCAGCGGGATCATCCCCGGGACGCAGGAACAAAGGCGGACGCTCCCTTCCTGGAGCCGGACGCGCCACGGACGCCTGAACCTCCCCCGCCGCAAGAGAAACGCCAGGCCGAGAAAGGCACCCTCTGTGCCAGCGGTCTCGCGGGGGCCCTCCGAACGGTCCGTTTCTGGCTCATCGCTGGCGGGTTCGCATCATGCGCCTATTTTTTTCCTGCCCTGATCGTTCATCTCTTCCCCCACGCGACGGACCAGGGCTTCACGCCCACCATGGGGGCCGTGCTCTACGCCCTGTGGGGGCTCTTCCTCGTCCTCGGAAACGCGGCGAGCGGCGTGTCGGACCGTATCGGGCGCGTGACGACCTATCTCCTCGGGACGCTCATTTCTCTGATGGCGTTGCTCCTGTTCGCCTACTTCGTCCGGGGTTCGCCGCCCCTCTCGTTCTTCGCCGCGGTGGCTCTCGCCGGGTTCGGCTACGGCCTCCTTCGCCCGACGGTTTCGGCCCTCCTCGTGGACAATTTCCAGGGAAAAGGGCTCGGGGCCATTGGCGGCGCCGCCATGACGATCTTCAGCCTCTCGGGCGTTTTCGGCCCCTACCTCACCGGGGCCCTTTTCGATGCAACGGGAAGTTATCGGGCAGGCTTTCTCCTCGTATTCGCCGTCGTCGCGGCGGGCGGGGGCTGCATCATCGCGCTGGGAGGGATAATGCGGATGGAAGGGAAAATAGAAGCGGGCAGCCGGTAATTTCTCCCGGGAGATACGAACCTAGCCGCCTCCGGGAAAACCGGGAAACATTGTGACGCCCCCCATCTGCTCCTGATGGAGGGCGTCGTGAATACCGCAGAATTCTATGCGGTCATAAACGTGCAGGTCCCCGTAAATCGATCTCATGTGCACGACCAGCTGGCTGAGGTCGCAAGAGCGGTAGGGAAGAAGGACCTCTCGTGAATGCTCCCGATCTTTCATGAGCGCGGCTCGCATCCCATCAATATCCCCATCTCCCCGGGGAATCAGGTAGGGAGGCGCCTCCACGCGGCCCTGCTCCCGTCGGCGCATGGCCTCGGTCGTCATTTTGACGGGCGGTTCCGGTGTGTTGTTCCATTCACCCGACTCCTCCGCGTGGCGAAGACCCTTCAGGATGCTCTCCCGGAACGATACTTCCTCCAGCATGATGTGCTCCAAACCTTCGAGGAGGGACCACTCCCCGTCCGGCGGCTTCCACCGGGCTTGGGACTCCGTGAGCGGCTCCAAAAAATCGATAAGATTGACCCTGTCCCGGAAGGCGATATTGAAGGTGCGGTCAAAGCTCTCTTCGGGCGTCACGGTTTCCCCTCAGGAGGCCTAAGCCGGGGACCGGCCGGCCATCTCAGTCCCAATATTCCTGCAAGATCGGATCTCCCCTCACACGATGGTCATCCCCGCATCCACAACCACGTTCTGACCGGTAATATATGAGGAGCGCGGAGTGACGAGAAAGAGCATGACATCGGCAACCTCCTCGACTTCGCCCATCCGCCCCAAGGGAAGGTCGCGGGTAAGAGACTCCCTGAAGGCGGGGTCCGCTTCAACAAAATCCCGCACGGTCTCGGAAAGGATGGGTCCCGCCGCAATCGCATTCACTCGGATTTTGTCCGGCCCCAGAGAAGTGGCGAGCACCCGCGTCATGCTGGCCACCGCCCCTTTCACCGTGCAGTAGACCACGCGGTCCGGACGCGCCATCAAGGCGTAGGTGCTAGACATGCTCACGATGGCCCCGCCGCCGCGCTTCCGCATTTCAACCGCCGCACGCTGCGCGGAAAGGATATACCCCTTCACGCCGACAGACAGCGCAAGGTCCACCTCCTCTTCCTTCACATCGCCAATGGCGCCCAGAGATCTGTACACCGCGCAATTAATCAGGATGTCCGGGCTCCCGAAGCGCGTCGCCGCCTCGTCGAAGGCCCGATTGATCTCCTCGCCCTTTCCCATGTTCGCCTTGATCCCGAGGAGGGAGCCCGCGCCCTCTTTTTCCAGTTCGGTGAGTTTCTCCTCGTCGATATCGGCGACGGCCACCTTCGCCCCCTCGGCGAGAAACCTTCGGGCCGTTGCCGCCCCGATTCCGAGTGCGCCTCCTCCGACGAACGCGATTTTTCCTTCCAACTCCATTCCCGCCTCCTTTGCGATAACAATTCCCTCGGCAGCCGCCCGGCCTCGCCGGACGGGGCCATACGCGCCGGCCGGGACCCCTCGCTACTGGATCTTATAGAGCTTCTTGGTGTTGCCCGTGAGGATTTTTTTCCGAACCGCCCCGGGCAGCCCCGAGAGGCCGGGGACCTCCTGCGCCGGGCCCAGGTTGCCCATGTCGAAGGGGTAGTCCGTCCCGTAGAGGACCCTGTCCACACCGAGCGTCTTCACTCCGAATTCGAGACACGCGGGGTTGTGGATGATGGTGTCGTAGTAAAGCCGGTCGATATATTCCTCGGGCGCCCCCGCCCCGCGCATCTTGGGCTCTTCTCTCTCGCCGTAGCCGTGCTGCCACCTCCCCCGGATCCATGGGGTGAAACCCCCCATGTGGGAGAGGAGAAACTTGAGCTTCGGGAAGCGGTCGAGCACCCCTCCGAAGATGAGGCAGGCGGCGGCGATGGTGGTGTCGAGGGGGTTTCCGATAAAGTTTCGAAGATAATAATCCTTCAAGCGGTCGGCGGTGCCCAGAGTATCCACCGGGTGGATGAAGACGGGAACATCCAAGGAGGAGGCCTTCTCCCAGAAGGGGTCGATCCTCGGATCGTCCAGATTCACCCCGGCCACGTTCGAGCCGATCTCGACCCCGATGTGCCCGGAAGCAACGGCGCGCTCGAGCTCGGCCGCCGCCGCCTCCGGCGCCTGGAGCGGTGCGGTGGCCATACAGAGGAATTTATCGGGAAATTCGTGCGCCAAACTGGACAGGGAATCGTTGAGGGAGGCCGCGAGGTCCTTGTTCAACTCCGCATCCAAGGAATAGAAGGTCATGGGGGGCACCACCGAGAGGATCTGCTTGTCTACCCCCATCTGCTCCATGTGCGATAGCCGAAGCGCCACGTCGTAAGTCTCCTTAGGAAGCGGATTGTGGTGGACGCGCTCCTTTCCAAGAACGGTGGTCTTCGTCACAAGCTTTTCCCACTTCTCACCAGGCTCAATGTGGATGCCCGGACCGAAACGGCCCGCGCGCACCTCTTTGATCCAGGAGGCGGGAGCAATATGGGCGTGAGGGTCGATGATCATGGGATATCTCCTCCGTGAAGAAAAAAAACGGTCTCACCCGCCGGGAACGGAGCGGGATCGGTTCGATAATTTTCTTGGCCGATGGCTGGAATGTATCAGACAAGGAGGCCGGAAATCCAGGATTGGACGATGGAAAGCAATTCAAAGAGATCTTTCTTGGCTCAATATTTTTTGTTCACCACGATGTTCACGTTGGCCGAACCCACCTCCACCTCGCCGGGAGAGCGCCCCTCGAGATCCCCCGGTTGGGGAGGGCCCGCGGAACCGTCGCTGTCCATCCGGACGGTAAGGTGAACCTTCCCTTCGAAGGACTTCTCCTGGTTCATCATGTTCTCCTTGGTGAGCCGGTAGGGGAGCGGAAAGCGCGGGTTCCGAACCCGCAGGACGGCTAGCGGCGCCCCCGCCCGCCCTTTCCGGGCGATGAGAAACAAGGCGGGCTTTCCAGCCGCGTTCCGGGCGAGTCCTTGCGCGATGGAAACAGTGCCCGATATGACCCCGGGCTCACCCTTCCTCGGGGCCCGGGCCCTTGCCATCTGCGGCGCGAACGCTTGTCTCTGGGCGGGCCTTTTGCGCGCCGCCTTCGGCGTCTCCTCGGTTCCGGCCTCATCGATCAGGATGTCCACACCGCTTGCCCCAACCTCGATGGTGCGGGGGTGCCTCCCTCGGTAGTCGCCCTTCACGAAGGGACCCGGCTCGCCGTCCCGGTCAAGCCGCGCCCGCACGCGCACCTCCCCCTTGAAGGAGGTACCCCGCCGAACCAGATCGTCCTCCGTGAGAACGTACTTGTAAGGGAACTTTGGCCCGACAAGCCGGAGAACCGCGAGGGGTTCTCCGGCATCCGCCCGTTCAGCCACGACGAGCAGGGACCGGTTCCGCCAGGCGGCGGGCGGAAGGTTCCGCCCCAGCCGGATCGTGCCTGAGAGAGAGCCCGGCGGCGAGCCCGCGTCGCAGCCCGCCAGTGCCGAAGCGAAAAGAAAAATCCCAAACCAGGGGCGGGAAACCGCCGCTCGAACTGGAAAAGAATGGATCATGCCTCATTCCGCTCCGGATGTTCCTGGAGAAACGCCTCGGCTTCTTCAAGGCGGCTCAAACGCCCCCTCCCGCCCAGACCGGCCGTGCTGAGGGCGGCCAAGGCATTTGCGAAACGAAGGGTGCGCGACAGGCTGTAGCCGCCGAGGACGCCATAGATGAACCCCGCGTGAAAAACGTCCCCTGCGCCGGTGGTGTCCACCGTCTCAACGGAAAAACCGGGGGAATCATAAAAACGTTCGCCGTCAAAAGCGAGCGCCCCGCTAGCGCCCAGCGTCGCAGCGGCCACCCGCGGTCCCATTTCCCGGATGCGGCGCAGCGCCTCGCCCAGATCCCTCTCTCCGGTCAACTCCTGCGGAAAACCCTCTGCCGCGACAAGATAATCTGTCATCCGGATGAGCTCCTCCGTTTCCGGCAGGACCCGTTCCGCATCGAAGGAGACAGGGATTCCCGCCTCCCGCGCCCAGCGGGCGGCGCAGATTTCGGCCTCGGCCGAATGCCCGTCAAGATGGAGGATGCGCCCCCTCTTCACAATGTCTTCTCTCACCTCCTCCGGCAAGAGGCGCGCCGTTCGCCGCCATATGATTGTCCGCCCCCCGCGCTCCTCTTCCCCACCCTCCCGTTGGACGATGATGACCGCGAATTGGCTCTTTTGCCCGGGCTGGACGGCGACCCCCTCGACATTCACCCCGGCTCCGCGGAGGCTGTCGAGGGAGAAGACTCCCTCCTCGTCATCCCCCACCGCGCCGATGTAAGCCGTCCGGAACCCCAGCCGGGCGAGAGCAGCCATGGCCGTCGCCGCCTGGCCGCCGCCCTGGCGGGCAACCTCCAGCAGCCCGCTCTTCGTATTGAAGGCAGGGTAGCGCTCCACCACGCAGAGGAGATCCACCGAATTCAGGCCGATGCCTACAGCGTCAAAGCGGGGAGAGGCCATGCCGGAGAAAGAAGGTTAGGCGAATTCACGGAAGCGGACCCCTTCCGGATCCACCTCTTCGAGGACTGTCCATTCTTCGGCCGTGATCTCGGGCGTCGCGGGCGCATCCTCGCATGGTCCGGGGTCGAACCCCGTCACATCCCTCAGCGCATGGGGGCTTACGCCACTGTGGAGACTCTCGACGCGGAGGCGGCCGTTCATTTTTTGGAAAATGCAAAGAGGGGTCACAACCCGGTCCACCTCCCCCGAAGCCGTCACGAACGTACAGTGCGCGGGAAAGCTCCTCGCGTCATGGACGGTGCGCCAGAGCACGGTGCGTCCCGCCGTAGGAAGAATGGCCGCACTTCCTGCCCCGCCCGGGAGGCGCACTTCGGGCCGGGCCGGATCCCCGATGTAGGAAAGGTTCAAATCCCCGCGCGCGTCGATCTGCGCTCCGCTCAAAAAAGCGATGTCGAGTCCTCCCCTCGCCGAGAGATCAAAGATCTCCATTAGACTGAAATACGCGCACGCTCCCTCGAGGAGTTGAATGCCCACCGTGCTGGCCGGAAGGCGGGAGGGATGGGCATCCACCCCGCCGGGGATGTTCAGATAGATCAAGTGCGGGGCGTGCAGCCTCCGCGCGAGCGCGACCGCCACCATGGGGAGGGCTGAAGCCACTCCGTGGAAGACGGTCTCTCCGTCCCGGATTTGGCGCACGAGGAAGACGGCGATGCGGTCGGCCGCCCTCCGCGCGCCGGCGGAAACGGAGTCCGCCTTCAAACCCGCCCTCCCCGGACGGAGGCCGCCCTCGCTCCGCGATCGTGCTCTGCCCAAGTCGTCAGATGCCGCCGAAGACCCTCTTCCGATGCGGCAGCCTCGATGTAGGCGGCGCAGGCGATCTCGTCCGTATCATAAAGGGGATGGCACGACCCTGGCGCGGCCCCGCGCGGCGCATGCACCACGGCCCGGACAAGGAAGGCGGGAATCGAGGTCCGCTCGGGTCCCTTGGCGAAGTCGGAAGAATCGTGGATTTTCTCGGCGGTCAAAATAACAGCCTTGGCCGCCCTGCTCATCAAAATATCCTCGAAGGGACCGCCCGAGATCCGCCCGTTCCCCCCGGCATCCGCGGCCTGGACGTGGAGGACGGCCCAGTCCGGTCGGATACGAGGGATCATGTAAAGGGATTTTCCCGTGTAGGGATCCTCCACCTGCTTGAAGCCGGTAAGGGCGGGGGCGTCGCTCCCTTCCAGGCTGGCGATGGGTTGGCTCGAAAGGCCGTAGGCAGATGCCCGAAGCCCCGCGATCACTGAGTAGCAGGCGTGCTCGACAACCCGCACGGTTCCGTTTTCCACGCCCCGCCGGTAGGCCGGAGCGAGGCCGAAGAGGTTCTCGAAACCGATGTACCCTGAACGGATTTCGTCGGCTGCCCCCGCCGCGCATAGGAGATCCACATCATAGGCGCCGGCGGTCTTCACCAGGCACAGGCCTTTCCGGCCCTGTCTGGCAAGTTCACGGATGAAAGCGGCGGGGCTCCGAGTGAGAGTGTTTCCCCCCAGTGCGAGCATCTGGCCATCCTTGACGAGACCCCCCGCTTCTTCAAGAGAAATCAGTTTTCCGGACATTTTTTCCCTTTGTATGATGTTTCAAGTTTCCGGGAGGATTATCCACCAAGGCGCGTGGGCTCTCAAATTGGGAAACTTGTTCATTGACAATAACATATTGTTTCTCTAGGCTATTAGTGTCTTGTAGACATATGGGAACTGCAACGCCCGCTTTATATGTACCTCTTCCAGATTGGACAATCCTCACTCCTCGCCCGGATGGGGCGCTTTCCGGTGACCTCGAATTTGAATGAGCACGCTTCTTCCCCGGAAGACGGACCAAAAGCTGATCCTCCCAAAAAGGATTCCGCGCCTGCACCCGAGGCGCCCCGGATGGAGGCTATGACGCTGGACGAACTCGGTGCAGGAAGGGACATGGCAGCGGGAAATCCCGAGGGCTGGACGCCTGTCCAGACGGAGAAGACAGAGCCGCGCGGGGAGAGAGCGCCGGGAAACACTCGGCCCCCGGAGGCAGCGGCGGCGGAAAGTCCTTTCGGTGAGGAGTCGGACCGCTTCCTCGTCAAGTTGGATATTTTCGAGGGCCCCCTTGAACTCCTGCTTCATCTCGTGCGCGAACACGAACTCGAAATTAACGACATACCGATCGCCTTCATCACCGATCAGTATCTCAAGTACATCGAAATAATGAAAAATTTAAACGTCAACGTGGCCTCCGAGTACCTCGTGATGGCATCCCACCTCGTCTACATCAAAAGCCGTACCCTCCTCCCACTGACCGAGGAGGAAGAGGATGCTGGGCCGGACCCCGAAGAGATGCGCCTCGAGCTACAGCGCCAGCTCGCCGAGTACCAAAAGGTCAAGCACCTGAGTCAGCTTTTCCGCGGCGCCGAGGAGGAGCAGCGCCACATTTTCAGCCGGGGCGGCAACGGGGACGGAATCGTCTTGGCACCAGACGAAGAGCCGCCTCGACTCGAGGTCACCGCTTTCGATCTCATCAGCGCCCTCAAGCTGATCATCGAAGAGGCCGGCGAAAATGTGCACCTGGTCGAAATTGACGAGCTTGAGGTGGCCGATCGGCAGACGTTCCTCCTGGATGCTATAGAAAGGGCGGGAACTGAGGGGATTGCGTTCCACTCCCTTTTCCCCGCCGGCGTGCACGTTCTTGAACTTGTGGTAACGTTCCTTGCACTTCTCGAACTAATCCGGCAAAACTTGATCCTGGCTTATCAGGCCGCCCGATTCGCGGAGATCCGTATCGTCAAGGCGGTAACCGATGACTGACCCCAATAAAGACAAACAAGACAATCAACCAGATAAGGAATCCACCCACTTCACGTTCGAAAGCGTAGAAGGGCCCGCCGAGCAGGAGGCCGTCGCCAAGGCCCTTGCAGAGCGCCAGATGGAAGCCATCGAAGAGATTGACGACTCTGTATTCGAGCTTGAAGATGATGGGGGGGAATCGGCCCCACTCGACGCCGAGAAGACAGCCGATTCATCGGACCAGGCGGCTGTCGCCGGGGCGCCACAACTCGAATCCGCTCCGCCGGAGGAACCTCTCCAACCCAGCATGGAGGAGGAGCCGTTCACCCGGGCGGGCGCCGCCGAGGAAGATGGGAAGACCGCAATAGACGGCCTGGAAGACCCCGAGGCCGAAACGCCCCTGCTTCTCGACTATGGCGAGGCAAAGAAGATCGTCGAGACCGTGTTGTTCGTCGCGCATGAGCCCCTTCGCCCGCGTGACATCTCGATTCTTTTCCGGGGCGTCGAAAACATAAACGCGAAGGTGGTCCGAAAAACCCTGGTCGAGTTGGCGGAAGAGTATCGGGAACGGCCGCTCCAAATTGTCGAGGTGGCGGAAGGTTACCGCATGTGCACCCGGCCGGACTTCTCTTTCTGGGTGCGGCGGTTCCTCAAAGCGTCGAGGAAATCCCGCCTCTCCCAGGCCTCGCTTGAATCGCTCGCCATCATCGCCTACAAACAGCCCTTAACCCGCGCCGAGATCGAACAGGTCCGCCGCGTCGATTGCAGCGGAGTCCTGAACACGCTCCTCGAGCGGAACCTCATCCGCATCCTGGGACGGCGCGACGTCGTCGGCCGGCCCATCGTCTACGGGACGACACCCTATTTTCTGGAGCACTTCGGCTTCCGGAACCTCGCCGACATGCCGAGACCCGACGATCTCGAAGGGATGGAGGCGTTCGCCGCCGAGAGGCAGGAAGGAGAGATCGTCCCCCTTGCGGATTCCTCCGAAAGAGTTCCCGGGACGGGCGGGCCGGAAGGAACGGAGGAGATCCCGGCGCCCAACCCCCTTCAGACCCTTCAGGAAAGTGCCGAACTGGCCGAAGCCGATGCGGCGAACGGGCACGCCAACGGTTCCACCAACGGACATACCCACTCGACCGGGGCCGTCCCTGAAGGGGCTGAAACCAGCGAGGGAGAAGGCGCAGCCGAAAAGCCCGTGTAGACGCGCTTCGGGATTTTCTTTTATATTGGTCCTGTAACAGATAAAGAGCGTCCGTGCGTTGCACGGGCGCTTTCCAATTTAATAACCGGAAGGATTGTTCGAGTTCGCTCCGGCCCCCGGGCGGGCGAGTGGCCGCCATGAGGAGATGATCCTTGCGCTTCGGCATTATGGGAACCGGCGGAGTCGGCGGCTACTACGGCGGGATGCTCGCCCGGGCGGGGGAAGAGGTTTGCCTCATCGCGCGGGGGGATCATCTCGCGGCCATGCGCCGGGGAGGCCTTTACATCGAAAGCGTAGAGCCAGGTGAATTCACCGTGCGAGACGTCTTTCTCACGGATGATCCCGCAGAGGCGGGCGTCTGCGATGCGATCTTCTTCTGCGTAAAGACCACGGCAAACGCGGCGGCCATCCCCGCCATCGCCCCCATGGTAGGTCCCGATACTACGATCATCTCCCTCCAGAACGGCATCGGCAACGCCGAGAAGATTGCCGCCTTTCACGGGAAGGAGCACGTCATGGGGGGAGCGGCATACGTATTTTCCTCGCTCAAAGGTCCGGGCCGGGTGATCCAGGTTGGCGGGCCGCGGCGGATTGTCTTCGGTGAGCTCGAAGGAGGCAGGAGCGGGCGGGGCGGGCGGATCCTGTCCGCCCTCCGGTCGGCGGAAATCGACGCGGTCCTCTCCGAGGACATTCAAACGGACCTTTGGACGAAGTTCATCTTCATCTGCGCCGTGAACGGAATGACCGCCCTCACGCTCTCCCCTTTGGGCGCGCTGCTTTCCTACGAGGGGACGGAACGGATGCTGCGTGAGGCCATGCGGGAGGTCGAGGCCGTCGGCCGGGCGGTGGGGGTGTCCCTTCCGGAGGGAAAGGAGGCGGACCGTATGAAATCCCTCCGCGCCTCCGGCCGCGAAAGCAAGGGGAGCATGTGCTACGACCTCGAGGCGGGGAGGCGGCTCGAGATCGACGGCCAGTGCGGGGCCGTCTCACGACTCGGCAAGGAGGCCGGGGTCCCCACCCCCCTGAACGATTTCCTCTACGGCGCCCTCAAGCTCGCCGACCTGCGGAACGCGGGAGAGCCGATTTCCTCCTGAGCGGTTATCGTCATTATCCTCCTGCGCCGCCGGGTGAACCCCTCTTGGAAGAACCGGTATAATCTTCTCCTTGCGGGCCGACCCCGCGCGAGATTGATATTTGTCTGGCCGCCGCCGCGGGAATGTTAAAATGGAAATCCGCATCCAAAAGATCGTCGCCCAGGCGGGGCTCGCCTCACGCCGCGAGGCCGAGCGGCTCATCGGCGAAGGTCGGGTCACGGTGAACGGAAAGGTCGCCTCCCTTGGGGAAAAAGCGGATCCCGCACGGGACGCCGTCAAGGTGAGCGGCCGCCTCATCACCCGCAGAGAGCCACCGGTTTACTTCGTCATGAACAAGCCGCGACACGTTCTGACCACCATGCGAGACGAAGAGGAAAAGGACCGGCCCACGGTGGCGGACTTTCTCAAACGCACGGGCAAACGAGCCTTCCCGGTGGGGCGGCTCGACTTCGACGTGGAGGGCGTCCTTCTTCTCACGAACGACGGAGATCTGGCCAACCGGCTGGCCCACCCGCGCTACCGCGTGCCGCGTCTTTACGAGGCCAAGATCAAGGGAATTCCCTCCGAGCGCGCCCTGGAGCGAATGGCCGGGGGGGCCGGGACCGCCGACCCGAAATCCGATTCGGCGAAGGTTCAGGTTCTGCACCGCAAGGCGGAGCGGAATACCTGGCTCCGGATCGAGCTTCAAGAGGGGAAGCATCACCAGGTGAAACGCATGTGCCGGGCAGTGGGGCACCCTATCCTCAAGCTCGTTCGGGTGGCATTCGGCGGAATCCGGGTGCGCGGCCTTCCCCTCGGCGGAATTCGCCCCCTCACGGTCAAGGAGGTGCGCCGCCTCAGATCGCTTGCGGGGGTTCCGGACGCGGAGAACGCGAGCCAGGCGGCGAAGCCCGAACCTCCGATCCGGCGGGCCGGGAGCCGCAGCAAGCCGCCCGCGACGCGTTCCCTGGAAAAGTGGAAGAAAACGGCCGCGGGAGGGAGGCAAAAAAGGACATGAAGACTCCACTCCGCCTGCGGTCACTCAACGCAATCCATTCTTCCGCCATCGGGGGATACGTTTTTTTCTTTTTTCTCTCGACCGC
>CAZUHN010000264.1:0-4280 GCA_964620535.1 uncultured Nitrospinaceae bacterium | reverse complement strand
CCCCATGTGCGGCACGGGGCTGTTTTCCCTCTCCCGGCGGGAAGGATCTGGGGGAGGGGGCGCCCGGCGGTGGCCCAGCCCGCTTCCGGGGTTTATTGAGGGGCTATGAAAGGAAAAAACTCCGGAGTTTTTCTCAGGGATATGGAAGGGTGTGGAAGGCAATAAAATCCAGGCGCAGGGTGGCATCGGGAAGCCCCGCAAGATCTCGGGAATGAGCGTGTATCGCCGCAAGGCGGCTGGGCCTTCCGCAATTTTCCGTGAACGGGAGGGAGAAAGGCGGGGCCTTTTCCCGAATCTCCGGGTTGGCGCAAGCAGCGCGCGTGGGCTAGGATATGTGTAATCGGCCTGGGCCGGAAAAATCCTTACGATTGGGGAGGAATCGCGTGACGGACGAGGAGCGCGCGGGAGGGAAGATTCTCCTCCAGCGGGAGGGGCCGGTTGCGACGGTCACCTTAAACCACCCAGAGAAGATGAACGCCATCGAGCTGGAAATGTGGGCCGAGATCGCACGGATGATGCTCGAGCTGGACGCCGAGGAGTCGGTTCGCGCCGTGGTTTTCCGGGGGGCGGGGGATCGCGCCTTCTCGGCCGGTGCGGATATCTCCCGCTTCGAGAAGGAGCGCTCCGACTCGGCCCGGGCGCAAACCTACGCCGAGGGATTCCTCGGCGGGCTCGACGCCGTGGACGCTTTCTCAAAACCCACCCTCTGCCTCATCCGGGGCGCCTGCGTGGGGGGCGGGGCCGAACTCGCGGCGGCGGCGGACCTTCGCATCTCGGGCGAATCGGGCCGCTTCGGGGTGCCAGTGGCGAAGCTGGGTCTGGTGGCGGGTTTTTCGGAGGTGCGCCGCTTCGTCCACTCCATCGGCCCGGCACGCACCCTCGATATGCTCCTCACGGCACGCCTTTTTTCGGCGCACGAAATGCTCGCGGCGGGCTTTCTCACAAGGGTGGTATCGGACGATAAGGTGGAGGAAACAGTTTACAAAACCGCCGGGTGCATCGCCTCCCTCGCCCCGCTCGTGCACCGCTGGCACAAGAGGTTCGTGAAGCGAGTGCTGCAGGATCCTTCCCTGTCGGGTCTCACCGAGGCGGATGTGGCCGAGCAGTTCGCATGCTTCGATACCGGGGATTTCCGTGAGGGGGCAGCGGCATTTCTCGAAAAGCGCCCGCCCCGGTTCGAGGGGCGATGACCATGGCCGAGAATCAACCCCTCGAGACCGGAGGCGCCCTTGAAGGGATGCGCGTCATCGAGGTCTGCCAGGTTATGGCGGGCCCTTTCTGCGGCACCCTGCTCGCAGATATGGGCGCTGACGTGATCAAGATCGAAAAGCCTGGGGGGGGAGACGATGCGCGAATGTTCGGCCGCCATTTCGACGGTGGTGAGAGCCACGGTTTCATGAATCTAAACCGGAACAAGCGGAGCGTGGTGCTCAACCTCAAGGATGAGGAGGGTCGCAATCTTCTTCGAGAACTCGCCGCCGGAGCGGATGTAATTACCGAAAATTACCGGCCGGGGGTTCTGGACCAGATGGAACTTGGATATGTGGATCTTAAAAAGGCGAACCCGGGTCTCATATATGCCTCGATCTCGGGCTACGGCCGGACGGGCCCACTTAAGAGCAAGGGAGGATTCGACCTGGTATCTCAGGGCATATCGAGCCTGATGAGCTTCACGGGGGAGCCGGACAGGCCGCCGGCGAAGATTCCGCTTCCCGTTTGCGATCTGAACGCGGGAATGTACTCGGCTTTCGCTATATTGTCCGCCTACATTCACAAGCAGCGAACGGGCATGGGACAACATATTGATACTTCACTTACGGACGCGGGTCTCGGGTATGCATTCTGGCAGGCCTCTCAGTTTTTCCCTTCCGGAAAGCCGCCGGTTCCATTGGGTTCAGCGCACGAGATGACTGCGCCCTACCAGGCATTCAAGTGCGAGGACGGTTACATTATTCTCGGCGCGGCGAATCAATCGAACTGGGAGCGTACCTGCAAAGCAATCAGCCGGGAGGATCTATTGGAGCTTTCCAGTTACGCCACGGACAAGGACAGGGTGGAAAATTGTCTCGCTCTTGCGGAGGAGCTGGGATCTGTGTTCGTGAAAAAAAATCGGGCACACTGGCTTGAAATTCTCGAGGCAGCCGGCGTTCCATGCGGGCCCATACTCTCAATGGACGAGACGTTCTCCCATCCGCAAATCAAGGCCCGGGAAATGGCCATCGAAGTGGAACATCCGAAAGCTGGCAAAACGAGAATATTGGGAATTCCGCCTAAGCTCTCGGCGACGCCAGGGCAAGTATGGAGGCCCGCGCCCCTCATGGGCCAGCACACAAAGGAGGTTCTCCGGGAGTTGGGAAAAACCGACGAAGAAATCCGGCGGCTCCGGGAAGCTGGCGTTGTGGCCTGAGGATTACATTTTCCGGCCGGGTATATCACATGACGGGTGAACAGAAAGAGTTGCTTGCCGGCATTTATCTGGTCGCCACCCCCATCGGAAACCTAGAGGACATTTCCTCCCGCCAGAAAAGGATATTGTTTGAGTGCGACTTGGTAGCGTGCGAGGACACGCGCCGAACGGGATCTCTCCTTTCACGCCTAGGAATTAAGAAGCCTCTTCTGAGCTACCACGAACACAACGAGGCGGCTCGCGCGAGGGAGCTTGCCGAAAGGGCAGCGGCCGGCGAACGAATCGCAGTCGTTTCGGATGCGGGGACTCCGGGTATTTCCGACCCGGCCTACCGGGTTGTGCGCAAGGCAGTGGGAAAAAGCGTTCGGGTGGTGCCGGTGCCCGGACCCTCCGCCGTCATGGCCGCTCTTGTAGCTTCCGGTCTCCCGACGGACCGGTTCGTTTTCGAGGGCTTCCTGCCGCAAAAAGGAGAACGCCGCCTTCGCCGCTTGGAAGAGCTTCTCGCCGAAGAGCGGACGGTGATTCTCTTCGAATCGCCCCTTCGGATTTCCCGCCTCGTCTGGGAAATATCTGTACGCGCCCCGGATCGTGCGTTGGTCATGGCTCGCGAATTAACCAAGATCCACGAGGAAATAATTCGTGCTGCAGCCAAGGACCTTGTTCTGCGCCTGGAGAAAAAGAAGATAAAGGGAGAGTGCGTTTTGCTCATCGGCCCGAAACGTATGGACAAAAAACAGGCCAAGGATTAAGACGATTTTCCTCGTGGATCAAGGAAAATGGGACCTGAACCGCAATGTACAGGGAACAGATTCCCCGTTATTTATGTTAGCTATTTAAGGGCAATAATTTGTCCAACCGATAGATTTTTCCTGTTTGCTTTTTTGTCAGTTTTGACTAGAAGAAATTTCCATAGGAGTTTTTTCGTGAATTTCTTTTTCCTGAGCATCCGGGTCACGGTCGCTGCATTTGCTGTTCTCGCGTTTGCGCCGATAGCCTCTTACGCAGCAGAAACAGAAAAATCTACGGCCAATGAAAAGGCCGTTCCGGAAAATGTGACCATCGCCATTTTAGGAAATCAGAAGATTGCTCTGGCGGATTTCAATCGATTCGTGGCGCAGCTTCCCGAACGAGAACGATCCTCTGTAAAGGCACGCGGGCCTCAGATTCTCGAAAATCTCGTGCGGCGCCTTTTGATTGTTCGCTACGCAGAAGCAGAGCAGCTTAATGCAAAGGAAAGAGCGAAAAAAAGACCTCGCCGATATGAGAAACGCAACTTTGATCAGGGCAACTATACGATCGTTACAAAAAGAATTCCGTCCGTCTGAAGAAGAAATCAAGACGGAGTACAAGAACAATAAAGATAGTTGCCATACGGGAGACAAGGTCACGGCTCCGCATATTATGGTTTCTTCGCAAAAAGAAGCGAACGACTTAATTGTTAAGCTCAAAGAAGATGGCAATTTCGCCGAACTGGCGAAAGAGCTTTCCGTGGCGTTAGAACGTGAAGGGGGGGGCAGCCTCGGGACAATGGAGCGCGGCCAATTTCGCACCACCGGGCTTCCAGAGGTTATTGAACAAGCCGCTTTTTCGCTAGACAAAGGGACCTACAGCAAAGCGGTGCAAAGCAATTATGGTTGGCATGTGGTTTATACGAAAGAGAAGATTATGGGGAAACAGCTAGCCTTCTCCGAGGCCAGGACCTCCATTGAAGAGAAGTTGGGTTCGGATAAATTCGGCAAAGGAATTGGTAATCTGTTGACCAAATTAAGGGAAACCTATCCCGTGAAGATATATCCGGAATATATTCGGTGACGGGGAATCGAAAATGCGACGACAAGGTAAAGTATCGATCATATTTTTGCATGAGAAGATT
>CAZUHN010000263.1:0-2123 GCA_964620535.1 uncultured Nitrospinaceae bacterium | reverse complement strand
CCCGAACGCGAATTCGCTCCCGCCTTAGGTCCCAGCGTGAAAGCCCAAGGGTTTTCGGCGCGATCTCCCGGCGGCGGACTCCGCCCATCCTTTCGACGAACAAGCGTTCAAGGCTCTCGTCAAAATGTGCGGCCACCGCCTCGGGCCGAACCACGCCCGCCCAGATCCCCAAAGAGGTTTTCTCCGAGGGCCATACCGACAGGAGTAGGACGGCGAAAAAAAGCACACCGGCCCCAAAGCCAAGGAGCATCCGCCGCCCGACCTTGGCGCCCGACACGTCATTCGACTCCGGATCGGGAAACCTGATAGACGGCATGCGATGTGTGAGTCCCAGGTGGAAACATCAGTGTGTACGGCATATTTTCCGCGCCTGCCCTTCCCGCCGAGATGCAGGAATGTTTTCAAAAGCGATGCGGTGTCACGGTTCAAGCACCGATCTTTTGTTTGTCTTGGTCCAGCAGGAGGGTTTTCTTCAGGTGTTCCACCGCCCGCTCCAGTTGGACGTCCTTGGCATCTTGCGGCGATCTGGAAGGGCCGCCCACCGCCGGTCGATTCAAGAGAGGCTCCGTTATTGCCTTGCCATTCTCCTCCTCCTCACTCGGCAGGTGGCGCGGCAGATCCACTTCCCGGACGCTCCTCGCCCTCCCAGGGCGCTGGGCCGCCACAACGACGTCCGGCACGATTCCCTTACCCTGGATGAGGCGTCCCTTCGGCGTGTAGTAAAGGGCTGTTGTCAGGCGAAGGCCCGAGCCGTCGGACAGGGGAATGATGGTTTGGACCGAGCCTTTGCCGAAGGTTTTGTCCCCCACAACGTCAGCCCGACCCAGATCTTGAAACGCGCCGGCCACGATTTCCGAAGCGCTGGCGCTTCCGGCATTGACCAAAACCACGAGCGGCAACTTCACGGGGACCTGTTGCCCTGTGGAGGTGTAGCGGCGATCCTGGTTGTCCATCCGGCCCTGGGTATAGACGATCAGCTTTCCGGCGCCGATGAATATGTCCGAAACGGAGACGGCCTGGGAAAGCAACCCGCCCGGATTGTTCCGCAGATCGAGGACGAGGCCCTGAACCTTCTCCTCCTGAAATTTACTGAGCACCTTGCGGATTTCCCGCCCGGTGGTCGTTTGAAAACTCCGCACGCGCACGTAGCCAATACCATCGGGGAGCATCCGACTCCTGACACTCTTGATGCGGATCACTTCGCGTGAAATCGTAAAATCAAGAAGCTTGTTCTCGCCCTTTCGGCCAACCGTGATCTTCACCTTCGAGCCGGGTTTCCCCCGCAAGACCTTCACGGCCTCCTGGATAGACATTTCCTTTGTGCTCTTCCCCTCCACTGCAAGGATCTGGTCCCCGGCCTTCACCCCGGCGCGGAACGCGGGGGTGCCCTCAATCGGAGTCACCACGGTGAGCACCTTGTCGCGAATCGTGATTTCGATTCCGAGCCCGCCGAAGCGGCCCGTGGTCTCGACCTGCATTTCCTTGTACAACTCAGGCGAAAGATAGCTTGTGTGTGGGTCAAGCGTTCGAAGCAATCCGTTGATGGCGCCTCGAACCAGTTTTTTCTGTTCAATCTTGTTTACGTAGTTCTCCTCGACGAGGGAGAGCACTTCGGTGAAAGTTCGCAGCTCGTCGTAGGTTGATTTTTCCAGCGCAGACGTTTTATTGAGCGGGTTGCCGGCAAGGCTGACGGCCAACACCACTATCGCCAATAACCACCCCATCGCGCTGCCGGACAATCCTCTTTTGAGCATTCTTTTCTCTCCTTCCAGTGGCCCGGAAAGCCGAGGAAAATTGCCGGGTCTCACTATGGCCTGGAAGAGAGCCACATCAGCGGATCCAAAAGTATGGCCCCCTTTCGTATCTCAAAGTAAAGCGACGGATCGCCAAGTGCCGAGGTCGCTCCCACGCGGGCGATGACGCTGCCGTCGGGGGGGCCACTTCTCCATTCTCGACGAGCACCTCTCCGGCACCGCCGTAAACCGTATAATACTCCCCTTATCGCGCACGCGCGGCCAAGATAAAACATCTTCCTTGACCGACCCGCAGTAAATGAAGCGTATGGCCCCTCCCCTTTTCCCGATAACATTCAGGGATAGCAGTTAACACATTGAAATATAACA
>CAZUHN010000262.1:0-3615 GCA_964620535.1 uncultured Nitrospinaceae bacterium | reverse complement strand
ACAAACTTCCGGATCCGCAGATCGTCATGAAGGAGATCGGCGTATTCGCGGTTCGCGAACCAAGTCGAACTCCATCCCCGGGTTATGCCGACGCGGAATCCGACGGGGTGCACTTTTTGGCCCATGATCCCTCCCTCGGTTGCTCTCCTACGAGGCGTCCTCTCCGATTTCCGTCCGAACGTGGCTGGTCTTGCGCTTGATCCGCCCGAGGCGCCCGCGCGCACGGGCGCGGAACTTCCCGTACGAGGGACCCTGGTCCACCCGCACCGACTTCACGATCAGACCCTCGGGGTCGTCATTCTCTCCCTTATCCGTGGCGTTTGCCAAGGCCGAGAGGATGAGCTTTTCCAACATCTTGGCGGAGGAGCGGGTCGAGAGACGCAAGAAGGCAAGCGCGTCGGAAACACGCCTGCCGCAGACCATGTCCGCGAGCTGACGCGTCTTCCTCGGCTTGCTCCGGTAGTACTTGAGCGTCGCCTTCGACATTCCGCCTCCCTTGTCATCCGCCGCCGGGGGCCGCCCCTACTTCAGAGTGATCGACCGCTTAGTGACCCCCGAATGGCTCTTGAAGATCCGAGTGGGGGAAAAATCTCCCAGCTTGAACCCCACCATATTCTCCGTCACGTAGACGGGGATGAACTTTTTCCCGTTGTGGACGGCGAAGGTGTGCCCGACGAAATCGGGCATGATCGTCGAGCGCCGCGACCAAGTCCGGATCATTCGTTTGTCGCCGCTCTCGTTCATCGCATCGATTTTTTTCCGAAGGGGCTCGTCAATGAACGGTCCCTTGTGAAGTGAACGACTCATGGCACCTTCCGGCTCCTCTTGAAAAAGCGGCTATTTCTTCTTGCGCCGCCGGACAATAAACCTGGACGAGGGCTTGTTCACCTTCCTCGTCTTGTACCCTTTCGTCGGCACTCCCCAAGGGGTGACCGGGTGCCGGCCGCCGGAACTCTTTCCCTCTCCGCCGCCGAGCGGGTGGTCCACGGGGTTCATCGCCACGCCCCGGACGTGGGGCCGCCGGCCCAACCAGCGCCGCCGGCCGGCCTTTCCGAGACTGACGTTGGAATTGTCGGTGTTGCCGACCTGGCCGAGGGTGGCATAGCAGGTGATGTGGACCATCCGGACCTCTCCGGAGGCGAGGCGGAACTGCGCGTAATCGCCCTCCTTCGCGAGAAGCTGGGCGCCGCCCCCCGCGCTGCGGGCGATCTGCCCGCCCCGGCCCGGCTTGAGCTCGATGTTGTGGCAAACCGTGCCGAGCGGGATCCGGCTGAGGGGAAGCGCGTTTCCGGTCCGAATTTCAGCCTCGGGACCCGAGTCCAACACTTCGCCAACCTGCAATCCGTTCGGGGCGATGATGTAGCGCTTCTCCCCGTCCCGGTAAACCAAAAGGGCCACCCGCGCCGTCCGGTTCGGGTCGTATTCGATGGATCGTACTGCGGCGGGCACGCCGTGCTTGTCGCGGCGGAAGTCGATCTCCCGGTAGCGGCGCTTGTGCCCTCCGCCCCGCCAAAAAAGGGTGGTCCGGCCCCTATTGTTCCGCCCGCCGGACTTCGAGATCCCCCGGGTGAGGGATTTTTCGGGCCGGCTGCGGGTAATCTCCTCCCTCGTGAGGGCGTCCTGGAAGCGGCGCCCGGGAGATGTCGGCTTGTATTTCTTAATCCCCATGAATTCTCTTCCACTTTCGGGCTAAGCCCCTTCGAGAAACTCGATCCGGTCGCCCTCTTTCAGGGTGACGATGGCTTTCTTCCAAGGGCTCCGGATCCCGGCGTGGCGGCCCACCCGGATCCGCTTGCCCGGCACCCGCATGGTGTTGACGTTCACAACCCCAACGCTGAAGAGGGACTCCACCGCCCGGCGGATCTCGGCCTTGCTGGCCCGGAGGTCCACCTCGAAGGCGACTTTGTTGTGTTCCTCTCCCGTCTGTACGGACTTCTCCGTGACCAGGGGGCGGCGGATGACCTCGGTCGCTTCCATCGTTCAACCCTCGAGCCGATTCGAGAGGGCACCGAGCGCCCCTTTGGTGCACAGCAGGTGCTCGTGCCCCATGATGTCGTACACGTTCAGTCCCTCGACTCGGATCGGTTTCGCCTCTTTGAGGTTCCGAACGGCGAGGAGGAAGTTCCCCTCCACGCCCTCGCTCACCATCAGCGCTTTCCCCTCGGCCCCGAGGTTGCGGAGCGCGCCCACCGCGAGGTGGGTCTTCGGCGCGTCAAACGCGAAGTCCCGGACGACCTTGAGCTTTCCCTCTTTCCATTTCAGGTTGAGGGCGCTCTTCAGCGCGCTGCGCCGCATCTTTTTATTCAACTTCTGGGCGTGGTCCCTCGGCTTGGGGCCAAAGGCCGTCCCGCCGTGCCGCCAGATCGGGGACTTCGAGTCCCCCGCCCGCGCCCGGCCGGTTCCCTTCTGGCGCCAGGGCTTCGCTCCCGTGCCGTGGACCTCCTTCCGAGTGCGGGTCGAATGCGTACCCGCTCGCCTGCCGGCAAGCTGGAACTTCACCATCTGATGAACGAGGTGGAGCTTCACATCGCCGTCGAAGACGGCGCCGGGAAGCTCTGTCTGCTCCACGACGTTGCCCTCCAGGTCGTGCACATCAATCTGGCCCATGTCCCGCCGCTCTCCCCCCGCCTAGGCGCCCCGCGCGGCACGCTTAGATGCTTTCAGGGGATTGAGACTCAACTTCTGCTCCCCTTTCCGCTCCTCTCGCCTTACGCGGCTGCTTTTCTTCATCGAAACAAACCCGTTCTTCGCTCCCGGAACGGCGCCCCGCAAAAGCAAAATGTTTTCCTCGGGGATCACGTCCACCACCAGCAGGCCGACGGCGGTGACGTTCTTATCGCCCATGTGGCCGGGCATCTTTTTCCCTTTGATGATCTTCGAAGGATAGGCGGATGCCCCCATCGAGCCGGCCAGCCTATCGAACATCCCGCCGTGGGAGGCGGGACCGCCTGCGAATCCATGGCGCTTCAGCACTCCGGCAAACCCTCTTCCCTTGCTCTTTCCCGTAACATCGACGCGGTCGCCGCGGTCGAACGTGGCGGCGTCAACGATATCCCCCGGCTTGAGATCCTCGTCCCCCTCGCCCAGGGGAACCTCCCGGAGAACCCGAAACGACTGAACGCCCGCCTTCTTGAAATGACCGAGGCTCGGCTTCGGGAGGTTCTTTTCCTTCTTCGGGAAATAACCCAACTGCACGGCATCGTATCCGTCAACCTTCGCCGTTTTCCGTTGGACCACGGTGCAGGGTCCCGCCTCGATCATTGTGACGGGGACCGTTCCCCCGTCCGGCGCGAAGATCAAGGTCATCCCCAATTTCCGTCCCAAAAGGAAGTTCATCGTTCTCCTCTCCGCCTACAGTTTGATCTCAACGTCCACCCCGGCCGCGAGTTCGAGCTTCATCAGGGCGTCCACCGTCTGCTGGGTGGGCTCCACGATGTCCACCACGCGCTTGTGGATGCGGATTTCAAACTGCTCCCTTGATTTCTTGTCAATGTGTGGCGACCGGAGGACCGTGTACTTGTTGATCGAGGTAGGCAGCGGGATTGGACCCACCAGGCTCGCACCAGTGCGGCGTGCCGTATCCACGATCTCGCCCACCGACTGATCGAGGATCCG
>CAZUHN010000261.1:0-8975 GCA_964620535.1 uncultured Nitrospinaceae bacterium | reverse complement strand
CCAGACCGAGGCGGGCGAGCCTTACCTCCACGCGCACGTGACCATCTCTCTCGGCCGCCCCGAGGCGACCTGTTTCGGCGGCCATCTCGTCGAGGGCTGCGCCATTTTCAGCACGTGCGAGATGGTCATCGCCGAGATGGCGGACATCGCCTTCATGCGGATCATGGACAAGCACACCCGGGTGGGGGAGGTGTTCGGCATCTCCCGCATCGGAAAGTCGGAGGTCCAGGTGAAGAAGGAAATCCGCAACCGCAAGGCACGGCCGAGACCGGCCGGAGTAAAATAACTTGTCCGCCTCTCTTCAGACCGTCCTTTTGCTCCTCGAGGCGACCGTCCTCGGGGGACTCATCGGGCTCGAGCGCGAGAGGAGCAACCAGCCCGCCGGTCTCCGCACCCACGCCATCCTGTGCCTGGGCGCCGCCCTCATCATGGTCGTTTCCGAACGCGTGGCATTGATCGGAAGCGGGAACGATCCCGGCCGCATTGCGGCCCAGGTGGTGACCGGGATCGGCTTCCTCGGGGCGGGGGCTATCATCCGGATGGGTGCTTCGGTCCGGGGGCTCACCACGGCGGCGAGCCTGTGGACCACGGGGGGGGTGGGCCTCGCCGTGGGGGCGCGGCTGCATGTGGAGGCGATCGCCGTGGTGGCCATCATGCTGGCCACCCTGGCATTCGTCAAAAAATACACGCGGCGGCTCTCCGGCCGGGTCAAGCACCGGCTCCTCGACATCACGGCGAGGATGGAGGGCGACGAGGCGGTGGAACAGGTGGAGGGCCTTCTCACTGAGGAGAATTGCGCCGTGCGGGAGATCGACGTCCGGAAATCGCCGGAGGAAGAGACCATGCGTATCCGGGTTCAGATCACCACCCCTCGCGATTTCGACGCCACCCGCCTGATCGAGGCCCTTCTCCACGAGCCCTTCATCGCCAAGGCCGAGATCCGCTGAATTTCCGCCGTGCCGAGGCCTTGCAGCGCCGATATTCCTCCCCGAACTTCCGCTCCAGGTAGCGCTCCTCCCGGGCGATCACCCCGTAGCGGATGACGGCGATGAGGGGGAGGATCATCCCCAAGACCCAGAGGTTTCCTGCGGCGTTCCGATCCCGGCGTAGACAAAAATCAGCGAAACGTATATCGGGTTGCGGAACAGGCGGAGGGCGACGGCCATGATTCCCACGCCGAGGGCGATGAGGGCCGCCCCCGCCAGATACTGGACGAGGTTTGGAAAGGACGCCGCTGGCCAGGCGAATTCGAGTGCCAGCCCGGCCAGCAGAAACGCGAGACAGATGACCGGCGGGCGGGCGAACACTCCGGAGGTGTCTTTGCCGTTCCCGGTTACATTTGGGATTTCGCCTCGAAAATCAGCAGTCATTTCCCGCAAGATTCCTTGGGCGCCGACATTTGCAAGGCATCGGAATTTTCTTCGATTCGGTTACCTCTGTCACGGCCCGGCGGGTTCGCTTTCCTAAATTTTCCATAGACGCCTTGCAGCGATGGTTCATGTGCGTTTCTTGGATGAGGGGAATCGCTTCTGTATCGAACGGGGGAAAATGATAGTGCCTGGAATTCCGCAACGAAGGGAAAAAGGAAGAGGATCCCTTTGTAACAGGATGCGATTCAAAATAACTTTGCGATGGATATCCCCACCCAGGCGGCGAACAGGCACCCCAAGACCGAAAGAGCTAGGTTGGAAAAGGCGCCCCCCGCCTCTCCTCCCTGAAATAAGGTTACGGTCTCCATGCTGAACGCCGAGAAGGTTGTGAATCCCCCGAGAAGCCCCACGATGAGGAGAAGCCGCACATGGGACGGTATGAGAAACCGTTCCGCTCCCAATGTGGAGATAATGCCGATGGCGAAGGAGCCCACGATGTTGACCGTCAGCGTTCCGTGAGGCCAGCCGTCTCCCCACCGGTTTACCGTTCCGGCGATGCCGTGCCGGAGAACGCTCCCTAGGGCACCGCCAGTCGCCACCCAGATCCATTCGGCCACGTTCCCTCCAATAATTCTCATTTGGAGAATTAGACTCACAAAGCCCCGGAATATGGCACCTTTCCGGCTTCAGGGCAATCCGATGTGGGAAGGTTCACACTAGACGGGTGAGGCCGGACATACACGCTGAAGGGCAACCGGGCGATATTGAAGATGAAAGGGAAATCGAAAGGGTTCCCGGCAATTCCGTTGAAAGCCCAAAGAAACTACCCTGTGGGGATTAAAAGGGGAGGGTAGATGGAGTCTCCGAGCACACACCGCAGGATATGAGCAGACCTGAAGGGAAGAGACGTTTCAGACGCCAAATCGGACCCCTCACAAAACCGCACGGGCCGGAGACGGCCCCGGAAGGAAATGTAAGAAGAGACCCTGCCGGAGGAGGCGGGCGCTTCTCCCGAGGCCGGAGAGGCAATCCTTCCAGTAGAGAACGGCTCGGCATCCTCAGAAGATGGAACGGCCTCTACGGAGTTAGAAGCTTCTGAGGCCTCCCCGGGAGCTGCGGCGGAGTTGGAGATTCCCGAGGAAGGCACCGAGATGGAAGAGAACAAAGTTGATCATGAAGATCTCGCTCGGGAGGGCGAGGGATAGTGGGCGGCTGCCCTGCGTTCCCCGAGCGGGGGGATCCGGTTCTTTCTGTCTGGAGAGGCCAGGGCTTTTTTTTACTCTTGGGGCTCCCTAAAATATCCCCATGAATTCTTCCGTCTCCCGAAAATTCCAATCCTGGCGCGGCACGATCCGAGAAGAGCTTCGCGCCTTGGCCGCGAGCGACCTGCGGCGGGAACTCCGGACCGTCTCGGGGGCCCAGGGACCGGTCATGCGCCTCGAGGGGCGCGCGCTCATTTCCCTTTCGGGGAATAACTACCTGGGTCTTGCGGACCACCCCGCCTTGGCCGGGGCGGCGACCGGGGCCGCCGAAAAGTGGGGCAGCGGTGCGGCGGCGAGCCCGCTCGTTGCCGGCCATATGGAGCCCCACGCGGCGTTCGAGGCCGGGCTGGCCGAGTTCAAGAATTATGAAGCGGCGATTCTGTTCGGCTCCGGCTACCTCGCCAACCTGGGCCTGATCTCCTCCCTCGTCGGAAGGGAGGACGCCGTCTTCAGCGATGCGCTCAACCACGCGAGCATCGTGGACGGCTGCCGCCTGAGCCATGCCCGTCTTCATGTCTTTCCGCACAACGATATGGACGCCCTCGAGCGCGGCCTTCGAAAAGAAGGGGGCGTCCGCCGGAAACTCATCGTCGTGGACGGGGTTTTCAGCATGGACGGGGATTTCGCCCCTCTGAAAGATCTGGCTGATATCGCCGGCCGGCACGGGGCCATCCTCCTCGTGGACGAGGCGCACGCGACCGGGGTCTTCGGCCCGGGAGGGCGAGGGGCCGCCGCGCATTTCGGGGTGACGGACGAAGTGGGGGTCTCGATGGGGACGCTGGGAAAAGGACTCGGCTGCTACGGAGCCTTCGCTTGCGCGGACCACGACACGATTGCCTACCTCGTGAACCGGACGCGGCCTTTTATCTACTCGACGGCTCTTCCGCCACCCACTGTGGCGGCGGCGCACGCGGCGCTGGATCTGGTCCGGGGGGAGGAGGGGGAGAAGCGGCGCGCGCGGCTGCGGACCCTCTGCGCCCGCTTCCGGAAAGGGCTCCTGCGGATCGGTTTTGGGATGCCCTCTGGGGGGGGGGAGGGGCCCATCTTCCCCCTCATCGTCGGGACGGCGAAGGACGCTCTCGCCCTTTCCGGCTATATGCTCGATGCTGGGGTGATGCTCGCTGCCATTCGCCCCCCCACCGTCCCCGAGGGGACGAGCCGCCTCCGCGCGTCTCTCATGGCCACCCACACCGAAGCGCATATCAGCTACGTTCTCGGCGCGCTGGAGGAGGGGGTGAAAAAGCTGGGCCTGCATCTTCGGTAGGAGCGGGAATCGGCGGAAAAATCTCTGGCGAAAATCCCCTCGGGCGCAGCTTTGGCCTATCCCACGCCTTCGCTTTCAAAACATTCCCGGGCCATGCCCCCGGAAGGGTCTTCGCTTCCGGCTCCAGCGCCCGGCCTCTTACCGATGCGTCACCCAGATCCCCAAAAACACCACGATGACCGCAAGCGCGAGACTCAGAAGAAAAAGCCCTTTCCGGCGGGCCTTCATGCCCTCGAAACCCTGGGGAAGGGTGAGGGCCACCCCGATGAAGACGATGGTCAGGGCGAGGGTGATCTTGAGGATGAGGATTTCCTGTATCCGCATCTCGGACCGGATGAGCCGGGTTATGTGGTGGATGCCGGTGAGGATAAGCAAGAGGAAGGAGGTGTGAAGAATGGGAGAGAAGCGCTTCCGTAGGACCTGCTGGAACCGGTCCTTCTCCGTTTCAGGGAGTCCTTCTGCGAAAGGGAGCGCGACAATCCGGAGAAACGCCACCCCGCCAACGGCGAGGATGGCGGAGAGAATATGGACGGTGGTGACGATGACATTTCCTGTGCTGTAGTTCATTGAGCCTCCTCGCGTGGGTTCAATCCGTCGTCCGAGAAAAATGCTGCGGTGCTCCGGGGCGTCGCGCGTGCCGGCGCGGATTGCGGGCGCGCTTTCCCGCCGGGCGGCGCTTCCGGTAAGGGAGCGAACGCGGCGGCACCTTCGGAACCCTTTCGATGTTTCCTACGAATACCCAAATTCCATGCGATTTCCGTTCAGTTCGATTTCGCTTTTAAGGGGGACGGCGGCCTGAATCATTTTTTCGGCGTAGCATCCCTGCTTCGCATTTATTACGAGTTGTTCGATCTTCTCGGGCGGCGCGTCGCTTTCCACTTGAAAATAGGAGCGCGCCTCGGTGCAGCCCGAATCGATCGTTCCCTTCAGCACGGAGCCTCGGAGGAACCAATCTAGCTCCACCCGGCATTTCGCCTTTTTGTATTCGACTTTCATCATGTGCGCGTACCGCGCAAGCTGGGTGAGCAGTCAGAAGCCCACACCCATGGCGACGTAGGTGAGGGGCTGGGGGTACTCGTCCGAACCTCCGATTCGCTCAGGCTCGTCGCAGTACACTTCGAAATGGCGGTAGCGGCCGATTTTGAGTTGGCCCCCTTCGAGGGCCTCGCAGTCCGCCCCCATCGTAACAACGTATCCCCCTTTGGGCAGTTCCGGGCGGTCGATGCTGCGCACACCTGTTTGGGCGAATTCTTCATCTGGCTGGACGGGTTTGTCGGGCATAGCGGTCTCCTTGGTATTGATTTGCGAAGGGAGTTCGGATTTCCACAAGTTTCAGTCCGCAAAAGGTAACATTCCAGAGAAATTGAGGACAGCGCATGGATTGCGCCGCACCTGGGCAGCCTGCCCGATTCCGGCAAAAGATTGTCCTTCCCGCAAATCTGGCAGGGCCACCCCATGGGGTCTTTTCCGGCGCGTGTGGTTGCCCGCCCCGCCGCCCTGACCTAGAGTGGACTGATCCCTTTCGATATATCCAGAGGCAAGCATGGTGAAATGGAAAATATCCGCCCGCGCGCAATCCTACCCGGGGGGCAGGGGCCTGGGGATGTTCCTCTACCTGGCGGTGTTCATCTCGGGCGGATCGATCCTTGTCCTCGAAATCGCGGCCGGCCGGGTGATGGCGCCCCATTTCGGGAACACCATCTACAACTGGACCAGCATGATCGGAATCATCCTCTCCGCCCTGAGCGTGGGATACTCGGCGGGGGGGCGTCTGGCGGACCGGCGGCCATCCCCCCGGCTCTTTTTCCTCCTTATGCTGGCCGGGGCCGGGCTGGTGGCGCTGGTGCCGGCGCTCCGGCTCGCGCTTCTGCCCGCATTTGAAGCCAGCATGGGCGTTCGCTCGGGGCCGCTCTTCGGGGGAATCTTCCTCTTCGCCGCCCCGAGCCTGGTGCTGGGGATGCTCACCCCCTTCGCCGTGAAACTCGTCGCCCGGAACGAGGCGACCCTGGGCACGGTGACGGGGAACCTCTTTACCTGGTCCACGGTGGGCAGCATCGTGGGTACCTTCGCCACGGGCTTTGTCTTCATCCCCGCTTTCGGGCTGAACTCCATCTTTCTCGCAACCGGGGTCACCCTCGCAGCGATCTCTCTCCTCGGCCTTTATCTCTTTCGTCTTCCGGATGAGAAGCGTAGGGGCGCGGTCGGCGGGTTTCCCACCGCCATTTTTACCTTGGTGGGGTCTGCCTTCCTGGTGGGCGCCGCCACGAGCGGCTCCCTCCCCGGATTGACGGAGGAGACAATCTACTTTCAGGAGAACATGTACCACACCATTCGTGTCTACGAGCGGGACAAAGAAGGGGGCCGGGTCCGCGAGCTGTATCTGGATTATCAACCCGAAGGGGCGATGGTGGTAGACGACGATCGGACCCTTCATTTTGAGTACACGAAGTTTCTGGAAATGACGCCGCTGGCGGTTCCGGATTTTCGCCGCGCCCTTTTCATCGGCGGCGGGGCGTTCACCATGGCGAAGGCGCTTCATCTCATCCGCCCCGAAGCGGAGATTTCGGTCGCCGAGCTTGACCCGGAGGTTGTGGAGGTCGGGCGGAAGTTCTTCCGCCTGGGAAACTATCCCAAAATCCAGGTCGCCGCCGAGGACGGACGGCGCTACCTCCGCCGCACGCCCGGGAGATGGGACCTCATCGTGGGAGACGCATACCGCGGCCTGCGGACCATCCCAAGCCATCTCATCACGCGGGAATTTTTCGTCGAGATCCGTGAGCGCCTCGCGGTCCAGGGCGCGTTTTTCATAAACCTGATCGCCTTCCGGGCGGGACCGGGCGCGTCTCTCTATGCCTCCGTCTACCGCACCATAACGGCGGTTTTTCCTGAGGTCTGGGTATTCAGTACGGACCCCCAAAGCCCCACCGTTCCCCAAAACATTCTCTTCCTCGCGTTTCGCGAGAAGAAGGAGGGTCGCGCAAGAGAGTTCATGGGGCGCATCGAGCGGGAGGAGAGATTGAATTTTATCGCCCAGGGCCGTGTCCCGCCCCCGGGCCCGCGGGTGTACGGCCCCGTGCTGACGGACGATTTTTCACCGATCGAAAATTTGATCGAAAAAGGGTACTAGCTCTCCGCCCTGCGGCTTCTCCGGTGGGGAGAGTTTCCAAGGAGGGAGAATGGCCAGGCATCGAATCGCGCTCATCCCGGCGGATGGAATCGGCCCCGAAGTGGTGGATGAAGGCGTCCGGGTGCTTCGGGCCCTGGCGAAGCGGGAACCCCGCCTCGAATTCGACTTCACCCGCTTTCCCTGGGGGAGCGACTATTATCACGATACGGGCCGGATGTGCCCGGAGAATTTCCTCGACCGGCTCCGCAAGTTCGACGCCATTCTGCTCGGCGCGGTGGGCAGGCCCGACATCCCGGACCACATCACCTTGAACGAGTTGCTCCTTCCCATCCGCAGAGGGTTCGATCTGTTCGTGAACCTGCGCCCCATCGTTCTCTATGAGGGGCTGGAGTCCCCCCTTCGGGATTATGGGCCCGGCGATATCGACATGCTCTTTTTCCGGGAAAACACCGAGGGCGAGTACAGCCCCATCGGCGGACGCCTTTACGCGGGCCATTCGCCCGAGATGGCGGTTCAGGCGTCGGTCTTCACCCGGGGAGGCTGCGAGCGGATCATCACCGCCGCGTTTGAGGCCTCCCTTAAGCGGAAAAACCACGTCACGAACGTGACCAAATCCAACGCCCAGGGGCACACCCTGGTCCTGTGGGACGAGATGTTCGTCGGTGTGGCCGCCCGGCCGCGCTACAAGAGGGTGAAAACCGCGAAGTTTCTCGTCGACGCGGCCGCGCTCGAATTCGTCCGTCGGCCGAATATCTTCGATGTCGTCGTCTCGACGAATCTGTTCGCGGACATCTTGACTGATCTGGGAGCGGCTATCGTTGGCGGCTTAGGAATCGCGGCCAGCGCGAATTTCAACCCGAACAAGGAAGTCCCCGCCCTCTTCGAGCCGGTCCACGGCTCGGCCCCCGATATTATGGGGAAGGGGATCGCCAATCCGGTTGCGACCCTGTTCTCTTGCGTTTACATGCTGGAATACCTGGGGGAGACGCGCGCGGCGAAGCGGCTGGAAAAGGCCCTCTGCGGTCATCTCGCCCGGGGGTTCCGAACCCGCGACCTCAGAGGGACGGCCACCACGAAGCAGGCGGCGGCCGACGTTATCCGCCAGCTATAAATTATTTGTTAAAGTCAGAAAAATCACAGTCAGATTGGGTCAGGATCCGGGGTGCGGGCCAATTACGGGGAAGTTTTAGGCTTTGGCGGGATCTTCCACAACCGTTCGGCGTTTCCGTGCGCGATCGCATGGGCCACCTTGTCGGGAAGTTCGGAAAGTGCACGCCGCCAGAGGGTGATTTGCGACATGTAAAATGTTATTTTCCAGTGCACTTCACCCCAGACGTTATCGAATGCGAACACGAACCGGTCGGGATGTTCGAGAATCAGCTTCCGCCAAGGCGCCGCCAGTTTTTCCTCCTCGAACATATCGACTCATTCTTTGGCACTCGCAGCTGCGGCAATCGCGATGGTATTGGAGTGCGCGGCCAGGAAATGGATATTCTTGTGGGCCTTGATTAACCTGCGGACTTCGCCATGTTCCAGTTGTCCCATGTGAATCAGGGCGAAAGGGTGCTCCGGATGGGCATCGAGCATCCCCCTGAATTCCCCCATAAAATCACTCCGCGACGACGCGTGGAGGCTGCCGAATTCAATGTGAGAGGCAAAAGGCCATTCCTGGGCGAGGGCGGCCTTGAGCGCGACTCTCATCCGCCTGTCACCGGCCGGTACCAACACAGAGGGGCATTTATTGTTGAGGCAGCCGGAATGCCACATCAGGACCGCGGCCATTGCGCGAAATTTCCCGCTTTTTACTTGATTTTCGAGAGCCTTGTAATACTTTTTGTGAGGTGGTTTCGATTCATGAATATATCCAACCCACATTATGCGGCGGAACGGAGCAAAACGAGTCCGGAATCTTTGTAACCATATGATATAATTGGCTAAAATCGCCCGAGCGA
>CAZUHN010000260.1:0-8185 GCA_964620535.1 uncultured Nitrospinaceae bacterium | reverse complement strand
GCACGGGACATCTTCAAAGAAGCGGGCGCACAGGCACAATTCGAAACTGTCCGCGGAACCCTCGAAGACTTGGACCAAACCGAGGGGGTCTCCCCCGCCGCTTCGTAGCATCCGAAACCTCGCCCGCCCCGCCGGCGTCTGTCGACGGCTGGAGGTGTTTTCGGGGGGCGATCCCCGGGAGGCGGAAATCCGCAAAGAGAGGAAAGAAGACGGGGGGAGCAGAATGAGGAGTGCGGAATTTACTTGATCAGGCTGTTGGCTTCACGGAGCTTCCGGGAAAGATCTTTGGCGATGTTCACCGCGACTTTGTAGCCCAAGGAGGGCATGACGTCTGTGAGGATTTCCCGTTCGATGCAAAATACCAAGGATTTTTCCGTCGCGGTGGCGGTTGCGCTCCGGGGCGCATTCTCCAGGACCGCCATTTCGCCGAAGATCTGGCCGGGACCCAGACGGGCCACCTCATTGTTCCGGATGATGATGGTCAATTCGCCGGAGATCAAAAGGTAGAACGATCTTCCCGGATCCCCTTCTTGAAAGATGATTTGGCCTTTTTCGAACGATTCGCGACCACAGAGACGGAAAAAACCGACCATCTCGTTCTCGGTCATTTCCCGGAAAAAGGAGTAGTTGTTCCGGAGTTTGTTTATGAGGTCGTGAATGTCCAGATTCCCTTCCCGCGTGAAATGCGTTTTTTCCAGCCCGGGAGGGAGATCATTCATGGCGCAATCTTCACCTGTGGTACCCAATGCTGGCTCCTGTGTTTGGGTTGAGAGCAACGGCCCTTAGGCGGAAAAATAGATGCGCAATCTCCAGAGAAAATTAATCTTTCAGCCATCTTTGGATTCGAGTCCCCGCAATTTCTTGTCGGCCTCCTGCAGCCTTTCGGAAAACTGTTTGGCGATGCCGATAATGACTATTAAGGCCAGGGCTGGCATTTTGTTCGTCGGACGGTCCGGTCGATTGTGAAGAACGTCGAGGTCTCCCCGGCAACGGCGGTGGCCGTCCGCTTGATATCGTCGAGCATGGACATCTCCCCAATAATCTCGCCGGGACCCAGGTGGGCCAGTTCTGTGTCGTCGAGCCGGATGACGATCTCGCCGGAGACGATGAGGTAAAAGCATTCGCCGGGTTCTCCTTTGCTGAAAATCCGGTGTTCTTTTTCGTGCGTATCCCTTCGGCAGAGCTTTAGGAATTGCGCGAGTTCCCAGTCTTTCATGCCGGCGAAGAAATGGTAATTTTCCTGGAGCTTCCCGATGAGTTGTCTCATCGATTCGGGAAGATCGCCTCGAAATTGAACTTTCTAGTGTTCGGTTTTCTCTTCCCCCGCAACGGTATTCTATTTTCCCACGAAGGGGCTTTTCACCGGAACGGCCATCTTCTTCATCTCCACCAAATCACCCCGTGATCTACGGGGGACATGCCGTTTGGCAAACCGGGGGCGGTATCCGCGTCGTTATTAAGTCGGTTGCCGAAAAGCTTCTCTTTGTGATTTGTCAGTATTTTATATTTTATCAGAAATTTTTCACGAAGAAAGCCGACAATTACGAAGTAGGTATCGTTTTTTCATTATACAAATAAATCCTAATAAATTCTTCATTCCAGGGCGAAACCATCCGCGAGGCCGGCGAGGATCCGAGTCGCCGCTTGGAGCTCGGAGACCTCGATGAACTCGTCGGGAGCGTGCGCGTTTTCGATATTGCCCGGTCCGAAGACGTAGCTCTGCTTGTTTCCGGTCCGGACCGCGACGAGGCCGGCGTCCGTGTAGTAGCCGACCCCTCCGCTTTCGGGCTCGCCGCCGGTCACGTTAATTACGGCCTCCCGGATGCGCCGGGCTCCTTCTCCCTCCGGCTCCGAGATCACGGGTGGGCGGTCCACGGAAAGATTTATCACCACCACCCGGGTTCCGGGAACGCGGTCGCAAGCCCACGCCGCCGCCTCCTCGATGAAGTCTCTCGCGCCGGACAAGGTAAGAGGCGGGACGAACCGGAAATCGATCTCCATGCGGCACCGGTCGGCCACCACGTTGGTTTTTCGCCCCGCCGCGATCACGCTCGTCACCAGCGTCGGCCGGCCTAGGAGGGGATGCAAGTCCTCCATGGCCTTCACCTTCTCCTGAAGCTGGATCACGGTGTGGGCCGCGGCCTGGATGGCGTCCGCCCCCATGTGCGGTGCGGCGCCGTGCGCGCCCTTTCCGAAAAAGACGGCCTCGTACCACATGACGGCTTTTTGGGCGGTGATGAGTCGGAGCCGGGTGGGCTCGCATGAGATGACTACATCGCCGGAGTGCACGCGCCCTCGCTCGACCGCCGCAGCTGAGCCGCGCATCCACGGGCCCTCCTCGTCGACGACGATGCAACTCCGCACCGCCCCTGCGGCGCGCGCGCCCTTGTCGATTTTTTCCTTCAATGCCTTGACCGCGACAAGTCCCGCCGCGAGCCCCCCTTTCATGTCGCAGGCGCCCCGGCCTCATATCTTGCCGCCGGACTCCTCTCCCCCGAAGGGATCGCGCGTCCAATCCTCCCCCGCCGGAACCGTGTCCATGTGGTTCAGCAGGACGAGGGTCGGCCCCTTTGCGGGATCTCCCAGCTCGGCGGTTACGTTCTCCCGCCCGTCGCACACCGGGTCCCGCTCCACATCGAGGCCCAGCCGGAGGAGATAATCCTCCACCCGGTCCGCCATTTGATTTTCCGTTCCGGTCGGGTTTTCGCTGGGGATGCGAATCAACTCTTTTGTGAGAGAGACCACCTCGTTTTGGAGTTCAGGGTCCACGCGTTTCCTCCCTCCCGCCGGCATTGAAATTATGGCTTTTTTTTCTTCGGCGCGCTGTGGTGCAAATCCCATATGATTTCTCTGTCTCATTTTGATTCAGGTGCGGGACGGAAGAAGGGGCGAGGGAAATCGGCCGCCCGGCGTGATAGCTCCGAGGACGGCTTTTCGCTCCGCCCCGGTGGCCGCCGGCACATTCGTGGGGATCCCCTGCAATGTTCCCCAGGCGAGCAGGGCGAAGGCGGCCGCCTCTACGGCCTCGGGGGGAAGCCCCCTTTCCGCGCTCGAAACGAGCGGGATCGGATCCAGCCCCTTTTTCAATAGATTCGTCAGTGTCCGGTTTTGCATTCCCCCTCCCCCGGCGATGACCTCGGCCGGGGGGGCGTCCTCCGGAAAATTATCCCGAATCGCCCGCAGGATGCATTCGGCAGAGAAGGCGGTCAACGTGGCGAGTTGATCCTCCGGCCGGGGCCGCCGCCGGGAAAGGGGGCCGAGGACCTCCGCGAGGAACGCCTCGCCGAATGCCTCCCGTCCCGTGCTTTTCGGCGGGGATTGGCTGAGGAAGGGGTGCCGGAGCAGGGCGTCAAGCGTCTCCGCGTCTGCCTCCCCCTTGGCCGCGAGCGCACCATTTCGATCGAAGCGGCTCTTCCCGTTTGAGATTTTTTCGGCCAGGGCGTCGATCAGCATGTTGGCCGGTCCCGCGTCGAAGCCGAAGAGATTCTCACCCCCCGAGGGGGGGATATAGGTCAGGTTCGCGATGCCGCCAAGGTTGAGAAAAGCGGTTGGCTTGTCCTTTTTGGCGAACAGGACCTGGTGCGCCCAAGGGGTGAGGGGGGCGCCCGCCCCCCCCCCCGCCACATCGCGGGCGCGGAAGTTCGAGACGACGGTCATGCCCGTCCGCTCTGCGATGACGGCGGGGTCTCCGAGCTGAAGGGTGGAGGGGAGAAGGGGGCCTTCCGCCCCCGATCCGCCCGCGGGCAGATGGCGCACGGTCTGGCCGTGGCTTCCCGCGAAGTCCGCATCGCCCGGCGGAATGCCCGACTCCTCGAAAAGGGAGAGCGCGGCATCGGCGAAAGCCTCTCCCACCTCACGGTGGAGTGAGCAGATCCCGGCCGTGCGAAGACCCGGCTCCCCCCCCGCGAGGAGGACGCGGCGGCGGAGCCCTACGGGGTAGGGGCTGGACCGGAACGCGAGAAGATGGACGCGCGGTCCGGGCGGGGAGGTGATTCGAACAAGGGCCGCTTCAACACCGTCGGCGGAGGTTCCCGACATGAGGCCGAGGGCGGTTTGATCGCCGGGAGAGCGGGGGCTCACGAGGGCTTGTCCCCCCGGGCGCCGTTGCTTCCCAGGCGAGGATAGATGCGCTGGTATTCCCAGTAGTATCCTAGGACCTTCTTCACATAATTCCGGGTTTCCTGGTAGGGGATGCGCTCGATGAAGGTCTCCAGGAGTTCATCCTTCCGGGCGCTCCACCACCTTTTCACCACCCTGCGTCCCGCATTGTAGCTGGCGATGGCCGGGACGATCGCGCCGTCGAAGTCCTTCAGCAAATCGCCGAGATGCCGGGCCCCGAGGCGTACGTTGATCGCCGGGTCGAAGAGCTGGTCGGCCGAGGCGAGCTTGAAATTGTGGGCCTTCGCCAGGCGGCGGGCCGTGGCGGGCATGAGCTGCATGAGGCCTCTCGCGCCCGCCCGCGAAAGCGCTTTTTCCTCGAAGGCGCTTTCGGCCTTGATGATGGCGTTGACGAGAAGGGGGTCGGCCCCGCTCGCCTCTTTCCGTTTCACGCTCAGGGGATAGGCGATGCGCCAAAACTCAGCGGGCAGATCCTTTCCCCCGGAACGGACGGCGTCCCAAAAATGGGATGCGAGAATCCGGAAGGCGCGGCTGTGTTCGCCTCCTCTTGCGAAGGCCCTCGCCGCCCGGTACTGAAAGAAAGGCCGGGCGGTCAGCCGGGAGTATTCTTCGCCTGCGTGGCGGTGAAATCCCATCGAGGAGAGAAGCTCTGCCGCTCTCCATTTCATGCGCATGGGTTCGGAGTAAGGGCCAGCGGGGATATTGATCCAATTCTTGTACCCCGCATCCCGCAGGGCGAGAGGCTTTTCCGCGAGGAGATTTCCATTTCGGGACAAGCGATCCAACGCCGCCCGCGCGAGGTGGCCGAAGTAGGTGTGCCGAAAAACTTGGGCGGACTCCCGGTAGGCTGCCACTGCCTTTTCGGTCTCGCCGGCCGCCTCGCCGGCCGCCGCCGCCCAGTACAGGGAAGAAGATTGAAGGAAATGACCGGCATGGCGGCGGGACAAAGAGGAAAAACCCGCGTAGGCGGACTCGGGCCTGCGCTGGCGAAGGTGAATCCAGGCGAGCTGCCAGAGGGCCTGCGGGACGAGGGAGGAGCCCTGGTGCCGCGCGATGACCTCCCTGTAGTACCGCCCTGCGTCTTCGTATTCCAAATCGTCTTCGTGAACGCGGGCGAAGAGGTAGCGCATCTTGGCGGCCCACTCGCCCTTTCCGCTTTCTTTCAAGAGGGTTCTGCCGTCGCGCTCGAACGCGTTCCGGTCCCTCGCGCGGAGATGGTTGCGCGTCTGATAGTAACGCGCCTTCGTGCGCTCCGGGCTGCCCGCGGAAAACAGCTGGATCGACTGCCAGATGGCGTCGCCCGCTTTGGAGGTGCGCCGCAGAGCGTAGAGGACGAGGGCCTCTTGCAGGGCGATCTGCCGCCGGTAGGGCGAGTTCGGATACCGGCGCTTGAGTTCTCCGTAGGCGGCAAGGGCCTTGTCGTAGTAGTAGCGCTTTTGGAGGAGGCGGGCGCGGCGGTAGTGGTCAACCGCCCCGGGCGCGGGAAGGGGCGGGGTCAGGCCGGCGGCCAGCGACCCGGCGCGGCCGAGGGCCCCCCTGGCTTCTTCGCTTTCCGGGTGCGTCCTCCACAGTTCCCGCCAGGCGAGGGCAGCCTCCCGCCTGCGGCCCCCCTCTTCGAGGGCTTCCGCCCGCATGGCCAGGATGGCGGGGGCCCTCTCTTCCTGCGGGAAGAAGCGGAGCAGTCGCCCGAGGCGGGCCGCCGCCCGAAGGGGCGCGCCCTCACTCAGATCCAGCGCGGCCACCCTTTTGTAGGAAGAGGGCGCGAGAGGACCCTTGGGGTCGGTGCGCAAAAGCTCTTCCAGCGCGCGGCGCTCCCGCCCCGCCTCCCCTGTTCCTTCGGCGGCCTCCGCCAGATAGAAAAGTGTATAGACGCGAAGGGCGGGGAGTTTCTCGAGTGCCAGTTGGAAGGAGGGAAGGGCGTCTGCCTGCCTGCCCAATCGGAGGAGCGCGTAGCCACGCAGAAAATTCCGCCGCCCGTCGAGACCGGATCCTCCGGCCTCCAGCTTCTCCAGAAGCTGGGCGTGCCGGCCGCGCTCGACGAGCCGGCGGAGGGACTCCGGAATGGGCCGTACGGAGGGCGCGGCGGCTTTCGGCCCCGATTGCTCGGGCGGGGCGGGATTCGCAGTGGGTTTTTCCCCGAACGCCCTGGGCGCCGAAATCAGGAACATGAGCGCGGTGAGGAGGAAGGTCCCGGGAAGCCCGGCCGCAATTTTTTTCACCTGAAATGGGAAGTTTTCAAGGACAATCGCGGGCAGGGCGCTGGGGCGGCGCTCCGCAGGGCGGATTTCAGGGTGCCGATGGTGGCCGTAGAAGGGGGACCAAAGTTTCTTGGCGTATTTTTCGAACCATCCGGCGGACGCTAATTTCACGCCTACGATTTCCATGGAAAACAACCTCTAGAGGGGCGGAGTAAAATTATCGCAACGGTTTAGAATTGATGTCAACGATTCCTTGGAAACGACTGTATTGACGGCCATTTGTAAACGGTTATACTGAGCGCTCCCGCCCGGGAAGGAGATGCCCGTTGTTCTCGTTCATTGGCCTCGCCGCCGCGCCTCCTCCACCTCCTGTCGAGGCCGATTTCGGCCGGTTGGGTATTTTGGATCTCGCCACGCAGTCGGGCGGGGTGGTGATGTTCGTTCTGCTCATTTTGTTCTTTTTCTCGTTGGCATCCTGGGCGATCATCATTTGGAAATATTTCGAAATTCGACGGGCCAAGCTGCGCTCCGGAGAATTTCAAGAGTCATTTTGGCGGTCGAAACGGTTAGATCTTCTCTTCGAGGATGCCTCGAATTACGAGGAAAGTCCCCTCGGGCAGGTCTTTCTGACCGGCTACCGGGAAGCCGAGCAGATCTTAAAGGCGCGGACGCGGGAAGAAGAAACCGATACGGCGGTTCTCACCACCGACCTGACCGGGGTGGAGGCCGTCGAGCGGGCGCTCCGCCGCGCGGCGAACCAGGAGCTCGGAAAGCTGGAGCGACTCATGACTTTCCTCGCCACCACGGCCAGCGCGACGCCCTTCATAGGATTGTTCGGGACTGTGTGGGGGATCATGAATTCCTTCCGGGAAATCGGCGCGAAGGGAACCGCCGGACTGGCGGTCGTGGCACCGGGGATCAGCGAGGCGCTCATCGCCACCGCCTTGGGTCTGGCAGCGGCGATTCCGGCCGTCATCGCTTATAATGCGTTCCAGAACGGCATCAAGACGGTATCCGATGAAATCGAAAACTTCTCAGCGGATTTCCTCAACTTGGTTGGCCGCCATTTCATGCGATTGTAGGTATCGGGAGGCAGTTTGGCCGCCAAAGTAAGCAGGAGTACGCGTCTATCGGAGATCAACGTCACGCCCCTCGTGGACGTAATGTTGGTGCTCCTGATCATCTTCATGATCACAGCCCCCCTCCTTCAGCAGGGTGTGGACGTGGAGCTTCCAAAGGTGGTGGGCCGAAGTGCGAACGTGGCCGAGGATGCCATCGTCGTAACGGTGGACAAGGATTCCAGGCTTTTTATCAACGATAATTCGGTTACCTCGGGCGAGCTTCGCACAAAGCTCACGGCCCTCTTCAAGAGCCGGGTGAACAAGGAAATTTTCCTACGGGCGGACCAGGCCGTCTCCTACGGGCGGGTGATGGCGACGATGGCCGTCATTCGGGCCGCCGGGATTAGCAAGCTGAACATGGTGACGGATCCATTGGATTCGAGCGGGCGCCGCCGGCGCAATAATTCCGGGCGACGCTGAACTGGCCGAGACAAACATGAACCAACAACCAACCCAGTCTCATAATCCGGAGCCGAGTCCGGTACAGGACCAGCGAGACTCCCTGCTCCGCCGCAAGGGGGCGGAGCGTTTCAGCTTGATGCGGAACGTCCGGTTTCGCCAGGCCGCGGGCGTCTCGGTTTTCTTCCATGTGCTCCTCGTCGTCTGGGCGACCTGGGCGCCTTCGCAGCCCCGCTTCCGGTTTTACGGAAGCGGAACAGCCGTGAACCTCGTGGGCGCCCACGAGATCCCGGGCGGATCGGCGCGAGGCAAGTCGGGCGATCGGTCGGACGCCCGGAAGGAAGCCCT
>CAZUHN010000259.1:0-4807 GCA_964620535.1 uncultured Nitrospinaceae bacterium | reverse complement strand
AATTTGGATCGTGGACCTGAACCGCTAGAGCCTGACCGGGTGGTTATTGACGGAAAAGCCAATAAATACAATATCAATTCCTCCTGAACGGCGAGCACGTCATTCTGGTCAAGTACGGGGAGCATCCCCAGGCCGCCTATGGGTTACCGGGCGGGGAGTCCCTCCGCCGGCGGATCGACGACATGAGCGACAGCGAGTACCAGAGCCTGATCGAGGAGATCTACGAAGAGTTGTGCTACAGCCGCGACAGCATCGCGGCGGCTTGCCGGGTGGTGGTCCGGGGGCTTGGCTAGGAGGCCGCGATCGCCTCGGCCGCCTCGATGACGCGCCGGGCTCGCTCGGCGAAGGGTTTCTCCACTAATTCTCCCTCCAGCGAAGCGACCCCCGTCCCTTTCGCCTGAGCTTTCTCCCAGGCCGCCCAGACGGCCCGCGCCTTCTCTACCTCCTCGGGACTGGGGGAGAAGACGCGGCGGATTACCTCGAGCTGGCTGGGGTGAATGGCGGATTTTCCCACATAGCCCATATCGGCCGCGATGCGGCTTTGCCTTTCGAGCAGTTCTATGTCGCGGAAGGCGAAAGCCGGGGCGTCCACGGCGTCCGCTCCGGCGGCGCCCGTCGCCATGCGGACCCGCATGAGAACGTAGTCGAGTTCTCTTCCTTCCGGGGTGAGGCGCATTCCCAGTTCACGGGAGAGATCGGCCGTCCCGAGAAGGAGGGCGGTCACCCGGGGGGCAGCGGCGATCGCAGCCGCGTTTTCGACCCCGGCGGCGCTTTCGATTATGGGAGCCAGTTTCACGCGCCCCGGCGGTACGCCCGCCTCAACCTCGGCGCGCATGAGGATTTCCTCCGCCCGCAAGACATCCGCCGCCGCGTGCGTTTTGGGCAGGACGACTGCCGAGGGACGCAGGCGGGCGGCGTGGGAAATGTCCTCCGGGCCGAAACTCCCTCCCACCTCATTGACGCGGATCATAATTTCGCTTCGTCCGAAGTTGAGCGCGGGTAGCGTAGAGGCCAGGATCGCGCGCGCCTCTTCCTTGGCCTCAGAGTTTGGAGCGACACCGTCCTCGAAATCGAAGATGATTACGTCGGCCTCCAGTCCGGCGGCCTTTCGGATCATCTTTTCGCTGCTCGCCGGAACGTAGAGCCAGCTTCGCCTGAGATGCAAAATGTCTCCTCCTCCATACCGAGCGTGGGCAGGGCCATGTGCTGGATATCCGAATTAGAGCATAATATCAGATTCGCGGGAGGAGGGGGAAGTCTTCTGCATAACGGACGGACGCATCGGGGATGCCCGCGACACCAACGTGAACCGATACGCTCAACCCGCCTGCCTTTTCCTCGAAGGCCAGTTCCGCGATGTTGTGAAGAATATTCCGCGAGCAGATTTCCGCGCCTGATTGAGGCGTGTTCGAGGTGATGAGGAGGAATTCATCCGGTCCACACCGGCCGAAAATGTCTCCCTCGCGCACTTCGAGGAGGAGGACGCAGGCCAGCTTGTGGAGAGGAGCGGGGGAGCCAAGATTTTTCGGAGCAACTTCATCGAAATCCTTCTGCCAGCGAATGCGGAATAGGATGCAAGAGAGGGCGGATTGGTATCGCCGCGCGCGCGCGAACGCTTCGTTCAGATGGTGGATGAGGGAGGGGCGGTGGTAGAGGCCGCTCTCCATGTCGATGAGGTGAATCCACTCTTTGGGGATTTTGGATTTCATGGACCCCCCCCTTCCGGCGATTGGGAAAGAATCGTCACAATGGCTCCGGATCCGACTCCCGCGCCTTGCTGCCGCCCGCAGTTCAAAGCGCAAGGAGGCCGGCTCCGGAGCCACCGGAGAGAGTCGCAATGCGTATGCGAGAGACATGCCCTTGAAAATCAAGGGAATGCGAGGGTGGGAAAGAGGAAATTGCCGATTTGTCTGGGAATATCGTCCCCGCTGTTGGATTTCTTGACTCTTGATCAGGGGTCTGGAATGAAATCCGGGGGCGTTCCCCGGGGGATCAGTTCTTGCTCAGGACGAAGACGCTCGAGACCGACCCGGGTCCGCCCAGGGTGTGGCCCAGGGCGCGTTTCGCCCCTATTACCTGGCGCTTTTCGCTCCGGCCCAGGAGCTGGTCGGTCAGGTCGGAGATGACCCGTGCGCCGGTCGCCCCGATGGGGTGGCCGCAGCTCTTGAGGCCTCCCGATGTGTTGACGGGAAGCTTGCCGCCCAGGCGGCTCGCCCCGCTTTTGACGAAGGCGGGTCCCTCGCCTTTTTTCACGAAGCCGAGATCCTCATAGTTGAGAATCTCGGTCATGGTGAAGCAGTCGTGCACCTCGGCCACGTCGATCTCTTCGAGGGGGTTCGAGATACCCGCCTGCTCGTAGGCCTGCTTGGAGGCTTGGCGGGTGGCTTCGAAGCCGAGGAAGTTGAACCGGGGATCGAAGGCGGTGGTGATGTAGCCGTTCGTGCAGGAAAGTCCCATGCCCTCGATAAGGGCATAATCCTTTTTTCTGAACCTTGACGCGGCGAGGTCGGCGCGACAAAGGATGATCGCGGCGGCACCGTCCGTCGTGGGGCAGCAGTCGTAAAGGCCGAAGGGCTCGCAGATTGGAGGGGCGTTCAGCACTTGCTCCTTGGTGATCTCCTTGCGGAAATGGGCCTTGGGGTTCAGGGAGCCGTGATAGTGATTCTTGACGGCCACCTCCGCGAGGTCCTCCTTGCCCGCGCCGTACTCCGCGAAATAGCGCGTGGCGAGGACGGCAAAGCTCCCCGGTGCGGTCCTTCCCTTGGCGTATATGGGATGGAGCTTTTCGATGTGGTTGGCGGCGAGACTGCTCCGGGGAGGGACCTCGCGCATCTTCTCCGCCCCCACCGCGAGCACAACGTCGTACATCCCGGAGGCGACGGCCATGGCCGCCATGCGGACGGCCTCCATCCCGGTGGCGCAATAGTTCGATACGCGCGAGACCGGCTTGGGATACAGGTTCAGCGCCTCGGCTAGGGAGGGGCCGCCCGTTCCGTCGAAGCCCCAGCCCAGGGGGAGGTAGGTCCCCAGCCAGGCAGCCTCGATGTCCTCGCCGGTGGCGCCGGCGTCGGCATAGGCTTCCAGGGCGGCCTCGACCACGAGATCGTTGTAGCTCTGCTCGAATAGCTCGCCGAATTTCGTGGAGCCCACCCCGATGATGGCGACTTGGCCGGCGATATTATTCTTCATGGTTTTCCCCTCACGCGGGATGCGGCGGCCCGCCCTCAGGCCGGGCGGAACTTCCAGAAGTAATTATAGTACCCCTCCCCCTGGTGCAGAAGCCGGAAGGTGAGTTCCACCTCCATGCCCACCTTCACCTCCTCCCGGCCGCAATCGGTCATTTGGGCGTAAATCCGCCCCCCGCCTTCGATATCGACCGTGGCCATCGTCACGTATCCCTCCGGAGAGGGGACGAGGTGGTCGTGCACGAAGGTATAGATTGTCCCTCGGCGGGAGAGCTTGTGCTCTTCCCAATCGTCTGTCGCCCCGCAGCCGTTGCACATCCGCTGGCGGGGAAACTGGACCGCGCCGCACGCCCGGCACCTTCCCGTCCGCAGGCGCATGCTCGCCCGGCTCTCCTTCCAGAGGATGCTCGGGGAGGAGAAGGGCTTGAACGTATCGGTCTCCACTTGGCGGCGGAAGTGGAGCAGCTTTCCGTAGTTCGAAAGGGGCCGCGCGCGCGCCTGGGACCAGGAGAGGGCGCGTCGCTTCCGGAGATTATTGACCTTCTCCGTCGCCCGTAGGAGCAGGGCGTCCCCGCCGCTTCCGTGCCCGGTGACGAGGATATGCTCGCCCGGCTCGGCGTCCTGGAGAGCGTCCACGAGCCCGATGAGTGGAGCGGCGGCGCCGGCGTCACCCACACGCGTTACCAGCGGCTGCCCGGGAAGCGCCTCGGGGGGGAATCCGATTCGGCGGGCGATGGCGGCGTGGGTGCGCGCGTCGGGGGCGTAGAGGAGCACCTTGCCGATGTCCTCGCGCGTGGCCCCCGCCTTAGCGAGGATACCTTCCACAGTGGCCTCCGTTTGGCGGACGTAGCCGTAGTCCTGGATAAATTTGGCGTCTCCCGCCGAGACGGCGGTCTGGCCCGGCAACCGCCAGCGATCGATGAAGTCCTCGGTCCACGAGTAAACGGCCTCGACTTCGGCCGCCACATCCTCCCCTTTTCCGATGAACAGGGCGGCTGCCCCGTCGCAGAATGCAAGCTCGTCCGGCCCGCCCGCCCGGACGGGGCGCACCTCGGCGGCCGCTACGGCGGCGCGTTTCGCAGATCCGGCCTCCACCGCGTCGAGCGCCGCCCGCAGGGCCGAGGTCCCCGCCCGCAGGGACCCGCCCAGGTCGGCGGTGAAAAGCGTCTCGGGGAGGTCCGCCGCCGCCGCCGCGATGGCCGCGTTCGATTTTTCGGCGTAGGGAGCGGATGTGCTGGCGAAATAAAGGGCGTCCACGTCGCTTTTTCCCCATTCGCCCGCGCTGAGGAGCGCTTCGACGGCCAGGGTTATGGGGTCCTCGTCGTGGTTCGCGATCGGACGCGCGGCCTTGGCGTTTCCCGCCCCCCAAACCGCCCGAACAAGGTCTCCCCCGAGGCGGTAAAGGGGAAGGTAGGCGCCAACGCTCACGATGCCTGCCATGAAACTTCCTCCCAAAACCGAAAAAATTCTTTCACGGTCCGCCATCTTTTCTTTTAGGAAACATTTCGTCAAGGCAGGGGGGCTTGCGCGCTGCGGCTGTGTGCCGTATTCATTTTTGGTTATAATAACAATGCTGGACCCGGCGTAAAGTGAAGAAATATGCGTGTTTTGGCGATCCGGCT
>CAZUHN010000258.1:0-3802 GCA_964620535.1 uncultured Nitrospinaceae bacterium | reverse complement strand
AATACAATCAGTACTATAAGCGCCGCCATCAATCTGATCATGATTTCCTCCGGCCGGGATTGATCCCGCCAATAATTTGTATTGTTACAGAGTGACAAGTGCCACGTGACGGCCGGCGCTAGCCGATTGCCTATTTCTGGTAGGGCACGATCTTGGTCGCCTCAATCGAATAGCCGACGCTGACTTTGGATGTGCCGTCTACAAGGGTAAGGTTCTCTTCGGTCTTTCCCGTCGTAATTCGTCCGGAAACCCAGACGGGCGTGAACAGTCCTTTGCTCTCAAAGCCGTCAGAAATCGCGACATTGATAATCTGGTTCGGCGGCGGCGGCGGGACGTGGATACAAGCGCCCACATCGGGCACGAGGAGAAATTTCTTCACCAACGTTCCTGAGAATTCAAGCGGCAGTACATATCCGGGAATTCTTATATCCCGTCCGTTCAACTCCTCAACAAGTGTCTCATCGCGTTGGCGCGCCTTCTCTATCAGGGCCTTCAGCTCCGCAACGATCGCATCGGGATCGATACCGGACGCTATCAGGCTCTCGCGCGCCTTACTTTCCTCCTCATTCATCTTGCCCGTCGTATCTTTGAAGTTCGGCCCCCACAGGATCACAGATAGATTATTCCGCTGCGCATTGCTCAGCGCCATGATCGGGTTCTTGATGTCACCCAGAGGCGGAGCCAGATCCTGCCATTTGAGCGTTTCGACTGCGCTCGCCAAGTTTGAGAAAATAAGCGATACGCAGAACGACAGAACAAGGAGTGAGGTTCTGCGAAACATTTAAGATTCTCCAGTCCTGATGCCGAAATCCGTTCGCAAAATCGGCTCATTGAGTACTGGCATCCCGTATCAGGGGCCAGCAGAAATACTGGCAGATTATAGCTGTACTCCGCAAAAACTTCATCTCCGCTCAGGCCGCAAGAGGAACCACCCGATAATCGTGGTGCAAGCCATTCAGGACCGGTCTGGAAACCACCTTTTTCCCCTCCTCCAAGCGATGGCGGCTCTCATATATGCCTCTTGGAGGGAAACGAATCGGCTCAGGTGTTCCGGGCCCCAGTGGTGAATGTGGCCTACGCGGGTTGTAATAGAAAACCCATTCTTTCAGATTTTTTCGTAAGTGATTCTCCGTTAGCGGAATCACGTGATCCAGGCATTCCCGCCGCATCGTCCCGATGGCCCGCTCACAAATCGAATTCGCTTGAGGACTCCGGTACGGTGTCCTGAGTACACGGAGCTCCATATTTTCAAGCAGATCTCTATCTTGAATGGGCCAAGACACATCATAGGGGAGTTAAGAGCGACGAATATCGAATCCGGCAATTCGAGAAATATTTTGTGAGTATCCGCCTAAACGAAATCTCTCCACTCAAAATAGACACTTTCGCTCAAGAGCGGGCCGATGTTTGCAAACCAAGCACGGTAAATAGGGATATAGCGGTTTTGCGCGGTATGTTCACCAAAGCCATCGAATGGGGCTTGGCGATAGAAAATCCCGTCCGTCATTTCCGGACTCTTCACGTGGAGGACGGGAGATGTCGCTGCCTAAACGATGGGGAGAGCGAAAGACTCCTGAAAGCGGTAAAGGGAACCCTTCGCTCTCTTACACAGGTGGCCTTGAACACGGGGATGCGGAGGGGTGAGTTGTTTCATTTAAAGTGGAAAGAGGTGGATTTTCGAAATGAAATCGTTCGAGTAGTCGATTCCAAAAACGGAGAGAGCCGGGAATTGCCCATGAACGAAACCCTAAGGACGACTCTCAAGGGGATACCCCGGCGGCTCGGCTCGGTTTACGTCTTCCCAGGAAGGACTGGCGAGCATCTGAAAGACGTTAGCAAGGGGTTCAAAAAGGCCCTGAAGGCCGCCCAAATCGAAGATTTCCGCTTCCACGACCTCAGGCATACCTTTGCCTCCCGTTTGATCATGGCAGGGGCCGATTTGGCCACTGTGAGGGAACTGCTCGGACACAAGAACATTAAAATGACCCTCAGGTACGCCCACCTGGCACCCCACCACAAGAGAGCCGCAATCCAACTCCTGGACACCTATATGGACACCAAGAGCAAAGAGGCTATCTCATGATCCCCGCAAGTCTTTGTATTTAAATCAACTCCCGTTCAGCTTCCGGTAGGCCTTCTGCATTATGAGGGCGTCGTACTCGAGGGAGGGGCTCTCGCACACCACCCGGGCCTCGGCCCCAAAGTCGATGAGGGCCCGGAAGAGGTCCGGGTAGTTCATGTCCGACTCGTCGAGCTCGAGGTGGTTCTTCTCGCCCTTCTCGCCGTAGGCGATGCCCGATAAATGGATATGCATCGAGGAAAGGGCGGCCGCCCCGAGGCGATCCCGAATCTGCTGAAGCGCTTTGCCGAACGCCGCGTAGGTGTTCCGCCCCCCACTCTCCCGGGCGTGGATATGGCTGAAGTCCACGGTGACCCCCACGTTCGCGGGCCGAACCTCCCGGACGAGGCGGGTCAGCTCGTCGAGGGAGCCGAACTGGGAGGCTTTCCCGGTGGTCTCGGGGTCGAGGCGCACCAAGCAGCCCTCGCCCGCCAGGATTCCGGCGAGCGCTTCGATCTGGCCCCGCATATGCGCATAAACCTCCGCCGGGCCGCGCTTCTGGTAGAAGCCCGCGTGGAAGCAGGCACCGTCCCCCCCGCACCGGCCCAACGCCCGGGCGGTGTCGAGGACCCGCTTCCGGCTCGCCTCTTCTTTCTCGGGCTCACGCGAGTAGAGGTTGATGTAGTAGGGGCCGTGGGCCGTGACGCGGACCCCAGTCTCGGCGGCGGCGGCCTTGACCTCCCCGCAGGTCTCGGGGCGGATGCGCACCCCGTGCACCCACTCCATCTCGTAGACCCCGAGGCCCAGCGCGCGGAGCCGGCGGACGGCTTCGGGGTGGGTCTTGGGCTTCGCCGAGTGGGGGACGCCCCCGGTTCCGAAGAAGATCCGGTCGGGCCGCCTCGGGGGCGGGTTCAGCCGGAGGGGGCCGTCGTAGACCTTCTCCTCTTTCTTCTTTTTCACGTCTTCTTTTTTCGGCGCGGCGGGCTTCTTCGCGGGTTTTTTGAGGGTTTTCTTCGCCGCCGTTCGCTTCGAAGGCATGCTCACCTCTTGCCAACAGATTATTCACTTCCAAAATACGGTCAGGGAAAATAACTAGATAATAAGGTGCGGATTCAAGAGCCTAAGGCCAAGTATTTTCCAATAATAAGATGAAACCTAATAACGGCTCATATACACCGCCCAAATCTTTTGAATGAACGAATCATAATGTATAGGATCTTCAACAGTAGGAGCGGGAGCTTATTCAATATACTTCGTTTCCTTCAAGTTCATATTATCGAGTTCGACAACGATCGCGGCCTTAGCATCAAGACCGCGTTCAGCATGGCCGCCTCTCATGGCCACTTTATTGGAAATATTGGCACAATATACAGGATATGTTCCTTCTATATATACAATATGTTAAATCCATTTCAAGCAATGGTCGGGAAAATCTAAGCACAAAAAAATTCCTAGGTTTTGTATTTTTCCCGGCAACGTTTCCCGCGAATCCCGCCCCGGCCGTGCGACTTTCCATTCACTATGCGGAAAAAACCCGCCGCGAATTTCCCCGAATTTCCGGCGGTCGGGTTTGGGCGGGAGGGTGCTAGATTTTCTCCGAGACCCCATGTGCGGCACGGGGCTGTTTTCCCTCTCCCGGCGGGAAGGATCTGGGGGAGGGGGCGCCCGGCGGTGGCCCAGCCCGCTTCCGGGGTTTATTGAGGGGCTATGAAAGGAAAAAACTCCGGAGTTTTTCTCAGGGAT
>CAZUHN010000257.1:0-19285 GCA_964620535.1 uncultured Nitrospinaceae bacterium | reverse complement strand
GCTTTTCATCGGGTGAGAGGCAGCTGAACCGGAGACCGCCCTCCTCGAGAAGGTCCCGGTAGGCGTTGTTCACTTCGTAGCGGTGGCGGTGGCGCTCCTCGACGCGGGTCGCGCCGCAGTAGGCGCGCGCGGCGCGCGAGTGCGGCCGCAGGACGCCGGGGTAGGAGCCCAGGCGCATCGTCCCCCCCATGTCCACCTCCTCCTGGCCGGGTATGAGGGCAACCACCGGGTACCGGGTATCCTCTTCGAACTCAGAGCTATTCGCGTCCTCCAGGCCGCAGACGTTTCGCGTGTACTCGACGATGGCACACTGCATCCCCAGGCAGATCCCGAAGAAGGGAACCAGGCTCTCGCGCGAATACTTGACGGCCGCGATCTTTCCCTCGATGCCCCGGATGCCGAAGCCGCCGGGAATGAGGATGGCGTGCATCTGGGAGAGCAGCGGGCGGCACCCCTTCTCCTCGATCTCCTCGCTGTCCACGTAATGGAGATTTACCCGGATGTCGTTGGCGAACCCGCCGTGGCGGAGCGCTTCGGTGAGGCTGATGTAGGAATCCTTCAGGTCCACGTATTTTCCAACGATGGCGATATCGGTCTGGAGGTTGACCTCCTTGGTCTTGCGCACGATTTCGGACCAAACGGAAAGGTCGGGTTCGTCCGAGGCGGCGAGCCCGAGGCGCCCGATTACGGTCTCGTCCAGCCCCTCCTCGTGGAATTTCAGGGGCACCTCATAGATGCTCTCCACGTCGATCGCGGTGATGACCGCGCTGGGGGGAACGTTGCAGAAAAGGGAAATCTTGCGCTTGACATCGTCATGGAGGGGCCTTTCCGTCCGGCAGAGCAGGATGTCGGGCTGAATGCCGATCTCGCGCAGCTTCATGACCGAGTGCTGCGTCGGCTTCGTCTTGAGTTCTTCGGAGGCCTTTATGAAGGGGATCAGGGTGACGTGGATGTGCAGGACGTTCTCGGGGCCGTTCTCGTAGCGGAACTGCCGGATGGCCTCGAGAAAGGGAAGGCTCTCGATGTCGCCCACCGTCCCTCCGATCTCACACAGGACGACGTCCTCCCCGTGGTCCACGGCCTTGAAACAACTCTTGATCTCGTCGGTCACGTGGGGGATGACCTGGACCGTTCCGCCGAGGTAGTCGCCCACGCGCTCCTTGTTGATGACAGAATAGTAGATCTTGCCCGCCGTGATGTTGTTCTCCTTCCGCATGCGGGCATGGGTAAACCGCTCGTAGTGGCCCAGGTCAAGGTCGGTCTCAGCGCCGTCATCGGTGACGAACACCTCGCCGTGCTGGAAGGGGCTCATGGTCCCCGGATCCACGTTAAGGTAGGGGTCCATCTTCTGGAGAGTGACGCGGAGGCCACGCCCCTCGAGAAGGGCGCCGATCGATGCCGAGGCGAGTCCCTTGCCGAGCGAGCTGAGGACGCCCCCGGTCACGAAGATGTACTTGGCCATTTCCGGACCTCTTCTTCGAGGGCGGCGCGAAGCGCCGAATCCGACATCAGCCTCGTCAAGTCATTGGGCACGTCCACCCCGAGGGAATCGTGCGCCACCTCGACCACGCTGATCCAGGCCCCCTCCTCCAGGGCGCGAAGCTGCTCGAGGCGCTCGGACTCCTCCAGTGGGCTGGGCGGAAGCCCCGCCAGGCGGAGCAGCCAGTCCCGCCGGTAGGCGTACAGGCCCAGGTGCTTGAGTGGGCGGCAGGGCAGACTCACCCACGCGCTCTCGAGGGCCGAGGCGGGCGGCATCGCCCCCTTCAATTGGTCCCGCATGTAGGGGAGCGCGACCCGGGAAAAGTAAAGCGCATTCCCCGCCTCTCCGACCACTACCTTTACCACGTTTGGGTCCAGAAAATCCTCCGCCCCCCCCAGCGGAACCGCGAGGGTGGACATTTCCAGGCCCGGATCCTGGAGAAGGGGCGCCACGGCGGCGGCTATGTCCTCGGGGTGAATCAGGGGCTCGTCCCCCTGGACGTTGACGACAACCTCGTACCCGTCCCCGTCTTCCCCACCCGCCACCTCGGCCACCCGGTCGGTTCCGCTCGGATGGTCCGGGCGGGTCATCCGCACCTCGCCCCCGAAGGCGGCGACCGCCTCGGCGATCCGGTCATCGTCCGTCGCCACCAGGGTCTTGGAGATCCCGGCCGCGGCCTGGGCGCGGCGGTAGACATGCTCGATCATGGGATGGCCGGCCATCTCGGCCAAGGGTTTTCCCGGAAAACGGGACGACCCCCACCGGGCGGGAATTACGCAAAGGACGTTGTTACGCTCGTTTGTCAAATTGGGTTCAGCCCTATCAGTACGCGTTCTCGCTCACAAACCCCTTCCAAAGGGTGAGCCACAAGATCCGCAGATCGAACCAGAGGGACCAGTTCTCGATGTAGAAAAGGTCATACTCGATACGCTTGTCGATCGAGGTGTTCCCCCGCCAGCCGTTCACCTGGGCCCAACCCGTGATGCCGCTCTTCATCTTATGGCGGAGCATGTAACCTGGCACCGCCCTGCGGAAATCATCGACGAAGACGGGCCGCTCGGGCCGGGGTCCCACCAGGCTCATGTCCCCCCGGAGGACGTTGAAGAGCTGGGGCAGTTCGTCCAAGCTCATCCGCCGCAGAAAGACCCCGATGAGGGTGCGCCGCTCGTCGCCCGGCCTTGCCCACACGGCGCCCGTCTCGCACTCGGCGCCCACCCGCATCGACCGGAACTTGTAAATCCGGAAGGACACCCCGTCCAGTCCCATCCGCTCCTGGGCGAAAAAGACCGGGCCCCGGCTCGTCAGCTTGACCAATACCGCGATCAGGGCAAGGAGCGGGCTCAAAAGGACGAGGATGAGGGCACCCAGGACGGCATCGAGCGACCGCTTGACCCACCGGTTCCATCCCACAAGGGGGGTCTGGGAGAGGAGGATGATGGGCAGACCGTCCAGCTCCTCGATGCCCGCGTTCAGGCGCATGTGATCCACCAGGTCGGGAACCACCCGCAGGTCCACGGCCGAGTCCGCGAGGCTTTCGAGCAGGGCCTCCTGCACCGCCTGCATCCCGGCGGGCAGGACGACGTAGACCTCCTCCACACGCTCGCGCTCGACCACCTCCCGGGCCCCGGAGAGCGCGCCCAACACCGGGCGGCCCCCGGCCGTTCCCCCCGGTGCCTTCCCCTCCGTCAGATGCCCGATGACTTCGAAGCCGAGCACCCGAAAGGCATCCAGTCGCTCGGCGGTCCGAAGAGCGAGGGGGGATACGCCCGCCACCAGAATGCGGCGCATGTCGATCCCGCGCTTCCGGATCCGTCGGATGAGGGACCAGACGATCCGCCGAACGAGAAATAAAAAAACAGGCCCGAGAATCATAAAATACAACATCACGAGCCGACTGTAGCTCGTCTGGCGGTAGAAGAACGTCGCGGCGATGAGCATGAGCACCGTTCCCGCCATGGTCCTCGTCAGACGCGCGATCTCGACCACGCTCTTGAGGCCCACGCGGAATTCGTAAAGGCGGGTGAGGCGGGCGCCCAGGAGCCAGGCGATGAGGACGAAGGGCAAGAGAACTAGGTAGTCCACGATCGGGGGATACCCCCGGGTGACGGGGAAGAAAACCTCGGCGCGGAAACGGATGAAGTAGGCGGCGGTCCACGCCAGGCAGAGCGACACCCCGTCCCCGGCGAAAAGAAGAGCGACGTTGAGCTGGCCGTATTTTTTCTGCAAGGCTTACTGTGACCTCCTCTCTGCCCGGGCGGCGATCCGCCCGCAGTGGAGAGTGTAGCCCTCCAGGAAGCGGCGCCGGGCCGCCTCCTTGAAGGCGGCGCGGGCGAAGCGGAGCGCCTGCCTGCGGGCCGCCTCGGGGCGGAACCCGCCCTCCACTCGCTCGAACCGCTCCACCGCCCGGACGAGTGCCCCGGCCTCGGGCGGCCCGAAGAACAGGCCGGTGGGTCCTTCTCCTCCCGCCTCCTCCCAGGAGGAGAGGCCGGGCGGAGGGGAGAACTCCTCCCGGTTCAGCGCCACCACCGTTTCTAGCGCGCCCCCGGCCCCGAGGGCGATGACGGGGCGGCCGCAGGCCTGGGCCTCGAGCGGGGTGATGCCGAAGTCCTCCTCACCCGGGAAGATGAACGCCCGGCAGCCGGCGTAGAGTTCGGCCAGGGCGGCATCGTCGCGCCAGCCGAGGAACTCCACGTTCGGCCCCCCGAGGCGACGTACGCGCTCGTAGTCCTGCCCCGTCCCCACCACCTTCAGCGGCCGGCCCAGGCGGGAGAAAGCCTCGACGGCCAGGTCCACCCGCTTGTAGGGCGCGAAGGCCGAGACTAGCAAATAGTAATCGCCCGGCGACCCGCGAGGGCGGAACCTCTCCTCGTCCACCGGCGGATGCAGCACGTCCGCCTCGCGCCCGTAGAAGCGGCGAATGCGGTCGGCGACGGTGTGGCTGATGGCGACGAACTCGTGCACCCCCCGGTTCGCCTCGGTGTCCCAGCGCCGGAGGTACTCCATCACCCGCGGGACTACCCACCGCATGAGGCCCGAAAGGCGGCCGTCTCCGAAATACGCCTCGTACGCACTCCAGACGTAGCGCACTGGAGTGTAGCAGTAGCAAAGGTGAAAGGCGTCGTCGCTCCCTTTGGCCCCTTTGGCGACGCAGTGGCTGCTCGAAAGGATGAAGTCATACCCCGCGAGGTCGAGCGATCGGACCGCCGCCGGCATGAGGGGCAGCCAGCGGCGGTAGTGACAGCCGATGCCGGGGATGTACTGAAGGAGGCTGGTGCGGATGCGGCGACGCTCGATGGCGGGCGAGACGCTCCCCGGGACGTGGAGCATGGTGAAAAGGTCCGCCTCGGGAAAAATCTCGCAAAACACCTCGAGGCACTTCTCCCCACCGCGCATTCCGGTGAGCCAGTCGTGGACGATGGCCACCCGCATCAGCCTCCCTCCCCGGCGGTATCCTTCCGGAGGACGATGACCGCGTAGCGGCAGTATCGCCCGAGACCCGGGAAAAGGCACAACAGGGCGCGGTCGATCGTTCCCAGGAAGTGGACGAGGTGACGCCAGGGAAACTGGCGCCGGATCATCGAAAGGAGCTGATACCTCCGGACCTCCAGCGAGGGAAACCACCGGCGCATCTTCTGCATTTCCTCCTCCCGAAGGGGCCTCTCGTCCGGGGTCCGGTCCTTGCCCCGGTAGGGGACGAAGCGGCGGACGAATTCGAGGAAGGGATTCCCTCCCCAGGGCTCGCTGAAGACGGCCACCCCGCCCGGGCGCAGCACCCGGGAGAGTTCCCGGCCGGCTGCATCGATGTCCACGTGATGCAGGATGGCGTTCCCGTAAACCGCATCGAAGGTCCGGTCCCGATAGCCGAGCGCCTCCCCCGCCATCTCCTGGAGGTGGACCCGTTCCCCCACCCCGTTCGCCCGGGCCCGGCGGGCCGCCAAGAGGGCGTTGCCGTGGGCCAGGTCGAAGGCGAAAACCTCCGCCCGCATCCGGGCCAGCACGACCGAGCTCAGCCCCTCGCCCGCGCCGAAATCGAGGACCCGCTTCCCGTCCAAGTCACCGAGCAGGGCGAAAGTGTCCCGCACCCAGCTCTCGTGATCGAGCCATTCGGCATCCTCGAAGCGGAGTTCACCGTCCGAGAGGGCGTTCCGCCGGCGGGCGCTCCGGCCCTCGTGGAAGGTGCGCTCGCGCTGGAGCCTCTCCGGGGTCACGCCCCCCTCCCCGAGGTGGTGGGGGAGGCGGGAATCACCTCCCCCGAGACAGCCTCCCGGTAGACCTCCAGCGTGCCGCGGGCGAGCTTCTCCCAGGAGAAGGTGCAGGCGCGCTCGCGGCCCTTTTGGCCGAGCGCATCGCGCAGACCGTCGCCCGAGAGGAGGCGCAGCATAGCGTCCCGCAGGGGCTCCGCCGCGCCCTCGGGCACGATGATTCCCGCCTCCCCCACCACCTCGGGGAGGGAGGCGGCGTCCGACACGATGGGGGGGGTGCCGCAGCCCATCGCCTCGAGGGGCGGGTAGCCGAACCCCTCATAGCGCGAGGGAAAAACGAGCGCGCGAGCACCCCGGTAGACGGCCGGGAGCGCAGGGTTCGGGACTTCCCCGAGAAAGATTACTTCCTCCTTAAGGCCGAGGCGGGCGAGATCTGCCTCGAGGCCCGGGCGCTCGCCGGTGAGGACGAGCCGCACGCGCGCATCTCGGCTGCGCACCCCCGAGAAGCTCTCCAAAAGGAGGCGGAGGTTTTTGTGGCTCTTATGGTTCCCGACATACAAAAAATAGGGCGCCCCGTCCAACCCCCGCAAGGGAGGAGGAAGCGGGCAGTCCCCGCCCTCTCCCCAGCCGGGGGGAAGGCAGTTGTAGGTGAGGCGGACTTTTCCCGGCGGGACCCTCAGGTGGGCGATGATGTCGCTCCGGGTGAACTCTGAGACGGTGAGCAGCAGGCGCGCCCGCGCCGCCGTCCGCCGGGCGAGGGTCCAGGAGGCCCGCCAAGCCAGGCGGGAGGGGCAGAACTCCGGGAAAAGCTGGTGGATCAGATCGTGGATGGTGGCCACCATGGGGGTGCGGCCCAGGATCGGGGCGGCGTAGTGGGGATGGTGGATCAAGTCGAGCCGCAACCGGGCGACGGCCCGCATGAGGCGGACCTGCTCGGCGAGGGAGTAGGGGGGGGCGTCTACCGCCTCGGTAGAAAAATTCGGCCCCGGCGGCGGGAAGCGGCCCCGGTCCGCCGGCGAGAGGAGCATCACATACTCGTGGTCCGCCCCCAGGCGCGCCAGCCCGCCGATGAGGTTCGACAGGTAGGTGCCGATCCCGCTCATGAAGATCATGCGGGCGTCTATCCCGATACGCATCTCCGCACCGCCCTATATACCGTTTCGACGTCCAGCTGAACCATGCAGGAGTGGTGATCACAATACGAAAGGCCGCAGCCCTCGCATTCGATCCGCTTCCGGATGACCATGACACTGCGCCCGCGCGGTCCCCACTCGGCGGGCTCGTTCGTTCCGCTGAAGAGGCAGATGAGCGGAACCCCAAGGGCCCCGGCGATGTGCGCCGGGCCCGAATCGTTGCCCACGAAGAGCGCGCAGTTCCGGGCCACCGCCATAAAGGTCCGAAGATCGGGGAGCTGGGCGCAAAGGTTCAGGACCCTCCCGCGGTCGCGGGCCTGCCCCAGACCGGCCATCACCTCCCCGGCGGCCTGCCGGTCTTCGGACCCGCCGAGCAGGACCACCCGCGCCCGCAGGGCGGCCGTCATCTTTCCGATGAGGCGGGCGAATTTTTCAGCCCCCCAGCGCTTGGTGGGCAACCCCGCCCCCGGATGGACCCCGATGAGAACATCTGAGGCGGCAACTCCGTTGGACCGCAGAACGGATCGCCCCGCCTCGATCTCTTCCTCCGAAAGCCAGAGTTTCGGATTTTCCGTCCGCTGAGAGCCGAACCCCGCCGCCTCGACGAGGCCGAGGTTGCCCTCCACCTGGTGGCGGCCGTCCACCTCTTCCCCCTCCCGGTCCAGCCAAAAGCCGAGGCCCGTGATCCCCCGACCCACCAGGTAGCGCGCGCCCGCGAGGTGTGCCGCCAAGATGAGCTGGAAATCGCCGCGGAGATCGATCGCCAAATCGTAGGGGCCGCCGATCTCCCGGGCGCGCCGCCGCAGCAGGCGCGCCAGCGAGAGGATTCCTCTCGGGCTGACCCGCTCTCTTTTCGGGCGCTTCAGCCACGGACAGGAGAACACAAGGGGTTCCAGCCCAAGCGGCTTTTTCGGATCGGCGGAAAGAAGGGGAAGTGCCCCGGGCCCGACCAGAAAATCGAACTGCGCCTCGGGCAGGTGCTTCCGCAGCGCGTGGAGGGCGGGCAGGGAGAAGAGGACATCCCCCAGGTGGTCCGGCCGCATGACGAGGGCGCGCGCTATCTTTTCGGGCCGAGCCCGCCGGGCCCGGAAAAGGGTTTCCCCCGCCGCGTCGAGGGCGCGGACGGCGAGGCGCGCCCGGGGACTTCGGTAGGCGTAGCAGCGGCGGGGTGTCGGGACGGAGGGCAAAGGGGTGACGAGGGGCGCGCGGCGCGGCGCCACTTCTCCCAAGCTGGGATCCGGGACGAAGGGGGCCGCCCGCTCCGGTGTGCGGGATCCTGAAGGGAGCGATTCTGCCTCTCCCTCGAGCACGAAGAGCGGCGAATGATTCTTCGGCTCTTTCATCATTTCTTCCATCACCTTTCCCTCGGAGCGGACCCGGCCCGCAACCGGAAGAGCGAGCGAAGGGCGGAGAGCCCTTCGGGAGAAAGCCCGCGGCCCCAATACAAGAAGGTGGCGTAAAGCCCCCCTGCCACCGTTAACCTTACGGCCAACGGGGCCGGAAGCCAAACCAGCAGCGCCCCGGCGGCGGCGGCGGCCCCGGCCGAGCGAAGCGCCGCCGCCCCATCGGGAAGGCCGACCTCCCGGCGCAGGACCGCGACGCCAGCCGCCATCAACAGACCCTCGGCGATGAAAGTCGCCCAGCTGACGCCCACGAAATCATACCGCGGGATGAGGAGGGCGTTCAGGACGACGTTCAGCAGGACCAGCAAGCCCGCGTAGGCGGTGAAGAGGCGCTCCCGCCCCACTGCGAGGGCGGTCGTGGTCAGAACGTAAAGGGCGAAATTGAACAAGGCCGCCCAGATCAGGACCCGGAGCGCCCCCGCCGCGGGCGCGTACGCCTGGCCGTACACCAGCCGCACGATCCCGGGAGCGAGCAACGAGCCGCCCACCGCGAGGGGAAACCCGGCGGCGGTCATAGCGGAGAAAGCACCGCGGTACATCCGCCCCACCCGATCCTGGTCGCCCGCCCCGTGCGCCTCCGCCATGAGAGGGAGGAGGGAGGCCGTGACGGAGGAAGGAAAGAGCCCCAGGGAGCCGGTCAGCTTGTGGGCCGCCGCGTAGAGCCCCACCGACGCCCCGGCGCTCATCCAACCTAGCATCAGGATATCGCTCCGCGAGTAGGCGATGATGAAAAGGTTGGCCAGCCCCACCGGAAGAGACATCCGGAGCAACTTCCCCCACAAAGCGGCATCAAACACGAAGGCGGGCCGGAGCCGCCGGAACGAGGCGCGGGCGAGGAGGAGAAATCCGGGCAAATAGGCGAAGGCCTGCACCGCCACCAGGTATGGAATGGACCATTGCCGCCAGAGGGCAAGGAGAAGGCACGCCGCGCCGAAGCACTCGCTCGCGATGGCATAGGCGGCCGGGGTCCGCATCTCCAAGTCGACCTCGAAGGCGGCGTCCAAGGTGGTGCGGAGAGAAACCATCCGGAAAGAGAGAAACAGCGTAAACGAGGCGAAGAGGGTAGCCCCGAGGGCCTCTCCACCCGGGACCGTCCAGAGGGTGAGAAGGCAGGCGGCGATCCAGCTTGCCCCCGAGAGGAGAGCCTTGAGGAGCAAGACGTTTCCAAGGAGCCGGGGAGCCGCCCCCCGGTCCTTTGCGATCTCGCGCACCAGAATGGCGTGCATCCCGACGTCGGTGAAAACGGAGAACATCTCGACGAAGGCGAAGGCGAACGAGAAGACCCCGAACCCGCGGGCATCGAGCGCCCGGGCGAGAACAATGACGACGAAGAGGCGGACGACGCGCTCGAATATCTTTCCCACGATAAGCCAGGCGGAGCTCTTCGCCGCCTGCCGGACGCGATTTCCCTCCGCGCTCATCCGCCGCCGCCTCCCTGGAGGACCCGCTCGTAGATGGCGTGCGTTTTTTCCGCGATGACTTCCCAGGAGAAATAGCCCAACACCCGCCTGCGCCCGATCCGGGACAGCTTCTCGCGGAGGCCACCCTCATCCCGAAGCCGCCGGAGGGCGGCCGCGAGGGCGCGGTAATCCTCCTCGGGAAAGATCAGACCCGCATTTCCGATGACCCAGGGGATCTCCCCCGAATCCGAACCCACCGGCACGGCCCCGCAGCCCATCGCCTCGATGAGGGAGCGGCCGAACTGCTCGGCCCATCCGGAGGTAGTTCGCGAGGGAAGAACCAGCGCGTCCATCCGCCGGAGGAAGGCGGAGACCTCGCCGTGGCCCACCCAATCCACGAACGCGATCCGATCCAATATACCGAGGGAGCGGGCGAGCGCCTGGAGCGCCTCCCGCATCGCGCCCTCGCCCACCAGCAGGGCCCGCCATTCTCCGCCCAACTCGCCCAGCGCCCGAACGAGGAGATCCACTCCCTTCAGACGAACGAGCCGGCCGACGAACCCGACGGTAAAAACATCCGGCCGGCCGCCGGCCGCGGGGAGATGGAAAAGGTCCGGATCGAGGCCGAACTGAGGAAGCACGGCGATCCGCTCCGGCTCCACCCCCCGGCGGATGAGGCGCGACCGGCTCGTCTCCCCCCCCGCGATGAGCAGGTCCGCGCGCGCCAGGGCCGCCCACTCCACCAACCGACGGTGCCAGGAAAGTCCCAGGTCGAGATTCTCCCACGAAAAAAAGACGAGCCGGGGACGGGGCCGGCGGAGCGCCGCAGCCGCAACGATCTGCGCCGCGGCTGCGCTCCAGGGCTCTCCCTCAAGATGGATCAGGTCGGGCTCCGCCCCGCGTAGGGCGCACCGAAGGCCGTTCCGGTAAAAATGGCCAGTCACCCGGCCAGGGAAGCACACATCGCCCGCGAACATCCGGTAGCCGTCCCGGCCTCCCGGCTCGGTGCGAAAAACGCGGGCGCTCTCCTTCCACACGCGGGGCGCCAGGGCGAAAACCTCCAGCCCCGAGCGCCCGGCGAGCGCCCGGAGCTTCTGTTGGTTGATGGGGGCGGCGTAGGCATGGGAGATCAAGAGAACGCGCACGGCCCGCACCTCACCCTGCGGACGGGCGGAAAACGCCCGCGATGACGTCCCGGTAGAAATCCTCCAGGGCGCGCCCTCCCTCTTCCCACCGATAGTTTCGCTCCACGTGCGCCCGGCAGCGGGACCGGAGGGCGGCGAGCGCTTGCGGATCGTTCAGCCATCGCAGAATGGCACCCGCGATGGCCTCGGGCGATGCGGCGGGACAGATGAGCCCTTCTTCCAGGGGGGCCAATAACTCGGGCGTGGCCCCCTCCGAAGTCCCCACCACCGGGGTTCCCGAAGCCAGCGCCTCGAGGGTCGCCACCCCGTAGCCCTCGAGCGAGCGCGTGGGCAGGACGAAAAGATCCGCCGCGCGGTAGTAGCCGGGAAGGTCCTCCTCCGGGACGAAGCCCGCGAACCGGACCGCACCCCTCACTCCGAGGTCCGCGGCGAGCCTCTCGAGGGGCCCGCGCTCAGGGCCCGTCCCCGCGAGAACGAGCCTTGCCCTGGAGAGGCGCGAGAGCACAGCAGGCATCGCGCGGATGAGCAGGTCGAGCCCCATCCGGCGGACCAGCCGCCGGACACTCAAGAGGGTGGGCCCCTCGAATCCGAGACCCCCCCGGAGGCGGGCGCGCTCTTCCTCCGGGACCGGGAAGAACCGCTCGAGGTCCGCCCCGGCAGGAAGGACGCGTATTTCGCCCGCCTCGATGCCGTGGGCCTCGGCGAGCAGGCGGCGGCTGTACGCGCTCACCACCGCGACTGCCCGGCTGCGCGCGAGCGTAGTTTTTTCCATCTGGTGAATCCGGGCCGCCTTGAGGCGGACCGCGACCCGGTAGAGCGGGCGAAGGGGCGCGGGCACGGCCGCCTCCCGCGCGCGGGCGTCCTCGGCGAACTCCGTTCGCCAAGGCGCGTGAAACGTGCAGACGGCGGGGGCGGGAACCCCCGCGCCGAGCGCGGAACGGGCGGAGAGCCCCTGGTGGAGATGCAGGATGTCGGGCGGCCTCTCGGCGGCCAACCGGCGAACCGCCGCGCCGCAGGAGCGCACCGCCGAGAGGTAGCCGTCCCAGAAGGTGCGGCGGCGCGATGACCACCAACGCACCCGGTACCCCGCTCTTTCCTCATCCGGCCCCGCGGGCGCTCCGATCCGCCCCGCCAGCACCCATACCTCGTGCCCACGTGCGGCGAGCTCCCGGCTCCAGCCGTGCACCAGGCGCTCCGCCCCCCCGTGGGCCTCGGGCGGATAGCCGTCCAGTACCATGAGAACGCAAAGGGGGCCGCTCAAGCGGAAACCACTCCATCGAGGCACGGGGGGGAGGAAAATTGCATATCATCCCGGGGAAGGCGGACGGTAAGAATTTCGCGGCGATATTCGCGCGGGCGGTCGGAATTCCGCCTCCTCGGCAAGGCTTCCCCCCGGCGGATGGGTCCCCCGGCTCGGCAGAACCCAATCTAACCCCCCCTCCCCCGGGACACAAGCATAATTGGCACGGGATGAGAAGGAGGCGGGCGGATTTAACCCGTGATGGAAGGGAATTCATGAAGAATAATTACCCTTTTCCAATCAGCACTTGATTTTTGGTAAATTTGTGTTATTATAATTATAGAGATGGTTGGTTGATAATTGTACTTTCTTAATTTAGCAGATCATTGAACCCAATGAGGATTCGGCAATGATTACAGTCGGTATGTACTACGAGGTGCGCTCCGGAAAAGAGCAGGATTTTGAGGAGAAGTTTGATGCGGTCATGGGCACGCTTGACGGACAGCCCGGCCACGCCCACAGCTTTCTCTACCAACAGGTGAAAAAGCACAACTCCTACGCCATCCTTTCCGAGTGGGATTCCAAGGACGCCTTCACCTCCTTCATCAATAGCGACACCTTTAAACAGGTGACGGATTGGGGAAAGGCCGAGATCCTCGAGGATCGGCCCCGACATAAGGTGTACGGGAGAGAAGACGACCTGTAGCCCAGTTTTCACTTTGCATTCCCTTTCTTCCTGAGAAAAGAACCGAACCATGACTAAGGAAGCGGTGCATTCTGCGCCCGCAGCGGGGGAGAAAGTTTTTCCGGACACAGAGGCGGCCGCCTCCCTGCCATCCCTCTGCTTCCTGGTCTTCCTCGCCGTTCTGCCCGTCACTTTTCTCGTTCCCGTCCTCAAGCCGCTCGTGGCGGACCGGTACCCGGTCGGGGCCTTCGCGGTCCACGCCTTCATGTCGATCAACATGGTGGGCGCCCTCATCGCCGCTCCCGTCGTCGGCTGGATCATCGATCGCGTGGGCCGAAGGCGGCCCATCGTGGTGGGTACCTTCCTGGCGGACGCCGCGCTCCTCCTCGCGCTGAACTGGGCGCCGGACTACTTCACGCTCATCGCCATACGGTTCATCGAGGGAATGACCCACATCGCCGCGCTCACGAGCGTGATGGGCGCCGCCCTCGCCCTCGCGCAGCGGGAGACGAGGCGGGCCGGCGGCGTAATGGGGGCGATCGGCGCTTCCATCATTTTCGCGGTGGCGCTGGGGGCGGGCCTGGGCGGATTTCTCGCCAGCGGCGGCCTCTGGCGCACCACTGCCGGGGCGGCGGCGCTCAGCGTGCTGGGCGCGGCGATCAGCGCCTGGACCCTGCGCCGCCACGCCGGGAACGGCCGGACGGCAGGCAGGCGCGGCCTCGCCGTTTTGGTCCGGACCGTGCGGCAAGAGAAGGCGATCCTTATTCCCTGCCTCTTCACGTTTTCCGACCGCCTCACCGTGGGGTTCCTGGTTTCCTCCTTCGCGCTTTACCTGGGACAGGTCCTGGAGCGCCGGCCCAGCGAGATCGGTTTTCTCCTGACGCTGCTGCTCATTCCCTTCGCGGTCTTATGCTATCCGTTCGGGAAGCTCGGCAGGCGGTATTCCAAGAGCGTGATGGTGGCGGCCGGCTCCATCCTGTACGGCGCCTGCCTCGCCGCGCTGGCCTTCGTGCCGCCCGGGTGGCTGCCAGCCGGGATGATATTCCTGGGAGTGGTGAGCGCGGTGAACTTCGCCCCGAGCCTCGCGATGGTGGCGGACCTGGCGGGGCCGGAGATCCGATCCACCGCCATGGGCGCCTTCAACTCGGCGGGCTCGCTCGGCTTCCTCCTCGGCCCGCTCATCGGCGGCGCGGTGGTCCAAACCGCCCTCTCGGCGGGAGAGACCCCCCAAACGGCCTACACGGCGGCGTTCGCGGCGGGGGGCGGCCTGTCCATCTTCGTCGCCCTCGTCGCGATCCCCTCCCTGGTGCGGCTCGTCCGGGCCGGAAGAACGAACTGACCGCATCGCGCGGCAGCGGATTTCCCCCCGCCCTCCCCGCCCGGCGATTCATCCCCGGCGGCCGGGCCGTGGTATATTTCCCTTTCCATTTCAACTGACCCTCTCCGAACCAGGGAAGGGCCTGCGCCGCCCCCGGGCGGTGTAAAGAAAATTGCGACCCGCATCGGGGGACACGCAATGCCGAAAAAGCGGAAAATTTCTAAGAAAATCGGATTTCTCGGGATGGGCGCCATGGGCGGCATCATGGTGAAACACCTCGTCTCGGACGGTTACGATGTCACCGGATTCGACCCGGACAAAAAGGCCGCCGCCGCTGCGGGACGGGCAGGGGTCCGGATCGCTGGTTCGGCGGCGGACACCGTGCGGGAGGCCGAGGTCGTCTGCAGCTCGCTGCCCACTACCGAGGCGGTACGGGAGGCCTACCTAGGCGGGGGCGGAACCTTGAAGGCCATGCGGAAAGGGACGGTCTGTTTTGAGCACTCCACCATCCCGGTCAGGGTCGCCCGGGAGATCTGCGCGGCGGCGAAGAAAATGGAGATCGCCTTCCTCGACGTTCCCATTCAAGGGAGCATCCCCTACCTGGAAAAAAGACAGTCCTCGGCCATGGCGGGCGGCGACCGGCGCGCCCTCGACAATAACAGCGACGTGATAAAAACCTACTGCAAGAGCGTCATCCACATGGGAGCGACGGGAAACGGCCTCCTCATGAAGCTCGTCTCCAACCACACCATGTTCTGCATGCACGCCGGCCTCGCGGAGGGTCTCGCCTTCGGGAAAAAAGCGGGGCTCGACCCCGAGGAAATCGTCGGATTCTTCAAGGGGACACCGATGGCGGAACTGCTCGACTACAAGGGGGACATGATGGCAAGAAGGGACTACACCCCCGGCGCGAAGATGGACCTCTGCATCAAGGACCTCCTCATCAGTACCGAGGAGGCGAACCGGATGGGTGCCTCGGTTCCCCTCGGGACGGCCACTTGCCAGCAATATGTCGCCGCGGGAGCGCTCGGACACCTCAAGGGCGACATGAACGCCGTCTTCGAGGCCTATATTCAGGCCATGGGGGAGCGGCCCAAGCGGGGAAAGGGCCCCGCGTGGTAGTCCCATTCATCCGCTATCAATATACCAGCGGGGGGAGACATCCGGACAATCCGTCCCCACGCATTCCAAAGAGGAAATGGACATGACGAAAAAGATCGCCTTTCTCGGGCTGGGCAACATGGGCGGCGCCATGGCGGAAAATCTCATCAAGGCGGGCTTCGAGGTGCGCGGGTACGACCCCGCTCCCGCCGCCTGCGAGCGGGCCGGGGGGGCGGGGATCGCATTGGCGGGCTCGCCCGCGGAGGCGGCGGCCGGCGCCGAGGTCATCTGCAGCTCGGTTCCCGAGGACGGGGACGTCCTCGAAACCTACCTCGGCGAGAAGGGCGCGCTGACCGCCGGGGGCGGGGCGGCGGTCTGCTTCGACTTCTCCACCATCTCGGTCGAGGGGAGCCAGCGCATCGCCGGCGAGGCCGCCGGGCGGGGCGCCCGCTTCCTGGACACCCCGGTGAGCGGGAGCATCCCCCACGCCCGGGCGGCCACCCTCGCCATCATGGCGGGCGGGAATGCGGAGGCCCTCGAGGCGCACCGCGACGTGCTCGAAGCCATCGGAAAGTCGGTCCACCACTTCGGTCCGAACGGCGCGGGCCTGCGGATGAAGCTCGTGACCAACCACATCTTATCCATTCAACACGCGGCCATCGCCGAGGGACTCACCCTCGGGAAGAAGACGGGGCTCGAACCCGCCCGGATGGTGGAATTTCTCAAGAACAGCGCCATCCCCCACCTCCTGGAATACAAGGCCCCCCCCATGATCGAGGGGGACTTTTCCCCCTCCTTCACGGTCGACCTCATGCGGAAGGATCTTCGGCTGATCGCCTCGATGGCCGGAGAGGCAAAGGTTCCCATCTTATTGAGCACCCTCGTCCGGGAAGTGTATACCGGAAGCACAGCGCTCGGCTTCGGCGATCGGGACATCAACGCCATCGTGAAGTTCTTCGAGCAAAACGCGGGAATGTGATCGATACCGCCGTTGCGCCGGGCGCAGACTCCAAAGGGCGAAAGCGCCCCCGCCGGGGACCGGACGGTGAACATAACTTGCGATTCCGGGGGCGCCGGTCGCGAACTGGGCAGGAGGATGTCGATGGCGGAGCGCTTGAAGGACAAGGTGGCTATCGTGACCGGGGCTGGCGCCATCGGCCCAGGCTGGGGGAACGGCAAGGCGACCGCTGTCTTGTTCGCACGGGAGGGGGCCCGGGTGTTCGCCGTGGACATCAACCCCGCCGCCGCCGAAGAGACGAAGGCCATCATCGAAGGAGAGGGCGGCGCGTGCACCGCCCATCCGGCGGACGTCTCCCGGTCCGGCGAGGTCGAGACCATGGTGAGCCGCTGCCTCGAGGTTTACGGCCGGATCGACATCCTCCACAATAACGTCGGCATCTGCGAGGTGGGGGGCATCGCTGAGGCCAACGAGGAGAGCTGGGACCGGGTAATCGCCGTGAACCTCAAGAGCGTCTACCTCACCTGCAGGCACGCACTCCCCCACATGATTCGGGTGGGCGGGGGCGCCATCGTCAACATCTCCTCCGCCGCCGCCCTCCGCCACCTAGGGGTCTCCTACGACTCCTACAGCGTCTCCAAGGCGGGAATCCGGCAGATCACCCAAAACATCGCGATCCAGTACGCCGGAAAAAACATCCGGTGCAACGACATCCTCCCCGGGTTGATAAAAACTCCCTTCATGGTCGAATCCCTCAAGGCCGCCGCCGGGGAGCGGACCCTCGAGGAGATGATCGAGGCGCGGCGGAGCATCTGCCCCATGAAGCGGTTGGGGGACGGCTGGGACGTGGCCCACGCCGCCCTGTTCCTGGCCTCGGACGAGGCGAAGTACATCACCGGGGCGGAGCTCGTGGTGGACGGCGGGCTCACCTGCAAGGTGTCGTAAAACGGCGGGGGGGGCGGCGGCATTCTCTTTCCCGGACCGAAAACCGGTCCGCTGATCGGGGTCTTCCCATGAACGGTCGAAAACGCGCGCACTGGGGCCTGACGGTGGGGAGCGCCTCCCTCGTCGCCCTCGCCATCTTCGGCTCGCTGGTCTCGACGAGCGGCCTCATCGAGAACATCCGGGCGGATTTCGGCCTGAGCTACGCTCGGGGGGGGTTCCTCCTCTCGGCGCCCTTCCCGGTCATCGTCTGCTTCGCCCTCATGGGCGGGGTCCTGGTCGACAGGCTGGGGGCCCGGCGCATGGTGGCGCTGGGGGGGGCGATCGCCCTCGTGGCGGGCGGGAGCCGCGCCTGGGCGGAAAGCTACTGGCTCCTCGCGGCGGGGACGGTTCTCATCGGCGCGGGCGTGGGCCTCATATACCCGGCCCTTCCCAAGATCGTCAGCGCGGAGGCGCCCGCCGGGAAGAAGGAGGTGGGGGCCACCCTCTACACCCTGGGCGTGATAATTGGCTCGAGCCTCGGCATCGGCGCCTCGCACCTCATGATTCCCCTGATGCCCCTCATTCCCCTCGCTCCCGGCACGGGGGGCTGGCGGGGGGGATTTTTCGGATGGACCCTCATCCTGCTGGCTGCCTTCTCCCTGTGGTTTTGGGTCTCCTCCGGCAGGGAGGAGCCCGAGAAGACAGAGGCGGTGGCCGCCGGCGGGGCGGGGGTGTTCCGGCGCCCCGGGGTGTGGGCGGTGGGGGGCTCCCTCACTGTGACGAACGCCATCTTTTACACCTGCCTCGGATGGCTACCCACCCTCCTCTCGGAGAAGGGCTGGACGCCGGCGGCGGCGATCACCGCCACCTCCATCGTGGCCTGGACCGGACTGCCCGCGGCCATGAGCGCCTATTGGCTCGCGCCCCGGGTCGGGGGAGAAAGAAGGATGGTTCTCGCCTGCATACTGGCGACGGCCCTCTCCCTCGCCATACTTCCGTCGGCGGGCGCCTGGCCCGCCATCGCCTGGACCGTCCTCTTCGGCTTTACCCTGAATTACTGGTTCGTCTTCTGCCTCGGCTACCCGGCGCGCTCCGTCCCGACGGATCAGGCGGGGCGGGCGGCGGGCGTAATTTTCGGCCTGGGATATCTGGGCGGCTTCGCCGGGCCCTGGGCGGCGGGGGCGGTGCGGGACGCTTCCGGCGGCTTCGCCCCCGCTTTTTTCGGCCTAGCGGCCGCGGCGGCGCTCTCCGCCCTCTCCAACTCCTGCTTCGGGCGGCCGGTCTCACGCTGAAGAACTCTCGCGCAAAAGGAGGAAGGGACAGATGAAAAAAATCGGCTTTATCGGCCTCGGCAACATGGGCGGGGCGATGGCGCAAAATCTCGTCAAGGCGGGCTTCGAGGTGCGCGGGTACGACCCCGTCCCCGCGGCCCGCGAGCGCGCCGGAGCGGCGGGGATCGCCGTCGCGGACGACCCCGCCGGGACGGCCGCCGGGGCGGCGGTCATCTGCAGTTCGGTCCCCGCGACGGAGCACGCCCTCGATGTCTACCTCGGCGATGCGGGGGCCCTGGCCGGTGCGCCCTGGGGCACCACCTGCTTCGACTTCTCGACAATCTCGGTGGCGGGGAGCAGGCGAATCGCCGCGGAGGCCGAAAAACGGGGGATCATCTTCCTCGACGCCCCGGTTAGCGGGAGCATCGATTACGCGGAAAGTGGCGAGCTCGCCATCATGGTGGGGGGAGAAAAAACTGCGCTGGACGCGCACGCCGACGTGCTGCGGGCGGTCGGGAGCTCGGCCGATCATTTCGGGCCCAACGGCGCCGGCCTTCACATGAAGCTCGTCATCAACCACATCATGTCCATCCACACCTGCGCCTTCTCCGAAGGGCTGGCGCTCGGGAAAAAGGCGGGGCTGGACCCGGACCAGATGACCCGCACCATCCAGAACAGCGTTCTCGGCTACATGCACGTTTACAAGCCCCGCTCCATCGTCGAGAAAGACTACGCGCCCACCTTCAGCGTGGACTACATGCTCAAGGACATGCGCCTCATCTCCGAGGTGGCCGAATCCGCGAAGTCGCCCATCCCGCTGGGGGCCCTCTGCCGGCAGATGTACATGGGAGCCGCCGCCGCCGGGTTCGGGGAGAAGGGAACGAGCGCGGTCAGCGAGGTGTTCGAGCACGGGGACGGTACTTCCTCTTGAAAAAAAAGATGTTAGCCATATTTATTCCTTACCACTAAGTGGGCGGAAAACCCCGACTCGTGGAGGTCAATAATTAGCTTGCAAATCCTGAGCA
>CAZUHN010000256.1:0-6316 GCA_964620535.1 uncultured Nitrospinaceae bacterium | reverse complement strand
CCGCGGCGATCGCCGCCGTGCGGATGATGGACTTCAGGATGGGCATCGATTATTGCCCTTTTTCCGGAAATAGTGGCTGCCAGGCTGCTTCGTTACCTCGTTTAACGAAATTTCAGACTCAGATATTCCGCGCGTTTACGGGTTTCACTCCGAGAGGTTGAAGCGAAGGTCCGCGGCGAGGCACTCGACCTCGGGAAGGCCCAACTCCCGCCGCGCCAAGTTCGTTCCCTGCACGATGGCGGCGATCTTATAGAAGGCGTGCCGCCGGCTCATCCCCTCGCGGCCCATCCCGCAGTCCGAGCAGATGACGAGCCGCTCGGGCGGGATAGTCCCAAGCGCACGGTGGATCAGGGCGGCGACCTCCTCGGCCTTTTCCACCTGAAGGGTATGATGGTCCACGACGCCGATGGCGATCTTTTTTTCCCCGATGCACTCCCCTATCGCCTCCATGTCCATCCCGGCCGTGCTGCAGCACTCGAAGGTGATGAGGTCGGCGTCCACCCGGTTCATCGCCTCGAGGGCGGGCGCGTAGCTCTGGGGCTCGTCGAAGGCCCGCTGCTGGGCGGCGTTTCCCCAGCAGGAGTGGTACCAGACCTCAGTGTGGGCACACAGACCCTTGACCGTGGCGTTGAACGCCTCCACCGCGAAATCGAGCGATATGACGTCTGCCCGGATCCCCTTGGCCGCGAGCATGTGGATTTGGGGATCCTCAATCTGGATGACGGGGCAGCCGGCCCGGGCGAGCGCGATCAATTCTTCGTTCATAGCCTCGCTGAGGGCCATGATCCGCTCCCGGACGTCCTTGTAGTAATGGTCCTCGACGTAGAAGGCGAGGAGGTCCGGCGAGATGGTCCCGAACTTGACGGGCTTCTTGGTAAGGCGCTGGGCGGCCTTCCAAAGCGCGGTGTACTGGAGATCCCCTGGGCCCACCGGGCCCACGATTTTGGGCATCATCCGGGCCTCGCCCACCTCGCTCAGGATGGTGCCCCGCGTCCGCTCCTCCCAGGGGAACCGGCGGGGGTTGAAGCCGGAAAAACCCGCCATCTGGCGCGCCGCGTAGCTGGCCCAGCTCAGGCCGCCCACGTCGGTGTCGAAGCGACAGTCCCCGTCGGTACAGATGTCGAGCCCGGCGATCTCTTGATCGCGCAGGTAGGCGGAGACAGCGTCCACGTACTGCTCGCGGAACCGACTGTTGGACATAGCCTCGAGAAAGGTGCGCGCGCCGATGTTCTCGGTGTACCAGTGCGGGCGCGGCAGGGAGCCGATGATGGTGGTCGGGAGCATGACCCCTTCGGTGGCTTTGAACATCGAACTTCCCTCAAAGAAAGTTCCGCCGGGGGGGGGTGTTTCCGGCGCTGCCCCCGCCCGGGCGGTTGACCCGGCCAGGGCGAGGCGGGTCAACGATATGGGAGTTGTTTCGGTGGGGCCGATGGAAGGATATTCGCATGGCCCAGTGGTATGTTGACGTGCATGGCGCCTCAGACGCCATCCAAAACGCCACATGCGCCGATATTGCGACGGTGTAGCATAGTTTCACATGGGCCGGAGAAGCGCAAGCAATTGATTTTGCTGGTGCCGGAGAATGGACTTGAACCCCCACGGCCCGAAGGCCACTAGACCCTGAATCAAATATAAGGAGAAACGAAAGAAGGCACAGATCAAGGAAAACTCAAGAAAGCAAACGAGTTTTGGTGGTTGGTTTATATATGGGTGTATCTGGATGTGTGCCCTAATGTGTGACGAACAGGCACGAAGACAGGCACGCCTGAGTTTACCTCGAATCTATGGGTTCGAACTTCGCCCCGTCCGGGCAAGCGTCTGGGCGGGGCTTTATTCTTTGCCGAAGGGTACGGACCCCCGGAAAAAGGAAGGGGGGGGGGGGGGCCACGGCCCTGCCCTCGCATATACTGATACCCCTCGAATAATCGCGGATCAAATTTTTAGGGTACTTATTGCAAGGCGAATGAAGAGAAATTATACGTGGATGTCACTGATGAGAGTGATGAGCGTGTGGTCGAAGAGTTAATTGAAGATGAATTTGATGTTTATTTGCGGGAGGACGAAGTATTTCATGAGATTTCAGATCGAATCAAAGTGGCTCAACCTAATACGATCGCACTCTAGCAAACGTTGAAAAAGATAAGGGAGGCCGGTAATGGATCTCAATCTGACAGGCAAGGTAGCTCTGGTCACCGGTTCCACCAGCGGCATCGGCCTCGGCATCGCGGACCGTCTGGCGGCGGAAGGGTGCACCACTGTGGTCAATTCCCATATGAGCGCGGCTGAAGTGCAGGACATCCTCGGCGATCTCGCCGACAAGTACGACGATAACATCGACTACCGTCCCGCCGATATGAGCGACGGGACCGCCGTGCAGAGACTGGTGGCGGGGGTTGTCAAGGATCACGACCGACTGGATATAGTGGTCAACAGTGCCGGCATCCAGGTGGTCAGCCCCATTCAGGATTTTGCCGACAGCGACTGGGAGAACATCCAGGACATCAACCTTAACAGTGCCTTTCACACCACCAAAGCCGCCTTTCCAGGCATGCTGGAGCAGGGCTGGGGACGAATCATCTACATTTCGTCCGCTCACGGACTGGTGGCGTCGCCCTTTAAGGCCGCCTACGTTTCAGCCAAGCATGGCATGATGGGGCTGGGCAAGGTGACCGCTCTGGAAGGGGCCGAGCACGGTATCACCTGCAATATGATCTGTCCCGGCTATGTTTTGACCCCTTTGGTCGAAGCCCAGATAGACGACCAGTCCAAGATCCACAACATTCCGAAGGACGAAGTTGTCAAGGAGATCATGCTAACGCCACAGCCGACCAAAAAGTTCGTCCAGACCGAGGAAATCGCCGCCCTGGCCGCTTTCCTATGCAGCGACCACGCGGCTTCCATTACCGGCGCCGCCATTCCCATCGACGGCGGCTGGACGGCCCGCTGATTAGTTTGTCCAGTCCGGTATTCTTTACCTAGAAATGCAAAGAAATGTCGCGATGCACCGATTGGCAGACGGACACTTCGGCGGCGCTGTTGCGATGCTGAGTTTTAAGAGTGTTTATTTGTGAATGAAACGATTCAATGTCCGGGGTAGACCGTCCTTGCAGAGGGCAGGTCAGTTTCGTTGCCACGCTCCCCGGAGTCATTTTAAGGAAGCGAAGACCTCTCCGTTGGCTCAGTCCGTTTGACTCGTCCTTCGGCGGGCTTGGCCGGGAGCTTCTCGGGCCGGCCGAGGGGGCCCCACACGCGGCGGAAGTAAGTTTCCGCCAGATGAAGGGCGCCGACGGGGTTGTGGGCCAGGACGCGGTCCTTGGCGACCAGGGCGGTGACAAGGCCTTCTGAGTAGCGGAAGAGGAGGCTATCGTGCCCCACGCAAAGTCCCAAGACAACGTTCAGCTCACAGCCCGCGCGGTTGAGAAGCTCGGCCTGTGTGATCGGGTTGCACATCGACTCATGCTGGCCCGGGCGGATTTTCTCCTCATCGGCCAAGCCGATCGCTTCTTTAGCGACTCCGCCTGCCTTGCAGGCGGCCGAGGCGACTTCAAAGCAGTGGCTCTCCAGGATGGCGCTCAGCGTCCGGGCCAGGTCGACAAAGGAGATGCAGGTGGCGATTCCGATCTTCTTAAAGCCCATCTTCTTCGCGAAGACGCAAATCTCCTCCACGCGGGTCCACTGGCAGTATCCCTCGCTTTCCACCTGGGCCGAGGCCTGGGCTACGCGCAAGGCGAAGGGGTCACCGTACTTCTCCCAGCCTGAGTCGAGCCTATCCTGATCCACCTTCGATGGGCAAAAACCGGGCCCGCGCGCCTCGGACTCCCCCTCGCGGCAGGCCTGGACGCTCGGCGGGCAATAGGCGCATCCTGGGTTTTCGTATTTCATCTGGATGTTCTCTCCCCCCGCGAGAATTAGAGAAATATTCAAACCGGAATTGTGCGGCAACGACCTCCATTATGCAAAATCCGACTTTTCTATCCTTCCTCGGGCGGTACCCTCACAGGAAAGGAAGCGGGCTACTTTCTGCCCTATGACGCCGAGGTCGAGCGGTTTCCCCGCGCTGGCGAGAAGTACATCACCCGCCGTCCGGGCAATGCACTGGCGATGGACTCATTCCTGCTCTCTCTTAGCCGCCTCCAGCCAAAGCACATCCTCCTTGCCATGGATTCGTGCTTCAGCGGCTTCGCCTCGAGGCGCGCCGATTTCGACCGCCAGACCGGCCCCCTGAACGAGAGGCGGCTTGCAAAGTGGGCGAGCGAAGATGTCGTCCAGGTGCTCACCGCCGGGGGAGCGGGCGAACTCGCCTCGGAGCATCCCACCTACGGGCAAGGGGTGTTCACCTATCACCTTCTGCGCGGCCTGAAGGGAAACGCGGACTCAGCGGGCGGCTCCGGCCCCAGAGCCGGTCGCTCGGAATGAAAACTTGGTTTGGAAAGACCATCTGCGACTATAGTGTCTTTATTCAAGGAACCATATGGGAAGTCTCGGATTTTGATAATCGTGAAGTTAAAAACATTACGATGTTTTGTTACTATCACCAAACAATTCCTTGATGCCGCCGATTGCGCCTAATATCCCAGTAGCCTCTAACGGGAGGAAAACCACTCTATTTTGTTCACCGGACGCCATGGATTTAAGCGCTTCAATGTATCGAATGGCGATTAGGTAGGTGGATGGGTCTCCTTGTGAAGCTGCCGCAGCTTGAGTGACCAGGTTGATGGCTTCAGCTTCTCCGTTAGCTACACGAATTCGAGCTTCTGCTTCTCCTTCAGCGTGTAATATTTGGGATTGTTTTTCTCCTTCAGCTTTACGAATCTGGGATTCACGCACTCCTTCCGCTTCAAGGATAGCTGCTCGTTTCAGCCCTTCCGCGTCCAAAACCGAAGCCCTTCTGTTACGCTCAGCCCGCATTTGCTTTTCCATAGCGTCGCGTATATCGGCAGGAGGATTAATGTCTTGCAATTCGACTCGATTTACCTTGACACCCCATTTGTCGGTGGCTTCATCGAGTATGACGCGGAGCTTTCCGTTTATGGAATCTCGGGATGATAGCGTTTCGTCCAGATCCATTTCGCCTATTACATTACGGAGGGTTGTTTGGGTCAATTTTTCAATAGCATCCGGGAGATTTGCAATTTCGTAAACTGCTCGAAAAGGGTCCGTGACCTGAAAGTAAAGAAGAGCGTTGATTTCCGTAACAACATTGTCTTTTGTAATTACGTTTTGCCGAGGAAAATTAAAAACCGTTTCTCGAAGGTCAAGCCTGCGCACCCGTTGACGTGTTAAAATGATCCGTCCATCTTTTCCCTCTCTTGTGAAAATCCACTCCACCGTTCTGGGTACTTCAATAAGGGGCACGATGATATTGATTCCCGTTTTCAGGGTTCGATTGTATTTCCCGAGTCTTTCAATAACCATCGTTTCCGCTTGTTGAACGATAACAAATCCTTTGACGACAATAATAATGATGAATAGGATCGCAAGAGCAAGTAAGATATATCCAAAATTCACATTAATCTCAGTCATGATGGACTGTCCCCTTCACTTGAAGGTAATTTGACGTAAAGCGTGTTACCTTCGATTTGACTGATTTCCACTTGTTCCCCCTTCTTGATTTCAGTTTCATCAAGGGAAACGCATCGCCAGTCTTCGCCTCCCACATATACTCTTCCCTTGGTCCCATCTGCACTGATGCGCTCAGTGACTCTGCCCATTTTCCCAACGAGGGCGTCAGTATTTGAAGGTATATCCTTTGACTTGTTTTCGAATATCGCCAGGAATCGCCGACACCCCCAAAATGTAATTGCAGCAGAAAATAAAAATGAAAACCCTTGTGAAAAAAAAGAAAAATCAAAATAGGCAAACAGGGCTGATATGAAAGCTGCCGTGCCCAGGCTTGCGAGATAAAAGCCGGGGGTAAAAATTTCTGCGATAAATAGCCCAATTCCCAAGGCGGCCCATATATGCCAGAAACTCATTAGATATCCTTGTTTGAGTTTACTAGGATAAAAAGTATAACCTGAATTGTGCGGCAACACTCTCCATTATGCAAAATCCGACTTTTCTATCCTTCCTCGGGCGGTACCTTCACAGGAATGGCCATCAAGTACGCTGAAAGATACCTCTGAGGCAGCTCCTACAGCCAAAATCACGAGGATCGGGGGCAAGTCCAATGGCTGCAGAACTCTCTTAAGGGGTGGTACCACTATCGGGGGCAGGTCAAGCTCGCCGTGGGGCGTTGCTCGAGGACGAGCTCGTGTATCTCAGCGAGGAGGCCGCCGACATCCTGCGCGCCCAGCCGATGTCCCGGCATGGCTTC
>CAZUHN010000255.1:0-9288 GCA_964620535.1 uncultured Nitrospinaceae bacterium | reverse complement strand
GGCGCCCCCCCCCCCCCCCCGGGGCCGCCCGCGGCGCGCGGGGCGGCCCCCCCCCCCCACGGTCCCCGTCTCGACGAGCACCTCCCCGGCACCGCCGTAAACCGTATAATACGCCCCTTCGTGGCGAAGGATAAGCATGCGACCATAGCCACGGATCCAGTCCGAAAATACGACCACTCCTCGCACCGCCACCCGGATGGAGCTGCCGCCCCGAGCTCGAATCCGGATTCCCCGGCCCTCGTCAATCGTCGCCAGCCGGGAAAACGGCACCCCCTTCAACGGGGCAAGGAAGCAGGCTCTTCAATCGTTCAATAGCGGCTGTTCCGCTCCACAGCCTCGTGTCGCGATCCCGAAACAACGAGACGATGGCATCGCGAAGTTCCGCGCGGACCTCCAAAAGATCCCGCAACAGCGTGGCCCGACTCCCCTTCCTTTTCTCCAGCCGGGCCAACTGCCTTGATCGGCGCCCATAAAGGGCGGCGATCCGGCGCTTGGTCTTCTCCCTCTTGTTCCGAAGATCCTCCCAGCGGCAAAACTTCTTTCTGACTTCCGACTCGACCGTCCGGAGCGTTTCCTCCTGGGCGCGGCAATGCCGAATAAGTCGGAGGTCGGAACGGGCCAGATTCGTCAGCCAGGACCGGCGATCAAAAATATCTTGGATCGGCCGGGCCGTCCATGTACATGGCCTGAAGCCGGCGCCGCATCTTGTGCCGGGTCCGGCACAGGAGCAATATGAAATCCTGAAACACCACCCCGATTCCCCGTCGGAAGCGCGGCAGGTCGCGGCGGCGGATGCGCGTGATGTTTCGCCCCGCGATGAACACTTGGCCCTTCTCTGCCGCCTCAGTGCCGTAAAAGATGGAGAGGAGAGTGCTCTTCCCCGCCCCGCTGAGACCGGTGATGAATACGAAGTTCCCCTTGGGGACGTGGAAGCTGATGTCCTCGAGCGCGAAGCCCTCCCGCTCGTAGCTTTTCGAGATGCCCGCAATGCGAATCACAATCGAGGGTTCTCCCGGCCGGCCGGGAGGTATCGAAAGGAGCCTGTCAAAGCTGATTTTTCCAAAATACTCCCCTTATCGCGCACGCGCGGCCAAGATAAAACATCTTCCTTGACCGACCCGCAGTAAATGAAGCGTATGGCCCCTCCCCTTTTCCCGATAACATTCAGGGACAGCAGTTAACACATTGAAATATAACATAAAAAAAGACTCATCTGCAGAAATATTCCCGGCCGATTGGGGAAACCCCGGCGGAATGGATGACATGGACGGGAAAAAGGGCAGCGCCCAAATGGGGAGGCGGAACCGGCTCGGCAGGCAGGGGGAACCTGCGGCTAACTTGGATTTCCTTCAAATAGCGCCTTCGCCACCTCTGCAACGTGCTCGGCGGTGAATCCGTACTGCTTGATAAGCTCTTTGTAGGGCGCACTCGCGCCGAAGGTCTCGACCCCGATGACCTTCCCCGCGTCGCCGACCCACTCGCACCAGCCGAAGGACGAGGCCGCCTCCACGGCAAGGCGCGCCTTCACCTCGGTGGGCAAAACCTCCTCGCGGTAGGACTCTTTCTGCTCTCGAAACAACTCCCAACTCGGCATGCTCACCACCCGGGCGTCGATGTCCTGGGAGGCGAGCAGTTCCTGCGCCGCAAGGGAGAGGTGCACCTCGGAGCCGGTGCCAATGAGGATGACACCCGGCCTCTCCCCCTTTTCTTTTGAAAGAATATACGCCCCTTTGAGCAGACCGTCCGCGACCGACAGCTTTTCCCGATCCAGGATCGGAAGCCCCTGGCGGGTAAGAACAAGCATGGTCGGTCCCTCCCTGCGCCCGATGGCCGCGCGCCAGGCCCAGGAAACCTCTCCGGCGTCAGCGGGGCGGATTACGCACATTCCCGGCATGGCGCGGAGCGAGGCAAGATGCTCAACAGGCTGATGGGTGGGGCCATCCTCTCCGAGGGCGATGGAATCGTGGGTCATTACGTAGACTACCGGAAGCCCCATCAGGGCCGCGAGCCGGATGGCGGGACGGGCGTAGTCCGTAAAGACGAAAAAGGAGGCGGCGTAGGGGCGCATCCCGCCGTGCAGTGCCATTCCCGAGCAGGCGGCGCACATGGCGTGCTCGCGGACCCCCCAATGCATATTACGGTTTTTGTACCGGCCCTTGGCGAAGTCGCCGGAGGCTTTGGTAAGGGTGTTGGTGGAAGGGGCGAGGTCGGCGCTTCCCCCGATGAGCCAGGGGATATTGGCCGCAATGCTGTTGAGCACCTTTCCCGAGGCGGCGCGGGTAGCGATGGGGCCGTCGCCGGGCGCGAACGCAGGAAGGTCCGCGTCCCATCCGGGGGGCGGGTCCCCTTTCAGGGCCGCCTCGAACTGAGCCGCCATCTCCGGGTGGACCTTCTTGTAGGCGGCGAAGAGGCCGTTCCACTCCGCCTGGAGGTCCCGGCCCCGCCCGATGGCTTCGCGCATGTGTGAAAGTGCGCGCTCCGGAACGAAGAACACCTGATCCTCCGGCCAACCGTAAGCCCTTTTGGTGAGGCGCACCTCTTCCTCGCCGAGGGGGGCGCCGTGCGCCTCTGCCGTGTCCTGCTTGTTCGGTGCGCCGAAGGCGATGTGGGAGCGGAGAATGATAAGGGAAGGGCGGGATTGCTTCTCCTGTGCTCGCCGTAGCGCTTTTTCCAAGAGAGTCAGATCGTTCGCCTTGTCCTCTAGATTCTGGACGTGCCAGCCGTATCCCTCGAAGCGCATCCCCGCTTCGTCCGAGAGGGCGAGGCCGGTTTCTCCCTCGATGGTAATCCGGTTATCATCGTAGATGCAGATGAGCTTCCCGAGCCCGAGATGACCGGCGAGCGAGGCCGCCTCGTGGGAGGCCCCTTCCATCAAGTCACCGTCGCTGCAAAGCACAAAAACGCAGTGGTCGACGACCTCAAACCCCTTGCGGTTGTACACGGCGCCGAGATGCGCCTCCGCGATGGCCATTCCGACGGCGTTCATCAATCCCTGGCCGAGTGGCCCTGTCGTGGTCTCCACGCCGGGGACAAGGCCGTGCTCGGGGTGGCCCGGGGTTTTGCTGTCCCATTGGCGGAAGTTGACGATCTCCTCGAGGGGAAGGTCGTAACCGGTAAGATGGAGAATGGCGTAAAGCAACATCGAGGCGTGGCCCATAGAGAGCACAAAGCGATCCCGGTTGAACCAACCGGCATCCCGCGGGTTGTACCGCATCAGATCCTTCCAAAGAACGTAGGCGAGCGGCGCCATTGCCATCGGCGTCCCGGGATGGCCGCTGCTCGCCTTCTGCACAGCGTCCATGGCGAGCGTCCTGATGGTGTTGACGCAGAGCTCTTCAATCGGCATCTCGCCGAGCGGCCGCTGGAACGGTCCGTCCGCTTCAGCGGCGGTCTCTTTTTCCCGAATCACCTGGAACTCCCAAACAAAAGGAAAGGGCCCAAACAGGGCCGGAGATGCGCGCCGTAGGGCGCCCGCAGGATCGCGGCGAAACCTGAAGACCCAAGAGTCTCGAAAAAAATTTCCACTTCTGTCTAACCGGCTTTCGCGGCGGTGGGCGGCAGGACCGTCGGTGGACCCCCGCCCGAGTAGTGCCAAAACGGATACCCCGACCTCGCCCTATCCTCCGTTCGCCGAGGGTTCGGCTTTCCGATTCTGCAGAGTCCGAAGCCATTTTTCCAAATGCACCACCACCTCCTGGGAAGACATGGAAACCGAAGGCGCCGAGCCGGGCACCGACGCCCGATCTTCAGCCAGCTTTTCCTCCAGCCTCCGAATCAAAGCCTTGAGGGTGCGAGATTCGCCTCCCATAATGGCCGACTTCCGGCAAAGGTCGAGCGCATGCTCGAAATTCCCTTCGCCCACATACAACTGGACCAAGCCTTCGAGGGTCGAATCGATTCCCGTCTCGGGCTGGGCAACTTCCACGCTTTCAACGACTCCCTCACCGGGCGAGACCTCCTCCAATTCCTCTGGCAGGAATTCCCCCTGGCTCGGGTCCCGGGACTCCCCGCCGGGGCCAGCACCTTCTGCTGGAGGAACCTCCTCCTCATTCGTCAACATCTCGAATCCTGCGCCATGGCCTTCATCAAGCCCGACCGCGTCTGCCGCCGCCTCGGCCACAGCGGATTCAGGTCCAAGTTCCTCTCCCTCCGCGTCGAGGTCAAGCAAGGAGAGGTCTAGACCTTTCCTCTCGGCGCCCGCCGCATCCCCCGTCGGTGTCGGGGGCGCTTCCACGGCGGTCTCCTCCCCGGCCATCAACTCTTCGAGGTCCGCCCCCAAATCCTCGTCCAACTCCGGAAGTTCAGCCGCCGCTTCGCCCGCGGTTTCTTCCGCCTGGGCAGAAGGCTCCTCCTCTGCCGCGGCGGCCTCAAATTCATTTTCCAAACCCTCAAGCCCGAGTCCTTCCAATTGGATTTCAGCGGCGGCATCGACGGCCCCCGATCCGATTTGCGTTTCGATTGTGCTGAGCTTCTCCCCCAGATCATCGTTTTCGGGATCCTCCTCAAGCAGGCGCCGGTAGACGTCGGCGGCTTTGTCGAGGTGGCCCTGCGAGATATAGAGTTCGGCCAGGGAGAGCGTCGGGACCGCCTCGGCCTCCCCGGGCGGGGAGGGGGTCTCCTCCTTGGCCCGGTCCTCCTTCGCGGCAGGGCCAGCCAGCGCAGGCGCCACCCCGAGCGCCGTCCGCCCTTCCTCGCTGAGCGGATCAAACATTCCGACGATGGACCTCGCCCGCTGTGCTCCGACCTCGTCGCCCGATTTCAGGTAGCTGTCGGCAAGCAGCCGCTGGGCTTCAAGATTCCAGGGAGAGATCCCTACCGCCGTCTCAAGCTCGGTGACGGCGTCCTCGAAAAGACCCTTGGAATGGAGAATTTTACCGAGAAGAACGCGAGCGGCCGCGTAGGCGGGGAAGATTTCCAGGCCCTGGCGCAACAACCCTTCCGCCCGAGCGTCCCGCTCCTTCGCCAGGAGCAGATGCGCGAGAGGGAAAAAGGCGGGAGAGGCGGGATCTTTTTCCAGCCACGCTTCGAGGCTCTGGATGCGTTTTTCCGGATCTTTCGCTCTGCGCACCATAAGGAAAAGGGATTCTTCGAAAGGAGAAAAAAGGGCAGTTTGCCTCATCAATCCGATGCTACCAAAGCCTCTTCAGACTGACAAGGTCGCGATTCCTGCCGTGGGTGACTCCGTGTAAGATATGATCTTCACCATAAACATTCTTTTTCTTTCCACAGGAGACACTGGTAATGAGTCGTGAACTTGCTTTCATTGGAACCGGGATCATGGGAAAACCCATGGCGCTGAACCTCATCCGAGCGGGCCACACGTTGTTCGTCCACAGCCGAAGCCGTCCGCCGCTCGATGAGCTGGAAAAGGCAGGGGCCACAGTCTGCAAAAGCGCGGCCGAGGCCGCCTCAAAGGCAGAGGCCACCATCTCCTGCCTGCCCGACTCACCTGATGTCGAGGCGGTCGCCCTAGGGCCGGACGGAGTCCGGGAGGGCGCGAAAGAGGGCTCTCTCTTCATCGACATGAGCACCATTTCCCCCGCCGTCTCCAAGGCCGTGGCCGCCGCCCTCGCCGAGAAGAAGGTGCGGATGCTCGACGCCCCGGTAAGCGGAGGGGACGTCGGTGCGCGCGAGGGCACCCTTTCGATAATGGCGGGAGGCGCCTCTGCCGACTTCGAGGAAGCGCTCACCATCCTGCAGGCAATGGGAAAAACCATCGTCCATGTAGGCGAGGAGGTCGGGGCGGGGGGCTATGTGAAAATCGCAAACCAGATCATGGTGGGCCTCCACATCGGCGCGATGAGCGAGGCCCTCGTGGTCGGCTCGAAGGCGGGGGTGGACCCGGAGAAGATGATCGAAGTGCTCTCGGGGGGGCTCGCCCATTCGCGCGTGCTCGAGCTTCGGGGGCCGAACTTGGTTCGCGGCGAGTACCTCGCCGGCTTCCGGATCCGGCTGCACCGCAAGGACATGCGCCTTGCGATGGAGGCAGGGGCGGATCTCGGGGTGCCGCTTCCGCTTGCGGCCCAGGTGCAACAAATGTTCACCGCCCTCGTCGCGGCCGGAAGGGGCGAACTCGACCACAGCGGCCTCGCCACGATGGTGGAGGATCTTGCCCGGCACCGGGTGTGCGGAAAACCTCACAGTTAATTTGCGGAGAAGCGGATGCGGTAGAATCTCTTTTCAATCTTCCTCTTTTTCCTGGCGGCGGCACCTCCTAGCGGCTCGCCCGCCGGGTCCAGCGACGCTTATTTATTTCCCCTTTTTTTGGGAAGCGGCGGGCTTCTTCTTCCCGCCGGCCAAGCCCAGATTGAAAAAGGCCTCCCACCCCGGGAAGCGGGCCGCATCGCCCAGCTCTTCCGATATCCGGAGCAACTGATTGTACTTCGCCAGCCTGTCGGTACGGCTTGCGGAGCCAGTCTTAATCTGACCCGTGTTCATCGCCACCGCGAGGTCGGCGATCGTGGTGTCCTCCGTCTCGCCCGAGCGGTGGGAGATAATCGAGGTATAGCGTGCCTGCGTCGCCATCTGGATGGCGTCCAGCGTTTCGGTTAAAGTTCCGATCTGGTTCACCTTGATCAGAATGCTGTTTCCCACCCCCTCGCTAATTCCCTTGGCAAGAATGTCTGTATTCGTCACAAAAAGATCATCTCCCACGAGCTGCACTTTACTGCCTAGGGCTTCCGTCAGGGCGGCCCAACCGCGCCAGTCGTCTTCGGCGCAGCCGTCCTCTATGGAAATGATAGGATATTTTCGAACCCACTCCTCAAAGAACCTCACCATCTGGTCCGAAGTCTTTTTGCTCCCGTCCGACCACTGAAAGACGTACCTTCCCTTTTTGAACAATTCGCTGGAAGCCGGGTCAAGGGCGAGCATGGCGTCCGTGCCGGGTTGGTAACCCGCCTTGACGATGGCCTCCAGTATGATTTCGATGGCCTCCTCGTTGCTCCGGAGATTCGGCGCGAATCCCCCCTCGTCTCCAACCGCGGTGCTGTACCCCTTTTTCTTCAAAACCGCTTTCAAATGGTGGAACACCTCCGCCCCCATGCGAAGCGCATCGCGGAAAGATCCGGCGCCCAAAGGCATCACCATGAACTCTTGAAGATCAACGCTGTTATCCGAATGTGCGCCGCCATTGAGAATATTCATCATCGGCACGGGAAGGGTGCACGCCCCCACTCCGCCCAGATAGCGGTAGAGCGGGAGGTCGTGTGCGTCCGCCGCCGCTTTTGCGGCCGCGATAGAAACGCCCAGTACAGCGTTCGCTCCCAGGCGACTTTTGTTCCAGGTGCCATCAAGCTGAATCAACCGGGCATCGAGGGCACATTGGTCCGCAGCGTCGGCGCCGATTATTGCAGGCGCGATTTTCTTGTTAACGTTTTCAACTGCCTTTGTGACTCCTTTCCCGAGGTAGTAGGCCTTGCGTTCATCCCGGAGCTCCACGACCTCGCGCTTTCCCGTGCTCGCCCCGCTAGGAACCGCCGCCCGCCCGAAGCCTCCTCCTCCAAGGATAACATCTACCTCGACAGTCGGATTTCCCCGGGAGTCAAGGATTTCCCTCCCCACAATTTCGACGATGGTGGTCATATCCCCTCCTCCGCAGCCAAACAAATACGAAGAGAAAAACGAGGAGGTACCCGAAGGCACACCCTTGAAGATGCGCGGAACAGAGCAAAAAAGGTACGGAGAATAGGGTAGCTCAAAACCCGCTTACCGAAAAGCTTGCGCCCTCCGGGAGCAAACTCGAATATCTCATTTCATGCGAGAATTTCTCGGAGTGGGCAGGGATTTCAGCCCTTCTTGTCCTAGTCCTTCTTGTTCTTTTCGCCGAGCCTTTGAATCTCTTCACGAAAATCTTCGAGGGCTTCGAAGGAGCGGTACACCGAAGCGAAGCGGACATAAGCGACTGCGTCGATATCCCGAAGTTCCTTCATCACCATTTCTCCGATGGCCTTGGTCGAAATCTCTTTCTCCCCCGCATCGAGGACAAATCGTTCTATACGATCGACGAGCGCTTCTTGATCGTCCGCCGACACGGGACGCTTTTCCAGCGCCCGCTGAATCCCGGCGCGGATCTTCTCTCGGTCGTAGTTCCCCCGGCGACCGTCTTTTTTGACGACCAGCGGCCATGACACCTCGGGACGCTCATACGTGGTAAACCGATGGCCGCAGGACTCGCACTCCCGCCGGCGGCGAATGGAATTCGCCTCTTTTGTGGTTCGGCTATCGATTACCCGGGTGTCGATATGACCGCAAGCGAGACATTTCATGCAGAACCGGCCAGGGCGGAAGGTTCAGGAAGTCGTTTCGGGCGTCCGCTCCAACTCAGCGATTTTGGCGACCCGGCGGGCGTGCCGCCCGCCCTCGAATGGGGTATTTAGCCAAATGTGGACGAACTTTTTGGCCTCTTCATGATCAATCAACCTCCCGCCCAGCGCAAGGACATTTGCATCATTGTGCTCGCGGCTCTTACGGGTAATCCACTCGTCGTTGCAAGCGACGGCACGCACCCCCGCGAATTTGTTCGCTACGATCGTCATCCCCGCCGCCGATCCGCAAATGATAATTCCCCTTTCCGACTCACCTTCGCTCACCGCACGGGCAGCAAGGGAGCCAAAATCTGGAAAATCACACGATTCTTCGTTGTAGGTTCCGAAATCCTTGTAGGTAAGGTCGGCCTCGTCAAGGGCTTCCTTTATTACTTCCTTGAGACGAAAACCCGCATGATCAGATGCGAGTGCGATGGCCCTGCTCACGGAAACTCCAAGAGAGTTGCGGTCAGGCGGCATCAATTGCGGAAAGATCTAACAAATGAACCCTAAGCATGACCGGTCCCAAAGTCAAGCACAATTCCTTTCATTTCTCTTCCTGCTTGGATGAAACCTCCGGCGCTTTGGGTTCGCAGGAAAACTCTTTGTTGCAACCCCTCAGGCAGGCGCCCATCTGCACCTTGGCACGTTGGGACACTCCGGCGGCAGCTCCCGTGGCGGATGCCAAGTATGTTTGCTGACAGGCCTGCTCACAACCCCAACGCGCAAGGCCGCAATCTGCGAGTGGCGTAACGGACAACGCCTTGCCGGACGAGACGGACATTGTGGGAATTCCCAGCACGCCGGGCCTTCCCGGCTCCCCCGGGCTTCGCCGCGGCCGTGTTCGGGTGTCGAGCTTGTCCGCCCCTTCGCAGGTCACTCTCCCAGTGGCGATGTTTTCGGCCGCCGTACTGCCGAGAGGACACTTCTGCGCCGCGGAAAAAGAGGGGGAATATCCATCCTCCCTGCAGAATGGCGGAAC
>CAZUHN010000254.1:0-7671 GCA_964620535.1 uncultured Nitrospinaceae bacterium | reverse complement strand
AACTCCCTAATTCCATTCTTCAAATTTAGGGTAATTTGGCAACCGTACGGAAAATTGCCCGTGAATGTGTCCGTAAGAAATGCAAAGGGTGGTGACTAAGGTGCCCAAGAACTATTGATTTATTATAATACCCTTTAGCTTCAAGGTAGATTCAAAGTAATATTAAGTAGTTGATTATAAATGGTTATTGGGGATATTTTTTATTAAGTGGGAGTGATTCATGGCGGCTGAATTCGTTCATCTTCACCTTCATACCCAGTACAGCCTGCTTGACGGGACCGCCCGCATCGATGATCTGATGCGGCGGGCGGTGGAACTGAACATGTCCGGGGTCGCCATCACGGACCACGGGAACATGTTCGGCGCCTTCAAGTTCTACCAGGCGGCGAAGGAGGCGGGCGTCAAGCCCATCGTCGGATGCGAGGTGTACGTCGCGCCCGGCAGCCGGCACGAAAAGGGAAACGGCCGCCAGGGCATGCGCGCCTATCACATGATTCTCCTCGCCCAGAACGAAACGGGCTTTCGCAACCTCTGCGCGCTCGTGACGGCGGGCTACCTGGAGGGCATGTACTACCATCCCCGGGTGGACCGGGAGCTGCTTTCCCAGCGCGCCGAGGGGCTCATCTGCACCTCCGCCTGCCTTAGGGGCGAGGTGAACGAGGCGCTCCTCCGCGAAGACCGGGAGCGGGCCCGCGAGGCGGCCTCCTTCTACAAGGATCTCTTTCCTGGCCGCTTTTATCTCGAACTCCAGGACCATGGCCTCGAAGAGGACCGACGGCTCATACCACAAGTGATCGAACTCGGCCGAGAGATGAACCTTCCCCTCGTCGCCACGAACGATGTGCATTACCTCGACGAGGGGGATCACAGCGCGCAGGAGGTGCTCATCTGCGTCCAGACGGGCAAGACCATCCAGGATTCGAACCGGATGACGATTAAGAGCGAGGAATACTTCTTCAAGAACGCGCTGGAGATGGAGGCCCTCTTCCGGGAGGTCCCCGAGGCGGTTCGCAATACGCTCGTCATCGCGGAACAGTGCGATTTCGAATTTCGCCACGGCGAGAACCACTACCCCGGCTTCGCCGTTCCCGAAGGAACGGATCGGAAGGGCTTCCTCCGCCGGATCGCCAATGAAGGTCTGGAAAAAATCCTGGTGCGGGGAGGCATCCAGGGAGAGGAGGCCGGCCTGTACCGCGAGCGTCTCGCCATGGAACTCGGCGTCGTCAACGGCGAGAACTACGAGGGCTACTTCCTCGTGGTTTGGGATTTTATCCGCTATGCGAAAGAGCAGGGCATCCCAGTCGGCCCGGGAAGGGGCTCGGCCGCGGGCAGCCTCACCGCCTACGCCCTCGGCATCACCGGCATCGATCCGATCCGGTATTCGCTGCTTTTTGAGCGGTTCCTGAACCCCGAGCGCATCAGTCCCCCGGACATCGACATCGACTTCTGCATGGACCGGCGCGACGAGGTGATCCGCTATGTCCAGGAGAAGTACGGGCGCGCCAACGTCGGCCAGATCATCACCTTCGGGAGCATGTTGGCGAAGGGGGTGATCCGGGACGTGGGGCGGGTGATGAACCTGCCCTACGGCGAAGTGGATCGGATCGCGAAGCTCGTGCCCAACGAGCTCAAGATCTCGCTCGAAGACGCCCTCCGGAAGGAATCCCGCCTGCGCGAAGTCGTCGAGCGGGACGCCAACGTCGGAAAACTGATGGAGACCGCCCGGAAGCTGGAGGGAAACATCCGCCACGCGGGGACCCACGCCGCCGGCGTGGTGATCGCTCCTTCGGACCTGACCGATTTCGTCCCGCTCTACAAGGGGTCCGGGGACGAGATCATGACTCAGTTCGATATGAAGGACATCGAGGCGCTGGGTCTGCTCAAGATGGATTTCCTCGGACTGAAGACCCTCACCGTGCTGAAGCGGGCGGTGGACCTCGTGCGCGAGAGGGGCAAAGAGCTGGATCTCGAAGAGATCCCCCTCGACGACGAGGCGACCTACCGCCTCCTTTCCGAGGGCCGGACGACGGGCATCTTCCAGCTGGAGAGCCAAGGAATCCGGGATTACCTGCGAAAGCTTGCCCCGAGCCGGTTCGAAGACCTCATCGCCATGGTGGCCCTCTACCGACCGGGCCCGTTGAACAGCGGGATGGTGGACGCCTTCATAAACCGGAAGCAGGGCCGGGCGCCCATCGACTATTATTTCGACGAGTTGAAGCCAATAATCGAGAGCACCTACGGGGTGATGGTCTACCAGGAGCAGGTCATGCAGATCTCCGCGGCGCTCGCGGGTTTTTCCATGGGCCGCGCTGACGTCCTGCGGAAGGCGATGGGGAAGAAGAACCCCATCCTCATGCTCGAGCAGAAGATGGATTTCGTCGAGGGCGCCGTCGCGAGAGGGAAGGACCGGGAAAAAACCGAAGTGCTCTGGGAACAGATTCAACAGTTCGCCGGCTACGGTTTCAACAAGAGCCACAGCGCCGCCTACGCCCTCATCACCTGCCGGACCGCATACCTGAAGGCGCACTATCCGAAGGAGTTCATGGCGGCCCTCCTGACCTGCGACAGAGACAACGCCGACAAGGTCATCACCGACATCGCCGAGTGCCGGGAGATGGGCGTTCCCGTTCTCCCGCCGGACGTGAATGCGAGCGAGAAAGATTTCAAGGTGGAGGGGGATTTCATCCGATTCGGCCTGGCGGCCGTCAAAAACGTGGGGATTGCCGCGGTGGACGCCATCCTCGCGAGCCGGGAGGAGGAGGGGGTCTTCTCCAGCCTCATGGATTTTTGCCGGCGGGTGGACCTTCGGTTCCTCAATCGACGAGTCCTGGAAAGCCTCATCAAATCAGGTGCTTTTGACGGCCTCGGCGTCGGACGCGCCCAGGTGATGGCGGCGCTTGAGATCGTGCTGGAGTCCGCCGCCCGGGAACAGCGCAGCATTTCCGTCGGGCAGGGAAGCCTCTTCGGCGCCGAGGAGTCGGCCGAAAGCGCCCTTCCCCTGCCCGAGGTTCCGGACTGGGAAGAGCGCGACCGGCTGGCCTTTGAGAAGGAGGTTCTGGGTTTTTACATCTCGGGCCATCCGCTGGACGGATGCGCCAAGGTCATCAAACGGTTCACGAACATGGATTCGCGCCGGCTGACTGAGGTGGCCGGCGCGCGGAACGTCCGCATGGCTGGCCTGATTCGATCGTCCCGGATCCGAACGACGCGCGCCGGAAAGCGGATGGCCAGCCTCGTCCTCGAAGATCAGGAGGGGACGGTCGACATGATTCTTTTCCCGGGAGATTTTGAGAATTATTACCCGTTGCTCGAATCCGAGGAGCCGGTGTTCGTGGAGGGGGCGGCGGAGATTTCCGAGGACGGCATACAGGTCGCCGCCCGCTCGATCCGCCTCCTCGCGGAGGTGGAAAGTGATTTCGCCAAGCGGATGGTTCTCGTGTTCGGCGCCGATGATTTCAGCCACAACCGGCTCGCCGCCGTGCGGGAAATCCTCGCCCACCATCCGGGCGATTGTCCCGTTTCGCTTTCCTTGAATTTTGGGGGTCGCGAAGTGGTTATCGAGGCGGGTCGGCATTTCGTCGTCGCGCCGACGGAGGAGCTTTGCACCGAGATGAGCGATCTCGTGGGGCCGGAGGCCGTCTATTTTGAATGAGGATCAAGGAAAGCGGCCGGACGCGGGAATCCGAGCTTTTTTTTCGGGGCGGGTCCGGTATAAGGAAGCCTGGGCGCTCCAGCAACGGCTTTGGGAGGATCGGGCCGGGGGCTGGCTGAAGAATGACGTTCTGCTTTTCCTCGACCATGAGCCGGTCTTTACTTTGGGAAAAGGGGGTGCGGCTTCGAACATTCTGGCGAGGGAGGCGCCGGACGGCGGGGGGGAGGTTCCCGTCATCCGGGTGAACCGGGGCGGGGAGGTCACCTTTCACGGGCCCGGCCAGCTGATGCTGTACGCTATTTGCGATCTTCGCGGGCGGGATCGGGACGTTCACCGCCACTGCCGGCGGCTGGAAGAGGTCTTCCTCCGCTACCTGGAAGGGCTCAGTCTCGTGCCGGTGCGGCGGCCCGAAATGTCGGGGCTGTGGGTGGAGGGGAAAAAAATCCTTGCCCTCGGGGTGGGCGCGCGCCGTTGGGTGACCATGCACGGCGTCGCGTTCAACGTGTCGCCGGATTTGCGTTTTTTCGAGATGATGCACCCGTGCGGGGAGGCCGGGGCGCGCGCCACCTCGCTCGGCCGCCTTCTTGGCGAGGCGCCCGAGCTTGGAAAAGTCGTGGAGGATCTATTGCCGATTTGCGCCGAGGTGTTTGGGGATGACGTTTCGATGTCGCCTGGTTTGGACCGGCTGCTGGCACCGGCGGCCGGCGTGGCCGGCGCCGCAGGAGGTTGACGTGCCCATCAAACGGAAATGGATATGGATTGCCGCCGCCGTCCTGATAGGCGCCAGCGGTGTGGCCTGGGCGGGCGAGGTCCGGCCCGTCTTGGATTTTACCCCGCGGGTTTGGGAACTCCTCAAAAAGGGCGGCTACGTCATGCTGCCCATCGGACTTTGCTCCATCATCGCGCTGGCGATCACGTTTGAGCGCCTGATCACGCTTCGCCGGGAGAAGGTGCTGCCCGCCGAGCTGGTTCTCACCTCCGAGCGAAGCTGGTCGCGCGGGGATTTTGATGAGGCGGTCCGCGTTTGCGACCGGTTCGACGTGCCCTTCGCCCGGATACTCCGGGCCGGGCTGTCCCGTCGCCATATGGGCCTGGGCGAAATGGAGCGCGCTTTGTTCGGCTCGGGCCAGCACGAGTCCACTACCCTTTCCCGCAACCTCCGCGGGCTGGGGGTCATCGCCAACCTCGCTCCCATGCTCGGCCTGTTCGGTACCGTGGTGGGCATGATACGTGCCTTCAACGTAATCAGCGTCGCGGGGACGGGAAACCCCAACCTTGTGGCGGAGGGAATCTCCGAGGCGCTGCTGACGACGGCGGCTGGCCTTCTCGTGGGCATTCCCACGCTGGCGGTCTATCACTTTTTCCGGGCGCGCGGGGAGAAATTCCTTTTCGAGATGGAGAGCGTCGCCCTCCACCTCCTCCAGGAGCTCGCCGTGCATACCGGTGGCCAGGGGGAGACCGTGAGCAACTTCACGAAGGAAAAGAGCGGACAGCGGCCCTTCGTGCGGGCCGACCGCGCGCCCGCGGGCGGTTCGCCCGAGGCCGGGCTGGAGGAGGGATAGATGCGCTTTTTAGCCAGGGACGAGGAAGACTACAGTCTTCATCTGACTTCCCTCATCGATGTCGTCTTTTTGCTTCTCATTTTTTTCATGGTCTCGACTTCCTTCATCGATTTCACGCGGAGGATGGACATCCAGCTTCCCGAATCGAAATCGAGCGTCCCCAGCCTCAAGCGGCAGAAATTTCTGGTCGAGGCCGGCGTCGACCAGCGGATCGCCCTCAACGGCGAAACCATAACCGTGGAAGAGCTGGAGCGCCGGCTCCACGCCTCAAGGGAAGATGCGGGCCGCCGCACCCTCACCATCAAGGCGGACAAGCGCCTCGACTACGGCTTCGTCATCAAGCTGATGGGCATCAGCTTCACGGCCGGCATCCGGGATATTTCCGTCGCCGTTCAGGAATAAGTGCAAAGGTGAGCGGCGCCTTTCCCCGCCCTGCGCTGCAGGGCCCCGATTCCATTCTCATCCCATCCGGCATTCCGGGGAACTTTCTGCGCCAGTTTCCTCCCGGCGAGGGCCGGGGAGGCCGCCGCCGGTGAGCGACCCGGTCTCCTCCTCGTTCTCCTGCGCCACGGGGCGGCGGAAGGGAGCGGGGAGGGCAGGCTGGCGGGCCGGACGGACGCGGCGCTTTTCCCGTCGGGCGAAGCCCAGATGCGGGAGGCTGCCGCCGGCGTCAGGGACTTGGTGCGGGGGGCGGGCGCGGCGATGGTGTTCGCCAGCCCGCGGCGGAGGCCCGCCGGAGCGCCGAGGTTTTAATGGAGGCGCTGGATCCGTCCTCTCCGGCCCTCGCCCTCCAGGTGGTGGAGAGGCTGGCCGAGGTCGATTTGGGCGAATGGGAGGGGGAGACCCACGCCTCCCTGACGGCGAAGGATCTCGGGCGGATGCGCGCTCACTACGCTGACATCGTTCGCTCCCGCCCGCCCGGGGGGGAATCGCTGGAGGATCTTCGCGCGCGCGTGCTCCCGGCCTGGGAGGAGATCCGCGCGCGCGCGGCGGTCGGGTGCGCCGTCGTCGTGGCCCACGCGGCCGTAAACCGGGTGATCTTGTGCGACGCCCTTGGCGTTCCGCTCGAAAATTTCTTCCGCCTGGGGCAGGACTTCGCGGCCCTGAACGCGATTGAATATCATGGGGGCGTGCCCTTCGTCCGCCTCATAAACGGTTGAGAAAGAGGAGCGGCCATGCCGGTTTACGCCTCTCTCGCGGGCAGCCTGATTTTCCTTCTTCCCGTCGTCATCATTTATATCTCGCTGCCGGGGGATCGCCCCCGCCGGATCGCTGAGCGAATGGTGGTTCAACCACGATTACTGGCAGCCCACCTACGTCTTCCCGTTCCGAATTTCCCACTAGACGTTCGGAGTTGAGGACGCACTTTTCAGATTCGCCTTCGCGGGGGTAGCGGCGGGAATCTTTTATTGGGCGAAGGGGGAGGGAGTTCCGCCACCCCCGCCGGGGGAGGCGCACTCGGGCGGTGGTGGTGGTTTTGTAGCAAGGGGGGCGGTTTCTCCTCCGGCTGTGCCGATGAAAGGGAGTCCAAAGAAAAGACGCTAGGAGGGTGGTTGCACCTGCCGAGAGTCCAGGCGCCTATGACCAAGCACAGGGCGAATCCGCGAGCCGCGCGGTTCCTTCGCGGGATTCTTCGCACAGAAGATTCCTCCGGGCAGACATATCTTGTCTACAACTTTCAATTACCTGTGAATCGCATTGAAAAATAAATGGTTCCACAAATTGATCGATCGGATTAGAATTTATTGAGAACCAATTCTTCCGGCGCCTGCGCTTTGGTTAACCATACGGCTTAATTGAGGTAAATTGCAAAAAAAGCACTATTAATTCAGGGATAATTCGATATTTCAAATATCGCGAACAATATTGACAAGGGCGAGCGGGCGGCTGTGGAATTGTGCTTGTAACAGATAATTTTGAAAGCAACAATAAATAATGCAAGAAGATCTGACTAACCTGGAAGGGAAAATATCGCGAAATGGTTGAATTCAGGAAATTACCAATCGTACTCTTGTCATTCCCGCATATTCATAGAAATAAATAATAGAAATAGAGGCGAGATGCGCTGATGAAGACTCCAAGAAGTTCTCCCGGTGATCTCCTGCCCCAGGCCCATGGGTCGGGCACCCCCGCGCGCACCATGCCTCCCCCCTGGGCGGGGAGAAGTCCATCGACCTGAAGAGCGGGGGATCGGTCGCAAACCCGCCTTGCCGTTCCTCCCGCAGGAAGCCCTGCTCCTCGGCACACTGTCGGAAGAAAAGCTTCTCTTTCTCCTCACTTCTGGGTCGCGGGAAGGGAGAGAAAGGGTGGGGCCAGTTCCGTCTCCTGGCCATGCTGATATTGGTTTGTGCGGGCGCCGCCTTACTATTTTCTGTTATTACCCACATTATGCGGCGGAACGGAGCAAAACGAGTCCGGAATCTTTGTAACCATATGATATAATTGGCTAAAATCGCC
>CAZUHN010000253.1:0-2356 GCA_964620535.1 uncultured Nitrospinaceae bacterium | reverse complement strand
CCCTGTGGAGCCCGGACTTTCCTCCCGCGGCCCGAAGGCCACGAGCGGCCGCGCGTCCCGCTCCGGTTCATCTCCTTCTATGCATGCGGTGGTGCACCGGCGCCCGCCGCTTCGTCGATCGCCCGATTGGCGGCAGCGTCGGCCCGGATGTTCTCCTCCCGCCGCACATGGCGCACCTTGACCGCCTCGAAGTCATCGGCGGCCTCCTTGGCCTCCTCGTAGAGGGACCGGAGCGTCCGGTTCTTCACCCGGTACACCCCGTTCCATTGCTTAGCCAGCAACTCCGAGTCCGTCAACACCTCGACGGTGCGGCCCCCGAGCGAGCGCGCCTTGCCGAGGCCGAGGAGGAGCGCCCGGTACTCGGCGACGTTATTAGTCGCCTCGCCGAGGAAGCAAAGCACCTCCTCGACCAGAGCTCCCGCATCGTCGAACACGAGCGCCGCCGCCCCCGCGGGGCCGGGATTCCCCCGCGCGGCGCCGTCGGTGAAAACCGTGAGGCGGCTTCCGGCCGACCTCACGACGGCTCGTCAGCTACAGCTGAGGAGGAGCCGACCGCGGCCGGCTCCATGAAGTAAACGATCCGGGCGCAAGACGAGCAGGTGAAGATCTCGCCGGTGTCGCGGATCTCGATAAACCGCTGGAGGGTCTCCGACATCCGACAACCGTTGCAGGCCTGCTCGACGATGGGGCAGACGGCGAGTCCCGCCCGGCCTTTCCGCAATTTTTCATAACTCGCCAGCCAATCGGACCCCACCTCCTTGGTGGAGCGCCCGCGCTTGGCGATGAAGCTCGCCAATTCCTCCTCGAGGCGCATTTGCTCCCCTTCATGCCTGCTGATGGTGGTCCGCCCCCTTGCCCAGGCCTCCGCCAAGCTCTTTTCAGCGGTGGCCAGCCTCGCCTTGGCCGGATCCACGTTCTCCATCCCAGTGAGGATTTTGTCCTCAAGCGCCCCGATCTCTTCCTCGAAAGTCCGGATCTCCTGATTCAGCGCCCGGTATTCCTCGTTCGTCTTCACCAGGGACTGCTTCGCCCGGGTGTCGCGGAGCTTTTGCTCGACAGCCTGCACCTCCAGCTCGGCCTCCCGCTGCCGCTTGTTCGTCGCCTCCAGCTCTTCCTTGCAGTCGGCGACAGCCGTTTCGTATTCCTTGAGGCTGGTCCTTTCCGCGTCGATCTTCCCGGGAACGGCGGCGAGCCCCTTCTTCGCCGAAGCGATCCGATCATCCACCGACTGAAGGTGGATAAGGGCCTGAAGTTCTCGATTCGCCGCCATTGCGCCTCCTCGTCGAAGGTATCCGAAACGCGATGATTGGTGGGCCCACCTGGATTCGAACCAGGGACCAACCGGTTATGAGCCGGTCGCTCTGTACCGCTGAGCTATGGGCCCAAGAGCCAGAGCGCCTGGGGAAGCGGGCCGGAAACGGCCCGGATGATTCGATTTCAGAAATGGCGCCCACGGCAGAGCCCCCCCGAAAGCCTATTTTCCCCGCCGGCGGCGCGATGTCAAACCCGAAGGCGCCTCCCGTGCGCTCAATCCTCCAGGTAATTGCGCAGCCTCTTGCTCCGGCTCGGATGGCGCAGCTTCCGGAGGGCCTTGGCCTCGATTTGGCGGATGCGCTCCCGGGTGACGTCGAAGTCATGCCCGACCTCTTCGAGGGTATGTTCGCTCTCCGTGCCAATGCCGAAGCGCTTCCGGAGCACCTTTTCCTCGCGGGGACTCAGAGTCTGAAGCACTTTCTGGGTCTGGTCCGTGAGGCTGATGTTGACCACCGACTCCTGGGGGGCCACCACGGTCTTGTCCTCGATGAAGTCGCCCAGATGGCTGTCTTCCTCCTCCCCGATGGGGGTCTCCAGACTGATGGGCTCCTTGGCGATCTTGAGCACCTTCCGCACTTTGTCCACGGGCATTTCCATCTCCTTGGCAATCTCCTCCGGGAACGGCTCCCGGCCGAGCTTTTGGACAAGCTGGCGGGAGTTTCGGATGAGCTTGTTGATGGTTTCGATCATGTGGACCGGAATGCGGATGGTCCGCGCCTGATCCGCGATGGCCCGCGTGATAGCCTGGCGGATCCACCAGGTGGCGTAGGTGCTGAACTTGTAGCCGCGCTGATATTCGAATTTGTCGACGGCTTTCATGAGGCCGATGTTGCCTTCTTGGATGAGATCCAGGAAGGACATGCCACGGTTGGTGTATTTCTTGCCGATGCTTACGACCAGCCGCAGGTTCGCTTCTACGAGTTCCATCTTGGCGACGTAGATCTTCTCTTCGCGTTCCTTAATGGCATCGATGAGTTCGTTGATCTCGTCGGGCTCGAGGCGCGCGTCGGTACGGATCTGGTCGATCTTCCGTTGGGCCATG
>CAZUHN010000252.1:0-14371 GCA_964620535.1 uncultured Nitrospinaceae bacterium | reverse complement strand
GCGCACCTTGGTGAACCACTGGAGGACGACCGCGGCGAGGGGGTTCGCGTAGACGGTTTCGATGAGCCCGGTCTGGAGCGAGGTGAGGACGTCGGTGACCGCGAGCGGGATGGGCCGGAGCCCCATGGCCGCGAAGTAGGCCCGCGCGATGGGGTCTCCCTCCCACATCCAGACCTTCTGCCGCCGGAGGCCGGCCACGTTCCGGATCGGCGCTTTCGAGAAGAAATGGGCAAAGCCCACCTCCGACCAGCCCAGGACGACGTAGCCCTTTTTCTCGAAAGCCTTCTCGAACCAGGGGTCGAGGGCGCGGTGGACGGCGTCCACCTCCGCGTAGTCCCGGAAGAGGAAGGGGAGTTCGAGGGCGCGGACGGCGGGGAGGATCTCCCCCAGCCCCACCCCGGTGAAGCCCGCGGCGTGGAGCTGGCCCACGCGCAGTTTCCGGCCCACGTCCTTTTCGTTCCCCGACACCCCGCCCGGGTAGAGGCGGAAGCGCACCGCCCCTCCCGTTTCGCTTCTAACCTCCTTATCGAGCCCCCGCATGATGCGCATCCAGGTGGAGCCCTCGGGGGCGAGGCTCGCGAACTTGATGACGGTTTTGGCGGCGGCGGCGGACGGAATGGGGGCAAAAAGGGGGATGAGGGCCAGGATCAGCAATATGTGTAAAACATGAAGAAACGTGTAACACCTTCGTGCGGGTCTAGAAATACTCATCTGCGCTCTTTCTGAGCTTCGCCGCCCGCCGCCGGGCGAGGGCATTCGCGAGGGCCTGATCGGGCAGGAGGCCGGGCGGGGCCGCCTCGACCTCCGCCAATAGGCGGCGGAAGAGCTTTTCGTCCTGCACCTGGACGGCGTAGTGGCGCGCGTAGAGCACCTTGGCCATCAGGAAGCGGCCCTTCGAGGCCGCCACGGCCCGCTCGAAGTGGGCCTTCGCCCGCGCCGGGTCGCCCCCGAGGAGCTTGGAGCGCCCCCCGAGGAGGACGCCGAAGAAAAGCTCCGGGCCGCCGTGGGCGTAATCCGGATCGAGGGCCAGGGCGCGGGCCATCATGGCCTCGGCGAGGGAGAGGTCGGCCAGCGCCTCGGGGTCGTTCCGGCTGAGGTTGATCCACCCGCCCCAGCAGTACGCCGTCCAGAAGAGGAGGGGGAGGTCCGCCTCGCCGAGGGCCTTGATCTTCTCCAGCAGGCGGGAGAGGTTCTCCCCGGTACCGCCCGCGAGGGCGCGGAGGCCGTGGTCCCTTCCCCGGCGGTAGAACCGGCGGGCCCGTTCGGGCGCGCCCTCCTCGAAGAAGGCGAAGGCGTAGCCCCCGTACGCCTGGGCGGCCGCCCGGCGCAGGCCGGGGTTTTCCGGGTCCGCCCGGATCAGGCCTTCCAGCATCACCAGGAGGGAGGCCCCCGCCTCGCGCGCGTGGTCCGGGTCGGGCTCGGCGTTCAGGGCGGCGATGGACTCGTTCAGGATCTCGGCGGTGGATTGGACGGCGAGCAGCTTGAGGGAGCACCCCCCGAGGCCCGGCGCGAGGGTGAGCAGGAGGGCGGCGGAAGCGAGAGCGCGTATCATTCTGCGGATTATGCCACAGGCTGGATTCTACCCGCACAGCCCCGCCCGGCGTCGGGTCGCCCCGCTCGGCCCTGGCCCGGCCCGGCTACTGCGAAAAGTCGATGACGCTTCGCGCCACCTCGCCCCTGAGGAGGGCGTCATAGGCCTCGTTAATCTGCGCGAGCGGGTAGGAGCGGCTGAGCAGGTCGTCTAGGTTCAGCTTGCCGCTCATGTAGAGTTCGAGCAGGCGGGGCACCTCCAGGCGGGGGGGGGAGGAGCCGTAGAGGGAGCCGACCAGCCTTTTCTCCTCGAGCACGAGCGAGACGGCCGGAACCGGGATGGTGGCCTTGGGATTGTCGATTCCCACCATGACCGCCGTCCCGCCGATGCGGAGGCTCTTGAAGGCCTGGGCCGCCACCTCGGCCACCCCGATGGCCTCGATGGCGTAGTGCGCCCCCGAGCCGCCCGTGATCTCGCGGATGCGCGCCACCGGGTCCTCGTCCGAGCTGTTGACGAGGTGGGTGGCCCCGAACTTTTTCGCCATCTCGAGTTTTCCCTGCATGAGGTCCACCGCGATGATGGGCTCGGCGCCCACCAGGGTGGCGCCCTGGACGGCGTTCAGCCCGACCCCGCCCGCCCCGAAGACGGCCACCGATTCGCCCGGGCGCGCCTTCGCAGCGTTGATCACCGCGCCCACCCCGGTGGCGACGGCGCAGCTCACCAGGGCGGCCTTTGCGAGGGGCATGTCCTCGCGGATCTTGAGGACGGACCGCTCCGACATGACGGCGTACTCGCTGAAGGTGGAGATGCCCAAGAAATGGTGGATCCGCTCGCCCGCTTTGTGGAGGCGCGTCGTCCCGTCGTAGAGGGTTCCGTCCCGCCGCATCCGGGCGCCCTCGACGCAGGTGGCGGGACGGCCCGTGAGGCAGGGCTCGCACGTCCCGCAGCTGTACCGCCAGACCGTGACGACGTGGTCGCCCGGCTTGACCGAGGTGACCCCGCTTCCGACCGCGTCGACCACCCCGGCGCCCTCGTGGCCGAGGACAACGGGGGTGGGGGCGGGGATGTCCCCCACCATGGCGTGGTAGTCGCTGTGGCAGACCCCCGCCGCGGCCATCTTGATCAGTACCTCGCCCGTCCGGGGCTCTTCGAGGCCGATATCCTCTACGGCGAGAGGTTTTCCAACTTCGTGCAAAACGGCGGCTTTCATGCGATGGCTCCCCTTCCCGCCTCAGGCCGGCTTGGGCAAACCCGCGATCTGGGCGAGGGCCCCGTCGATCTCCTCCTGGGGCAACTCGTAGTCCTTGAGTTGGCCCGACGCGTAGGCCTCGTAGGCACCCATGTCGAAGTGGCCGTGGCCGCTCAGGTTGAAGAGGATGACGCGCTCTTTTCCCTCTTCTGTCGCCCGCGCGGCCTCGTCGAAGACGGCCTTGATGGCGTGGGCCGTCTCGGGGGCGGGGATGATTCCCTCCGCCCGGGCGAAGCGGACCGCCGCCTCGAAGACGGGGGTTTGCTTGTAGGCGACGGCCTCGATGACTCCGTCCTTCACGAGCTGGCACACCGCGGGGGCGTCGCCGTGGTAGCGGAGCCCGCCCGCGTGGATGCCGGGGGGAACGAAGCTGTGCCCCAGGGTGTACATCGGGACGAGGGGGGTGAGCTCCCCCGTGTCGCCGAAGTCGTAGGCGAAGTGGCCCCGGGTGAGGGTGGGGCAGGCCGCCGGCTCGGCGGCGATGATGCGCATCTCCTGCCCGGCGACCTTGTCCGCCGCGAAGGGGAAGGCCGTTCCCGCGAAGTTGCTCCCCCCCCCGCAGCAGCCGATCACGATGTCCGGGCCCTTCTCGCCCGCGAGCGCGAGCTGCTTTTTGGCCTCGAGCCCGATCACGGTCTGGTGGAGCATGACGTGGTTGAGGACGCTCCCGAGGGAGTACTTCGTGTCGTCGTGGGTGGCGGCGTCCTCGACGGCCTCGCTGATGGCGATCCCCAGGCTTCCCGTCGAGTCGGGGTTTTTTTCCAGGATGGTGCGCCCGGCGTTCGTCTCCTCGCTCGGGCTGGGGATGACGCGCCCGCCCCAGGTCTCGATCATGGCCTTTCGGTAGGGTTTTTGCTCATAACTCACCCGGACCATGTATACCTTGCAGGCGAGGCCGAAGATGTTGCAGGCGAAGGCGATGGCGCTCCCCCACTGGCCGGCGCCCGTCTCGGTGGCGAGCCGGGCGGTGCCCTCCTGCTTGTTGTAGTACGCCTGGGGCACCGCGGTGTTCGGCTTGTGGCTCCCGGGGGGGCTCACACCTTCATACTTATAATAGATCCGTGCCGGGGTGCCGAGGGCGGCTTCGAGCCGGCGCGCCCGGTGCAGGGGGGTGGGCCGCCAGAGGGCGTAGGCCTCGCGGACGGGGTCGGGAATATCGATCCACCGGTCCTGGCTCACCTCCTGGAGGATGAGCGCCATCGGGAAGAGGGGAGCGAGGTCGTCCGGGCCGATGGGCTGGCCCGTCCCCGGGTGGAGGGGGGGCTGGATCGGGTTGGGCATGTCCGCGGCGATGTTGTACCATTGTCTGGGAATTTCCTTTTCGGGCAGAAGAAATTTCGTCGCCTCCATCCGCTTTGACCTCCCTCTTTGGATGTGAACAGAAAAATTCGGGGTTGCGGAAAGCCGACTTCGCCCCCGCAAGAGCGCTCTTATGGATGGACGCATTATGGCACACTTGGAGGAGATCGCGATCCCGGGGCGCCCGGTTGCGTTCCCGGGGCGCCCGGTTGACAAGGCGGGGGGCAGGGGTAAAATTCTTCATCAGAAGACAGGACCCGCTAGGGGTGAACGACTGAGAGCCTTCCACCGAGGGGGCAACCCTTAGAACCTGATCGGGGTAATACCAGCGACGGGAAGCGGGGCAAGGAAAGGCGGAAGGGGAAACCGATTTCCCGGACCGATTCTTTTGCCGCGCCTCCCGGGCCGCGGCATTTTTTATGGGGTCTGGGCATTTCCCTGGGGTCGGGCCGCCGGCGCCTCGGGGCGGAAGATTCGGCTGTGCGCGTCCGGTTGAACGGCGAGGACAAGGATGTGGAGGGGGGCCTGAGCCTCACCGGCCTTCTCGGCTCCCTCGGCCTCGCCCCCGAGGGGATCGCCGTCGCCTTGAACATGGAGGTGGTCCCCCGGGGGGCATATGGGAAAACGCGCCTCGAAGAGGGCGACGAGATCGAAATCGTCCGCGCCGTGGGGGGCGGCTAGGGTGAGCCCGCCGCGCCCCCCCGGGCGGGGGAGGGAGGCAAGCATGGAAGACACCTACCGGATTGGGGACAAGACCTTCACCTCGCGGCTTATCGTGGGCTCGGGGAAGTACCCCAGCTTCGCTGTCATGCGCGAGGCGCTCGCGGCGAGCGGGACGGAGATGGTCACGGTGGCCATCCGCCGCATCGATCTGAACGATGACAGCAAGATCGGCTTCTGGGCGAACTTCGACCGGGAGAAGTACACCATCCTGCCGAACACGGCGGGCTGCTACGACGTGAAGAGCGCCGTGACTACGGCCCATCTCGCGCGCGAGGCGACGGGTTCGGATCTGATCAAGGTCGAGGTCATCGGGGACGAGAGTACCCTCTTTCCCGACAACGAGGGCCTCCTCGAGGCCTGCCGGATCCTCCTCGGGGACGGCTTCACCGTCCTGCCCTACTGCACCGACGACCCCGTTGTCTGCCGGAAGCTGGAGGACCTGGGCTGCCACGCGGTCATGCCCCTCGCCGCCCCCATCGGCTCGGGGCTGGGAATCCGAAACCCCTACAACCTGCGGATCATCCTGGAGCAGTGCGCCTTGCCCGTCATCGTGGACGCGGGGGTGGGGACCGCCTCGGACGCGGCCGTCGCCATGGAGCTGGGCGCGGGCGCCGTCCTCATGCAGTCCGCCATCGCGGGCGCGGACGACCCCGTGCAGATGGCCCGGGCCATGCGCCTCGCGATCCAGGCGGGCCGGCTGGCCCGCCGGGCGGGGCGGATCCCCATGAAGCTCTACGCGACCGCCTCGAGCCCGCTCGAGGGCGTGGCCGGCGTCTAGGACCTCGTGCCGGAAGACCTCGACTCCCTCTACCTCATCACCGACCGGAACGCCCCGGCGGGGGGCGATCTCCTCGGCGCCCTGCGGGCGGCGCTGCGTGGCGGGGTGCGGTTTCTCCAGTTCCGGGAAAAAGACCTTCCCGCCCGCGCGCGCTACGAGCTGGGCCGGGATGTCGTGCGGCTCGCCGGCGAGTTCGGCGCGCGCGTCATCGTGAACGGAGATCCGGCCCTGGCCCTCGCCCTCGGGGCGGCGGGGGTGCACCTGAGGAAGGACACGCTTCCGGCCGGTGTGGTCCGGGAGCGGCTCGGGTTCGCGGGGCTCATCGGCTATTCCGCTCACAGCGGGGCCGAGGCGGCGGAAGCCTTTTCGGCGGGCGCCGATTTCGCCACCTTGAGCCCGGTGTTTCCCTCCCGCTCTAAGAGCGTGGCGCTCCCCCTCCTGGGGATCGAGGGCTTTCAAAGAGAGATCTGTGATCTGGAAGGGCCCGTCTTTGCCCTCGGCGGAGTGGACGCCGGGCGCGCGCCCGGCTGCATCGCGGCCGGGGCCCGCGGGGTGGCCCTCATCGGGGCGATCCTCGCTGCGGCGGACCCCGCCGCCGCCGCCGCCCGGCTTCGCGCGGCGCTCGGCGGGTGAGCGGCCGGGAACCGGGGAAAGATGCCGCTGGGAGGCGCGCCCGCGGCGCTCTTGAGAATTCCCCCCGGATGACCAACAATAGCGGGATTCTGACCAAACCATTTTCCTTATGCTCGGCATCGGGCTTTTTTTTGGGAGTGTTTCCATATGGCTGATTCCGCAAAGATCGAATCCCTCCTGCGTGAAAAGCGCGTTTACAAACCGCACAAGGAATTTTCCAAAAATTCCCATATCCGGTCCCTCCGGGAGTACAAGAGGCTCTACGCGGAGTCGGTGAATTCGCCCGCAATATTCTGGGCGCGCTACGCCCGGGAGTTCCACTGGTTCCGGAAGTGGAGAAAGGTGCTCGAGTGGAAGCCTCCCTTCGCGAAGTGGTTCGTCGGGGGGACCACGAACATCTCCTACAACTGCCTGGATCGGCACCTCACCACCTGGCGCAAGAACAAGGCGGCCCTCATCTGGGAGGGAGAGCCCGGCGATGGCCGCGTGCTCACCTACCAGGACCTCCACCGCGAGGTGTGCAAATTCGCCAACGCGATGAAAGGGCTCGGGATCAAAAAGGGGGACCGGATCCTCATCTACATGCCGCAGGTGCCCGAGGCGGCGATCGCCATGCTGGCCTGCGCCCGGATCGGCGCGCTCCACAGCGTGGTGTTCGCGGGCTTCAGCGCCCAATCGGTGAAGGACCGCATCCTGGACGCCCAGGCGAAGGCGGTCATCACCGCGGACGGCGGCTTCCGCCGGGGGAAAATTGTCCCGCTCAAGGCGTGCACCGACCAGGCGGTGGCCGATTGCCCCTCGGTGGAGCACGTGATCGTATTCCGGCGGACGGGGGAGAGCGTCGGCTTCCAGGAGGGGAGGGATCACTGGTGGCACGACCTCGTGGAGAGCGCCTCGGAGGTCTGCCCCCCCGCCAAACTCGACGCCGAGCACCCCCTCTACATCCTCTACACCAGCGGAACCACCGGCAAGCCCAAGGGCATCGTCCACACCACGGGCGGCTACATGGTGGGAACCTACCTGACTACTAAGATCGTGTTCGACCTCAAGGACGAGGATACCTTCTGGTGCACGGCCGACATCGGCTGGGTGACCGGGCACAGCTACATCGTCTACGGGCCGCTCCTGAACGGCGCCTCCTCGGTGATGTACGAGGGCGCGCCGAACCATCCGGACCCGGGCCGCTTCTGGGACGTTGTCGAGAAATACCGGGTGAACACCTTCTACACTGCTCCCACCGCCATCCGGGCCTTCATGAAGTGGGGGGACGAGCATCCGAAGAAGCGGGACCTTTCATCCCTCCGGCTTCTTGGCACGGTGGGCGAGCCCATCAACCCCGAGGCGTGGATCTGGTACCACAAGACGATCGGCGGCAGGCGCTGCCCGATCGTGGACACCTGGTGGCAGACCGAGACCGGCTCGATCATGATCACCCCCCTCCCCGGCGCCACCCCCACCAAGCCTGGGACGGCCACCCTTCCCTTCTTCGGCGTGGTGCCCGATGTCATGACGAAGGAGGGGGAGTCCGTCGGCCCTGGCGCGGGCGGCTTTCTCGTCATTAAGCGGCCCTGGCCCGCCATGCTCCGCACCCTCTGGGGCGATCCGGCGCGCTACAAGGAGCAGTACTGGAAGGAGATCGAAGGGGTCTACTTCACCGGGGACGGCGCCCACCGCGACAAGGACGGCTACTACTGGATCATGGGCCGGCTGGACGATGTGATCAACGTCTCCGGCCACCGCCTCGGCACCATGGAGGTCGAGAGCGCCCTGGTTTCCCACCCCAAGGTGGCCGAGGCCGCCGTGGTCGGGGTCCCGCACGAGATCAAGGGGCAGGGTATCGCCGCCTTCGTCACCCTGCGGGGGAGCAACAAGGACAGCTACGCCTTCGAGGAGGAGCTGCGGGGGTGGGTGACGAAGGAGATCGGCGCCATCGCCCGGCCGGACTTCCTCCGCTTCACCGACGCGCTCCCCAAGACGCGGAGCGGAAAGATCATGCGCCGCCTCCTGCGGGACATCGCCTCGGGTGCCTCCACCTTGGGGGACACCACCACCCTCGAGGACATCTCCGTGCTCCAGAGCCTGCGGGATTACGAGGAATAGTGGAGGGGAGAGCCGAATGGAGGTGCCGAAAATGTCCAGGGTGCGGCTGATTGGGCCGGAAGAGGCCGAGGGCTAGGTGGCCCGCCCGTACGGAGCGGTGGCGGAGATGTTCGGGCGGGTTCCGAACTCCTACCGGGTTCTCGCCCATTCGCCCCACGTGGCGGGTGTCCTACTCCTCTTCAACGCCGTTATGCAGCGGGAGGGGCCGGGTAGCCTGCTCCCGGCCAAGATCAAGGATATGGTGGTCATCAAGACGGGCCAGGTGAACGACTGCGCCTACGGACTGGCGCACAACTCCTCGCTTGGTCAAGTGGCGGGAATCACCGATTCCCAGGTCGAGGCTATCGGCTCGGACGGCTACATGGACTCGCCCCATCTCTCGGAGCGGGAGCAGGCCGCCGTCCTTTGGGCCGATCATGTGACGCGGAACACCGCGCGCGTGCGACGATGTTTTCGCGTAGGTGCGGTGGCACTTCTCAGGGGCGGAGAACGTCGAGCTCACCCTCATAAGCGGCCTCTTTAACCTGTTCAATCACTTCATGGATTCGCTTCGGGTCCCCATCGAGGATCAAGGAGAGGTGGACAAGAAAAAACGATCCATCCGGCTGGACCCGGAGAAGGAGCGGGCCTACCTAGAAGGGCTGAGTGAATCCCCTCCGTGGAGGCAGGAGGAGGTGGATGAAGACGGCGGCTGATTTTCAGGCTCTGCGGGAGGAGTTTCCGACCACTCGCAAGTGGGCCTACCTGAACATCGCGAACAAGGCCCCGCTCCCCCGGGCCGCAGAGGAGGCGGCCTCCGCCTTCTTCCGAGATATTCGGGAGAACGCCGGCGGCGAGGCCTTCTCGAACGGGCGCGTGGAGGCGGCGCGGGAGTCGCTCGCCCGCCTTCTCGGCGTCCCCCCGGCGGCCCTCGCCTTCATCAAAAACACCTCTGAGGGGTTCAACATCGCCGCCCAGGCCTTGGACCTGCGGGCGGGCGAGAATGTCTTGCTCACCGACAGGGAGCACCTCAATCAGATCTACGCTTGGCGCCACCTCGAGGCGCGGGGTGTGGAGGTGCGCTGGGTGCGGGCCCGCGGCGGCCGCCTTCCGGTGGAGGCCTTCACCGGGCAGATGGACGCGAAGACCCGCGCCGCCGCGCTCTCCTACGTCACCTACGGGAACGGTTGCCGGGTGGACCTCCCCGCGCTGTGCGCCGCCTGCCGGGAGCGCGGGATCGTCTCGGTGGTGGACGGCATCCAGGCGCTTGGGGCGCTCGCCGCGCCGGTCCCCGCGCTAGGGGCGGACATTATGGTCGCCGGCGCCCACAAGGGGCTCCTCGGGCTGAACGGAAGCGGGATTCTCTACTGCCGCGGGGATCTGATCCCGCGGCTCCGGCCCCCCTTCGTCGCCCGCTCGAGTATGACCGCTGAGGCCGTCTCCCGCGCCGAGGCCGGGTTCGCCCCAGACGCCCGCCGCTTCGAGTACGGGAACCCGAACTACCTGAGCCTGTGGGTGCTCCGCGCCTCGGCGGATTTCCTCGCGGGCATCGGGCTGGACCGGATCGAGGAGCGCATCCGGGCGCTCACGACCCAGCTCATGGAAATGCTCGAGGAGCGGAGGCTCGATTGTCTCACCCCACGCCCCTGGGCGGAGCGGGCGGGCATCGTGAGCATCGCCGTTCCCGATCCGGAGGGGACTATCGCCCGCCTCCGGCGGGAGGGAATCGTCGCCAGTGCGAAGGACGGCGCCCTGCGCGTCTCGGTCCACTTCTATAATTCAGAAGAAGACCTCACGCGCCTCGTTCGGGCGCTCCCCTGACGTAAAGGCCCGCCCGGCCCCTCAACCGGAGCGGGGTTCCCGCAGGGCGGCCGGCTCCCCGATGTATTTCCCCAGGGCGCTTCCCGCCATCGCGCCGAGGAACATGGAGCCGAGATCCGGCATTCTGGCTCATCCCCGCCGTGCACCCTGGAGCATTTCCCGGGCGTGCCTGCGGGCCGCCTCGGTGACCTTGATCCCTGCCCCCATGCGAGCGATCTCCTCGACGCGCGCCTCTCCCTCGACGGGATGGATGAGGGCGGTGGTGCGCCCCTTCGCGGTCCGCTTTTCGATTCGGAAGTGGCGATCCCCCAGGCTCGCCACCTGGGGCAGGTGGGTGATGACGAGCACCTGGTGGTTCCGGGAGACCTCGCGAAGCTTCCGCCCCACCACCTCGGCAACGGCCCCGGCGATGCCCGCGTCCACCTCGTCGAAGACGAGGGTGGGGACGAGGTCCCCGCGGCGGAGTTCCGCTTCGAGGACGAGCATGAGGCGGGAGAGCTCCCCGCCCGAAGCCACCCGGGCCAGCGGCCGGGCGGCCTCCCCCGCGTTCGGCGAGAAGAAAAACGCGCACTGGTCGATTCCCTCCGCCCGCAGCTGGACGGCCCGGCCCTCCGCTCGGACGAATCCCCCCTCGTCCGCCCGGCTTTCCAGCTGGGTCTCGAAGGCCGCCCCCTTCAGGCCGAGCTCGGCGAGACCGGCCCGCATACCCTTGTCGAGTTTTTTCGCGGCCTTTTTGCGTGCCGCCGACAGGGAGAGGGCTCGCCGGGACGCCTCCTCTCGGATACGCTCCACCTCCCCGGCGAGGCGGGCCTCAGTCCCCTCTGCGTCGGTGAGAGCACTCAGCTCGCCCCGGATGCGCTCGAGGTGGGCGAGGCAATCGACCTCGTCCGCGCCATACTTGCGCCGCAGTTCGCGGAGCAGGGCGCGCCGCGCTTCCAGATCTTCGAGGCGGGCGGGGTCCTGATCGATCTTCTGGGCGTATGTGCGGAGGGACTCGGCGAGGGACTCCACCTGTGCCAGGGCCGAGGCGGCTTCCCCGGCCAGGCTCGCCTGGGCGGGGTCGAGCTCGGCCAGGCGCTCGATCTCGCGCATCGAGCGGCCGAGTCGGTCGATCACCGATCCCTCCCCCTCGTAGAGCGACTCGAAGAGGGAGGCGCTCAGCGCGGCGAGGCGCCCGGCGTTCTGCAGCCGGGGAAGCTCCTCCTCGATGGCCGCCATCTCCCCGGCTCGGGGCGCAGCCAACCCGAGTTCCTCGACCTGGAAGCGCAAAAGGTCCGCCCGCTGGGCTCGCTCGCGGACTCCCCCGCGGTGGGCCTCCCGGGCGCGCTCGGCCGCCCGCAGCTCCCCGACGAGGGCGGCCAGGGCACCGCGCTCCGCCGCCAGCCCGGCGAAATCGTCGAGCAGGGAAAGGTGCAGCGCCGGGCGGAGGAGGGACTGGTGGGCGTGCTGGCCGTGAATGTTCACGATCCGCTCGCCACCGCCGGCCAGGGTGGCCGCCGTGCTGAGCGCGCCGTTGAGATAGATCCGACTCCGCCCAGAGGCGGAGACGCGCCGCCGGACGATGAGCTCCCCCTCGGGGCCTATCTCCACCCCCGCCGCCTCCACGGCGGCCCGGGCGGCGCGCCCCCCGGAGGTGTCCGGAAGATCGAAGATCGTTTCGACCGCCGCCTCCTCCGCCCCCGTCCGGATGAGGTCTCCGCTCGCCCTCCCGCCCAGGGCGAGGTTGAGGGCTTCGAAGATGATGGATTTTCCGGCCCCGGTCTCCCCCGTGAGGACGTTGAGGCCGGGGCCGAAGCCCACTTCGAGGGCGTCGATGATGGCGAAGTCGGTGATTCGGAGGAGACGGAGCATGACGCTCTTTCAGGGGTGCGGCTCGCATCGGCATCAAGGCGCACCGCCGCCGGCCCGGGTGAAAAGGGGATGGGCTCGGCCCTATTTCAGCACAATCCGGACGAAAAACGAATCACATCTGGGAGGGATTTTTCGCGCACCAGTTCTCCGAAGCGCTTCTTTCCTTCGTCGTTCAGGTCGAGCGCGATCCCGATGCTCCAGGTGAGGGGATCGGTTAGGTTGTCCTCGACCCAGATGCCCGCGTTTTTGGGTTTGTGTTGCAAAGGTCTGACAATTCCTTGGAAACGTCCTCCACAGCGCCGATGTCCGCAAATGCGCTCGCGCGGGAGATCAGGGTGTGGAAGGGCAGCAGGGAGGCCCACGTTTCAGTAATTTCCTGGACTCTGGTTTCGACCAGGTTTTGCGTGAACGGCTTGGGGAGGTGCCCGTCCGCGCCGCATTCCTCCGCCTCGGTGACGGATCCCGGGTCTTCGTCGTCGTTGACGATGAGGAAAGGGACGGACTTGAACACCGGCTTGTTCCGTATGGCGCGGAGCAGCTCCAGCCCGCCCAGCCGGGGCATGTCCCAGTCGGAGATGATGAAATCGACAGGAGAGGAGAATATCGAAGGTGCCTTTTCCGTCCGCAGCGACGTGGACGGTTTCGATGCCATCCGCTTTCGCCATCGCGGCGAACACCCTGAGCTTCGAGTCCAACATGATGGAGAAACCTCCGGGGATACGGAACCTGACTTGCGATTCCCCCCCCCCGGCGGTTTTCTTCCACCACAGTCAGACTATTGAGGCTGCGGGTCCCCGCCTTCGCGGGTTCCCCCTGCGGGGAAATATCCGAACTGCGAATATTTAACCGTTTGGTCCGCTTTGTCCGAAAAGGCGGTTCGATAAACACAAAAAGCATAATACCAAATAAAGCAAGAAAAATTAGGTGGTTGTCCGGGGAGAATCGGAAACGGCTCGGCCAGCCAGACATATTGATTATAGGGAGTTTTTCGGATTTGACACAGCGGGGGTATTCCCCTCCTCCCCCACGAAGGGGCCGGGGGGATTTCCCTAAGCCTTCCCGCCGCGGGGTTGGGTCTCCCAGTTCAGCTTGTCGCGAAGAATCTGAAAGTAGTTGGGATCGACCGGGCGCACGAGATGCACCGGGTCCGGGCTCCGCTCCACCCGCACTTGGTCCTCCGTTTGAAGGTTGCTCCCGTGTCGGCCGTCTAGGGTGAGGAGTAGGCGCCGCTCGGGAGCCTCAGGGTCCGGGTAAAACTCGACTTCCACGACCGCGTCGGCGGGAACGACGATGGGTCGGTTGCTCAGGGTGTGCGGGCAGATGGGGCAGATGATCATCACCTCGAGTTCGGGCATCACGAGCGGCCCCCCGGAGGAGAGGGAGTAGGCGGTCGAGCCTGTCGGGGTGGCGAGGATGAGGCCGTCCGCCCGGAAGCTGCCTAGGTTGCGGCTGTTGAGGGCGATGCTGAACTCGACCATCCGGGCGATGGGTCCCGAGGTGATGACGACATCGTTCAGCACGTCGTCGAGGTGGTTGCGCTTACCGTTTTTTTGTATGGAAGGCCGCAGCCGCATCCGCGGATCGACGACGTATTCCCCCTTCACGAGGATCCGCTCGAGGGCGGGGATGAGGTCGTCCCAGGGGATGTCGGCGAGAAACCCGAGATGGCCCGTATTGATCCCGAGGAGCGGCGGCCCGCCCTCGTCCACTTGATGCGAGGCGTAGAGCATCGATCCGTCCCCGCCGAGGACCATGATGAGGTCGGCGCCCGGGGCCATCTGCTCCCGGGGAACCCCCCCCGGCTCGCCGGCGGCTTTGGCAACCGTCTCGTCCAGGACGAGTTCGAATCCCTTGCCGCGAAGCCACGAGAGGAGGGCGGCGAAATCGAGGGCAGGCCCCTGGGCGAGGGGCCAGGCCGTGATCGATATCCGGCGGAAGGGACTGGGCACGGAAAGGGCTCCAAAATGAGACGGAAACAGAGGGGAAAGTATCACAGGGGAAAGAGAAGGAGGCAAGAGGACGCCTAGCGGCGGATGCTATTTGAGCCCCTAGATATTGAACGCGGGGACGGGAGAAGCCCTTCAGGTCGATGTCTCCCAACGGCTCGGCCGCTACGGCCTCGTCGATATTGCAGAGCGTCCGCTGGTTGGTCAGGATCTGGCTGCCCCCGGCCTCCGAGGTGGAGGTGGCCCCCGGGTTACGGCAGAGATTGGAACCTCCTGGCCGCAATCCGGTTTCGCCCCCCGCCGACGCTGGAGCCGTCCCCGCTGGTCGCGTTGAATCCCCTTCCGCTCACGCTGAAATGGGTGCCGCCGGCCAGGTTGCTGGCTCCCTCGCCGGTGACTTGATTGAGGCGGCCGGCGCTGATGCTGGAGAAACCGCCGCCGGCCTGGTTGCCTGCGCTCTC
>CAZUHN010000251.1:0-26337 GCA_964620535.1 uncultured Nitrospinaceae bacterium | reverse complement strand
CCCGCGTCTTCGGCGGAAGACTGCGCATCGCAGATTGCCTCGATATGCCTGAGCCCTATTTCAAGGATAAGGTGGCGCTCGTCACGGGGGCCTCGCGCGGAATCGGGGCGGAAGTGGCGCGCCGCCTTGCCCGCGCGGGCGCGAATCTGGTTGTGAATCACCGGGATGCCAAGGGTCGATCGGCAAAACTGGCCGAGGCCCTTTGCGAGGAGCTTTGCGCGTTCGGCGTCCGCGCCATCGCGGTCGCGGCGGATATATCGAAAAAGGAATCTGTGGCGGAGCTCTTTTCCCGCACCGGGGAGGAATACGGCCGGCTGGACATTTTGGTACTGAACGCCGCCCGGGCCCCCTTCAAGTCCTGGGATCTGCTGTTGGAGCGGGAGCTTCGCCAACTGGTGGAGACGAATTTTCTGGGGAACGTCTATTGCGTGCAGCGGGCGCTTCCCCCGCTCTCTGAGCGGGGGGGCGCGATCGTGTTCCTCTCGAGCCTGGGCAGCCGGTTTTATAATCCGGACTATCCCCTCGGGACGATGAAGGCGGCCATGGAAGCGGCCGTTAAGCACTGGGCCGAAAGTTTCGGCGGGCGGGGCATTTCGGTTAACGCCGTTTGCGCCGGCCTGGTGAAGACGGACTCTTTCAAAACCCTGCGGCGGGTTCAGCCCGAACTGGAAACGCTTCCCGAGAGCTTTTTCGTCTCGCCCGAGGAGGTGGCCGATATAGTGCATTTTCTGGCGGGCCCGGCGAGCCGCGCCATCCGGGGCCAAACGCTTGTGGCCGACCGGGGGCTGAGCAACCGGATCATGCGGGCGCGGGAGCGAGAATAGGTGCACCCGCACGGAAACCGCTTGCATTTCGCTGCTTCCTGGGGCTAGAAAATGACGAAATGCTGATTCGGCCACCGAAAGTCGCGGCCGTCCCGCCCGGCCCGGCGGAACTTCGCTAAGGGCACAGTTGGTGAGGAGGATTCATGGGACAAAACCTCGTGAGCGACGACAAGGTCATGCAGGAAGTGATCGACGCCATCGTCCAGACGACGGGGGTGGAAAAGTCCGAGGTGAAGCCCGGCAGCTCGCTCGTGAACGACTTGGGGGTGCTCTCGCTCGACTTTTTGGACGTGAATTTCCGTTTGGAACAGGTTTTTGGAATCAAGATGGCCCGGAACTTCGTCCTGGAGCACGCCGAGGAGATGTTCGGCGAAGGGCAGGTCATCGACGAAAACAGCGATATCACCGAAAAGGGGGTCGAGGTCCTTATGCTCCGCGTGGGGGAGAAGGCGAACGGCCTTGCGCCCGGCACTCCGGTGGACGAGCTGCCCGGCCTCGTTACCCCGGAAACGCTCGCCAAAGCCGTAAGGGACTGCCTTTCCCACTTGCCCGAGAAAAGCCCCGCCGGGGCCGACTGGAAGACGGACGACGGTTCACACATCGTCTGCTCTGAAACGGGCGCTCCCGCCAGCTTTCCCAGCGGAGACGAACTCGTCCAAGACTGGCTGCGGGCCATTCAGGAAGAAAAACAGATCTTCTAGTTTCCCGGGCCGCTTGGCCACCTCGATTGACGGGCCAGGGTAGAGAGATGCATCCAACGGCAAAATCCAAACGGCGCGTGGTCGTCTCTGGCTGCGGGGTGATGACCCCCCTAGGCCCCGACCTGGCTTCCACCTTTGACGCGGCCCGGGAGGCCTGCTCGGGCATCGATTTCCTCACTCGTTTCGACCCCGCGAAGCTTCCCTGCCAGATCGGCGGCGAGGTCAAGGATACCTGGATCGAGGAGCGGGCAGAGAGCGCCCAGAAACGGCTGGACAAGCTGTCCACCCGGGGCGTCCGGATGATGCGAATCGCCGCTGCCGAGGCGTGCGCCGGAGCGCGCCTCGGCGCGGTCGAGGACCGGACGCGAATCGGCGTTGCAGTCGGCTCCCACGGGGAGCACCCCGGCGTGGAGGAGCTTCTTGCCATATTCCCCTACTGGCGCCCGGCCGGCGGCGGCCCCTGGAGCGGGGGCTGGGACATCGGCGCCTTCTCCCGCAAGGGGGGACACGATGTCCTGACTTTTTTCCGGCGCAAGGCGGACGTCGCCACTTCGGTCATCGCGGTGACCTCCCGCGCCGAAGGCCCGACGGCCTCGGTTTGCTCCGCCTGCGCGGCGGGCGCCCAGGCGATCGGCGAATCGGTCCGACTCATCCGTGACGGGAAGGCGGACGCCATGATCGCCGGGGGCTGCGATGCGACCCTTTCCTACGCGGGCTATGTCGGTTTCGTCCTCCTCACCGCTTTGGTGGAAAGGTACGAGACCCCCCAGAAGGCTTCCCGGCCTTTCGACCGGAGGCGCAACGGCTTTGTCATGTCCGAGGGGGCGGGGGTTCTTGTCCTGGAGGAATTCGGCCACGCCCGGCGCCGCGGCGCTCCCATCCTGGGCGAGGTGCTCGGCTACGGCGACTCGGCCGATGCGTTCCGCATCACCGACATGGATCCCAAGGGGCGCGGCGCGTATTTGTCCATGCGGCGGGCGCTGGCCGATGCGGGAATTTCCCCTGGCGAGGTGGAATATATCAACGCCCACGGCACCTCGACGCCCAAGAACGATCTCACCGAAACGGCGGCCATCAAAAAAGTGTTCGGCGACGGCGCCAGGCGGATTCCGGTCAGCTCGAACAAGTCCATGATCGGCCACACCATCGGAGCCGCCGGCGCCGTCGAGGCGATCCTCGCGCTGGAGGGGATGCGGCGGGAGGAAATCCTCCCCACCATCAATTACGAGAACCGCGATCCGAAGTGCGACCTCGACTACGTCCCCAACGAGACCCGGCCCAAGCGCCACCGCATCTCCCTTTCGAATAGCTTCGGCTTCGGAGGGCAGAACGCCTGCCTGTGTCTGGCCCGCTACGACGGCGATTGAACACGCATGCCCTCCTCCGTGGCCATCACCGGTGCCGGCGTGATCACAGCGGCCGGAAGGGGGCTCGATGCCGCCTGGGAGGCCCTCTGCCGGGGCGAGACCTTCCTCGCCCCAGATCCTGATCCGGACCTGGCCGGATTCGCTCCCCTCGCGGCGGCCCGGTGTGCCCCGTTGGACGCAGGTGCGCTCGGAGTGGACCGGCGGACTGCGCGGATCATGGCCCACCACTCCCACATGCTCATGGCGTGCGTGCTCGACGCGATCGGCCCGGAGGCGGGCGCGGCCTCCGGCACGGATGTCGCCTTTTTCGCCGGGATGGATTCAGTGGATCCGAAAGACGCCGACGTCATGCCCGGCGTCGCCGTCTCCTGCGGGAAGGACGGTGGGGTGGACCCGGAGCGGTTCTTCTTGGCGGGAATCGACCGGATCCATCCCCTCTGGCCCCTCGGCATGCTGAACGCCTTGGGTTTTTGCCAGGCGGCGATCCGCTTCGGCCTTCGGGGGGAGAATGCCGTTTTCACCCCGGGGGCCGGGGCCGCATGCCAGGCGGTGACCGAGGCCGCCTACGCGCTGCAAGAGGGAAAAGCGCGAACCGCACTCGCCGCGGGGGTGAGCGCGGTCCTCTCCGCCCGGTCCGTGGCGCGCTACCGGGGCGCGGGGCTCCTCCGGCCCGCCTCCGGAAGCGGGGCGGAGGTTCCCCGCCCCTTCGCCGGAGGGGACGCGACCGCCCTGGGGGAGGGCGCCTGCGTCCTGCGGATGGAGCCAAAAGAAGTTTTGGGGGAAAAGGCGGCGGCGGGTGGTCTGGGCGCTCTCACGGGATGGGGCGCGGCGCGGTCGCTGAACGGTGCGGCCGGCCGGGCGGAGGCCCTCCGGCGGGCGGCCGGGGCGGCCCTCCGGTCGGCGGGGCGGGAGCCCGGCGAGGTGGCCCTCGTCGCGGTTCACGGCGATGGACGGGCGGAGACCGATGCCGCCGAGCGGGAGGCCCTTTCCGCCCTCTTCGGGCCACGCCGCCCGGGCGGGCTTGCCACGAAGGGTGCCTTTGGACACCTTTTGGGGGCGGCCCCGGTCTTGGACCTTTTGCTGGCCCTCCGCGCCCTCAGGAGGGGGATTCTTCCCCCGAGCCCGGGCGCGGCGGAGGGTGATTTTCTCCGCTTCGCCTCGAGGCCAGAGGAAATGCGGGCCCCGGGCGCCGCGATCGTGCTCGCCCAGGGTATCGACGGCGTTTGCGGCGCCCTCGTCGCGGAAGCGCCCGGCCCGTGAACCGCCGGGCGGTTGGGAAAGGAGGCTCGGATGCGCTTTCTCTACATTGACCGGGTGACTCGGGTCGAGCGGGGGAAATCCATCAGCGGAATCAAAACCTTTCCGCTCTCCGAAGCCTACCTCAAAGGGCACTTCTCGAAGGCGCCCCTCATTCCTGGCAGCCTTCTCATCGAGGCGATGGCCCAGATCGCGGGTTGGCTCGTGGTCTACTCCTACGACTTTATGACTTCCTGCGTGATCTCCATCATGGAGGAGGTGCGCGTCCCCTCCACCCTGCGGCCGGGGGCGGCGGTTCAGGTTCACGGCGAGATGACGGACACCAACCGGCGGGGAAGCCTTTGCCGTGCCTGGGTGGAACAGGATGGGGAAACCATCGCCGAGGGCGGGCGACTCGTTTTTCCCCACTTCAAGACCGGAGACCCGGCTTGGCTCATCCAACGGTTCCGGTGCCACGGGTGGCTCGACGGCGAGGTGGTTCCCGCCCCCCCGGGAGGGTCCCTTTGATGGCGAAGACCGTTTGGGTAACGGGGATGGGGACGGTCACCGGCCTGGGGGCGGACCTAGAGACGAGCTGGGAGCGCGCCCTCGCTGGCGAATCGGGGGTGGGTCCCATCCGCTCCTTCGACGCGGGGGGGCTTCCCATCGCCGGGGCGGGGGAGGTTTCCCCCGAGGAGCTGGAGGCGCTGCGCGGGAGGTTGCCCGAGGAACTGGTCGGAGAGGGGGAGCGCCGGGTGCTCTTTGCCCTGGATGCGGCCCAGAGCGCCCACGCCCACGCCGGGCTCTCCTCGGGAGGATTCGACCCGGCGCGGGCAGGCGTTGTGATGGGAACGGGGCTCAGCACCTACCGCCTCGAGGATTTCGCTGCCTGGCAAACGCTCGGAGGAGACTTCGATGCGAAGCGCTTTTCGCGGGAATGGGGAAAAGCCCATCCTTCGGGCTACCTCAGGAACCCGCCCGAGCGGGCCACCTCCCTCCTTGCCCGGCACCTCCGGTTGGGCGGGCCGAGCGCCACCCTCACCTCGGCGTGCGCCGCGGCGGGCCAGGCCGTCGGGCTGGGCCTCCGGATGATCCGGCGGGGGGAGGCGGACCTTGTCGTGTGCGGCGGGGCGGATTCGATGATCCACCCAATTGGGATGGCCATTTTCCTCTGGCTCGGCGCCGCCTCCACCGCGCCGGGCCCGCCCGAGGGGCTCTGCCGACCCTTCGACCGGAGGCGCTCCGGCCTCGTGGTGGGCGAGGGGGCGGGGGTGGTTGTCCTGGAGTCCGCCGCGCACGCCGAACGACGTGGTGCCCGACCCCTTGCCGAGCTTTGCGGCTACGGCGCGAGCATGGACGCCTACCAGGTGACGGCGCCGGATCCGAAGGGCCGGGGGGCGGCCCGGGCGATGCGCGAGGCGCTCCGCGACGCCGGCCTCGCCCCCGGCGAGGTAACATACGTAAACGCCCACGGGACCGGCACCAAGCTCAACGACCCGGCCGAGACGCTGGCCATCAAGGAGGTGTTCGGCGAGAGGGCGCAGAAGCTGGCGGTCAGCTCCTCGAAATCCCTGATCGGGCATCTCATCGCCGCCTGCGGGGGTCCCGAACTCGTCTTCACCGTGCTCAGTGTGGCGCGCGACGTTGTGCATCCGACCCGGAATCTGGAAAATCCGGACCCGAAATGCGACCTGGACTATGTGCAGGAGGGGGCGCGGCGGGAGCCGGTGCCGGCGGCCATCTCGAATTCGTTCGGCTTCGGCGGCCAGAACGCCACCCTCGTCGTGAGAAAGGCGGCCTAGGATGCGGATTGACCTGAGCGGTAAAGTGGCCCTCGTGACGGGGGGCGGCCGGGGGATCGGGCGAGCGTGTTGCCTTGGGCTGGCGGCGGCCGGCGCGGCGGTGGCGGTGAACTACAACCGCTCGGAGACGGCCGCCGGGGAGTTGAAGGCCGAGATCGAAAAGGGGGGCGGAAGCGCGGAGGTTTTCGGCGGGGACGTCTCCTCCTTCGGAGAGGCGGAGCGTGTTTTCGAGGGCGTGAAGGAAAGATTCGGTACCCTCGACATACTCGTGAACAACGCCGGGGTCATCAAAGACACCCTCCTCCTTAAGATGAAGCCCGACGAGTGGGAACGGGTGATCGGAGTGAGCATGGACGGCGCCTACAACTGCACCAAGATCGCCGCGGAGATCATGTTTCGGAAGCGGGCCGGGAAGGTCGTCAGCATCGCTTCCATCAGTGCGGTCTCGGGCGGCCGGGGCCAGACGAACTACGCCGCGGCGAAGGGCGGCCTCATCGCGTTCACGCGCGCCTGCGCGGTGGAGATGGGCGGGCGGGGGATCCAGTTCAACGCCGTGCTGCCCGGCATGATCGTGACGGACATGAGCGAACGCGCCCGCAAGCAGGCGGGCGAGCAGATGCTGGAGCGCATCCCGGCGGGGCGTTTCGGCGAGCCGGAGGAGGTCGCGCGGCTGGTCGTTTTTCTGGCCTCCCCGGCTTCGGACTACATCAACGGCGAGGCGATTGCCATCGACGGCGGAATGCATGTCGCCTGACCGGCGAGGGAAAAAGCGTGCGGATATATCAGGGGGTGGATCTCATCGAGGTGGAACGCGTCAAGGACGCCTGCGAGCGGCATGCGGCTTTCGGGGAGGAGATCTTCACCGAGGGCGAGGCCGCCTACTGCCGGATGCGGCCCGATCCCTATCCCCACTTGGCGGGCCGGTTCGCCGTGAAGGAAGCCTGCATGAAGGCGTTCGGGCTGGGGATGGGCGGCTTCGGCGCGACCGGAAAATTTCGCGAAATCGAGGTCGAGTCCACTCCCTCGGGTAAGCCGACCCTCCACCTCCACGGCTCGATGGAGCGGATGGGCAAGCGGCGGCGGATTTGCCAGGCGACGGTCTCCATCAGCCACACGCACGCACACGCCGTCGCGACGGTCATCCTCCTGGGGAATGACCCGCCGCCCGGCGGCACAGAGGACGGCGAGCCCGGAGAAAAATAAGAGGGAAGGCGATTGCGGTATCTTTTGGTGGACCGGATCACGAACTGGGAGGCGGACCGCTCCATGGAGGGGTTGAAAAACGTCACCATGAGCGAGGATTTTCTGGAATTTCACTTTCCCCGCTTTCCCGTCATGCCGGGCTCGCTGATCCTGGAGGCCCTCGTCCAGCTCGCGGGGTGGCTGGAGGGGGCGAGTTCGGATTTCGGCCGGTGGTTCCTCCTCGAGCGCGTGAAGAGCGTGAAGTACTACGGCTTCGCCCTTCCGGGGGATCAGCTGGCGCTGCGCGTCGAGGGCGGGGTGGGCGCGAACGGAACCCGGGCCTACCGGGGCGTCGCCGCCGTGGAGGGAGAGCGGAAGGCGGTGGTGGACTTCGAGGGCGTGGTGACGGAGCTGGGCCAGTACGAAGATCCGGACGAGCAGCGGAATCACTTCCGGATACTCTCCCGGGATATCACCCTTTCTTGATCGGGAGCGGTTGATGGAAGGCAGGGAAGTCTGGATCACGGGCGCCGGGATGATCACCTCGCTGGGGGAGGATCTGGATGCCACCTGGGAGGGCGTCCGGGCGGGCCGCACCGGCATTGTCCGCCATTCCCCGAACGGGAACGCTTCCCTTCCCGAGAATTTCTGCTATTACGGCGCCGTCGAAGGGCACGAGGATCCGCCCGAGGTTCCCCCCAAGCTCGCCAGCCAGCGCAAGTTCCTGAACCGCGGCTCCATCCTCGGGCTCTATGCCGCGAACGACGCTCTCGGGCGCTCGGGTGCGGACTTGGGCTCCCTTCCGCCGGAGCGAAAGTCCCTCTACGTCGCCTCGGGCGACTTCACGCGGATTGATCTCCTGGATTTGTACCAGGCGGTGAAGGAGACCGCGGGCGACCGCTGGAAGCCCCCCGATCCCGCCGCGCTGAACGAAGCGGTGCTCCACAAGGTGAATCCCTTCTTTCTTCTGGAAGGACTGCCCAATAACCCGTTCAGCTACCTCTCGGCCCTGTATGAGATGATGGGCCCGAACGGGAGCATCTCGAGCCTTTCTTCTTGCGGCGGCCAGGCGGTGGAATTCTGTGACAGGGCCATTCGATTCGGAGAAGCGGACCTGGGCCTAGTGGTGGGCTGCGGGAGCTGGGTGAGTCCCTTCATTCTCTTCGAGGTTGACGGCTGCGGCTTGCTCTCGAAGGCGGCGAGGGGGGCGTCCTCGTTCCGGCCCTTCGACCGCGGGCGGGACGGGTTTCTCACCGGCGAGGGCGGGGCGGCCCTACTCTTTGAGCCGGCCGATGCGGCCCGGGCGCGGGGGGCCGAGCCCGTCGGGCGCCTCCTCGGAACGGGCAACACGCACGAGATCGATCTGGAGAACCGCATTCCCGTCCCCCGCAAAGCCATCGGCCGGGCGTGCGCCATCGCGCTGGCGGAGGCGGGTCTCGCCCCCGCAGACCTTTCCCTCCTCATCCTCCACGGAAGCGCGACCAAGAGGGGCGACTACAACGAGCTCGCCGCCGCCAGCGATCTGCTGGGCGGCGCGGCGGGGGATGTCCCCCTCGTGGGGCTGAAGCCCTACACAGGCCACATGGGCGCGGCGAGCGACATCGGCGAGCTCATCTTCGGCCTGTGCGCCCTCCGCGACGGCCGCCTCCCTCCTACCCCGGGGTTCGATCAGGCGGAAGCGGGTTTTGACGGGCTCCACATTCCGAAGTCTCCTTCCTCCCTCGCGGGCGAGTCCTTCCTCTCCATCAGCTACGGCATCGGCGGGCAGACTTCGGCCACCGTCGTTGGCGCGCCTTGAGACCGCCGAAGCGCCGTGGAAAGAGGCGGCGAAGCAAGGACAAGGGCCCCCTCCGGCAGAACCTGGAGTTTGCGGCCGTCCTCTCGGCGCTCTTCCTCGTCCGGCGGATGCCCGGGTGGATGCAGCGGGGGTTCGCCGCCCTGTTGGGTGAATCGATCCTTTGGTGCGTTCCCCGCCGGAGGCGCACCGCCCTCGCCAACCTGCGGGTTGCGTTTCCCGAAATGGCGGAGGATGTGCGGAAGCGGATCGCCCGGGCGAGTTGCCGATCGTTCATTCTCACCGGGCTCGAAGGGGCGAAGCACCTTCACGGGTTTGCGCCGTCCCGGACCCGGGAGAAGGCGCGGGAGATCTCGGCGGGGGTGGAGGCCGTCTTCGAGCGCGCCCGGAAGCACCACGAGGAGGCGGGCGGCTGCATCTTCGTCGTCCCCCATCTGGGGAACTGGGAATTGCTCTCCCACGCGGCCACCCTGGCGGGAATTCCGCTCACCATCACGGTCCGTCCGCTAGACAACAAGCGCCTGGAAAAATATTTGTTCGAGATGCGGTCCACCTCGGGCCACCAAATCCTCTCCAAGCGGAACGCCCTTTTTCACCTGCGCGAGGCCCTTCGCAAGGGCCGCTCGGTTGGCATCCTTGCCGACCAACACGCTGGGGCGCAGGGCGTGGAGGTGCCCTTTTTCGGCCGGCCCGCCAGCACCACGACCGCGCCGGCCGTCCTGGCCTTGCATTTCGGAAGGCCCATCGTCCTGGTGACCTGTCTGCGGCGCTCTGGCTCCTATCCGTACGAGGCCTTCTTGAGCGGGCCCATCCGGCCCGACCCGGAGTCGGACTCGCGAGCGGAGGTGGAGCGGATCACCGCGGCCGTCAACCGGGAGACCGAGGCGCTCGTCCGGATGGCCCCCGGGCAGTACCTCTGGATGCACGACCGGTGGAAACTGGTGAAGGGGTGGGCCGGAAAGGCGGGACAGTGAAGGGACGGGGAGGATGCGGGCGGGGGAGTCCGCTCCGCATTTTGCGGGGGGCAGGTCACCTCTGGATTACGTCAAAACAATAGAAATTTTCAGCGTCCTGAATGCTACCCCACAACACCGACTGTGTGTCACGGCTGTGGCGCCGCCGGGGCGGGATGGCCGCGCCGCCCTACAGCTTCACCGCCTTCCCCTTCCTGGCGGACCGGTCCGCCGCCATGGTGAGGGCGAGGACGTCACGGGCGTGCCCGCCCGTGGCGAGGCCCACTCCCCCGAGGCCCAGGATGTGCCGGATGAAGGCGTCCGTTTCCTCCTTCAAGGGGCCGAAGAACTCGCCGAGGACGAAATCGCCCGGCATGGCCGAGCCTAGGAAGGCCACGCTGACATCGTGCTCCGGCGTGTAGGGGCAGGGGATGGGCTCCCTCGGGGCAAGGACGATGTCCCGGTGGGCGTCGTCCACGTTCAGCGAGCCGGTGGTTCCCTGCAGGTCGATCTCCATGGTGGCCGTGTAGGCGGGCCAGTGGTGGGGGAGTAGCCAACTCGTGCCCAACGTCGCCACGCTCCCGTCCTCGAAAGTGACGAGCATCCAAAGGAAATCGTCCCGGTTGTATTTCTGGAAGACGAAGCTCCCCCCCTTGGCGTACACCTCGGCCGGCTTTTTCCCCTCCATGTACCAGAGGATGAGGTCCACCATGTAGGTGAGGGTGTTGATCGTGGGAGTGGTGTTGGCCGAGCGCTTCGCCACGGCCTCGCCCACGGCGCGGGTGACGTAGATCTTTCCCAAGGCCATGACGATGTCGCCGAGCTGGCCTGCGGCGGCCGCCTGCTTGGCCAGGAGGTAGCGCTGCCGGAAGCGCTGGGTGTAACCCACGAAAACCTGGGCGCCGCTCTTTTCCGCCTTGGCCAGGATGTCGTCCGCCTCGCCGAGGTCGAGGACGAAGGGCTTCTCGATGAGGACGTCCTTTCCGAGTTCGGCGGCGAGGGCGGCCGGACCGTGGTGGTTCTCCTCGTCGCTCGATACGACGACCGCGCCGACGTTTTCGTCCCGTATGGCTTCTTCGTAGTGGGTGGTGGCGATGTCGGCGCGCACTGACTCGGCCAGGCGGTCCAGCTTCTGAGGGACGATGTCGCAGATTGCGAGGTAATCCACCTGGGGAATCTGCGCGCAGCTGTGCGCCCGCAGGGTGCCGATCCCGCCCGCTCCGATGACGGCCACGCCCCTTTTCTTCATCATGCTCCTCCTCATAGGAATGCAATGCCCGCCTGGCGGGCGCATGGGAATACGCGCTTCCGGATCCCGGTTTCGATTTCGGCCAGATGCCATCGAAGGGCCGGGGATGAGATGATTTCGCCAGTTTCCGTCATGATAGGGGATGCCGGGCCGCATTTCCAATGATGGCGGGCAATTTTCCGGCAAGGTCCGCCGGGGGGTTATCCAGTGGTTTGGGAAGAGCGGGGGTGAGAAAAATTCGGATTCATGCCCAGTTTCATAAGGTGTTTTCGAAGTTTCAGCGCGAAAAAGTGGAACAAGTGAGCATCTAAGGGTATAATGGGGCGTACAGACCAGCCGCCGCAGTCTCGGGGTTCCGCATGGCCCCGGAAAGGAAGCCGACTCATGTTGCGATGGGGTGCGGTGGCCCTGGCGGGCGCGACCATCTTATTCATGTCGGCTGGCGACGCCCTTGCCGGTCATTTCTCGTCTTACCTCAGCATCCATTCCTACGGTCGCCACTACCGGCATCGCCATTTCGGCAGATACCGCTACAGGTGGCGGCCCCGGTTCTCATTCCGCACTTGCTCCGTCTGCGGCTTCCCCGACTACTATTACGGGCACAGGGTGTACTACCCCGCATATGCCTACGAGGGATATGCCTATTCCGGTTCTCGCCACGAGGCTGTGGGCGCCATCCTCGGGGGCATCGGGGGTGCGGTCGTCGGCGCGCAAATCGGCGGCGGAAGCGGGAGGGCCGTGGCGACGGTCCTCGGCTCCTTGGCCGGGATTTTGATCGGCGAGGATATCGGGAGACCGCAGGACGCGCGCGACTGGATCCTGATGGCCCGCACGACCCAATACGCCTTGGAAAAAGCCCGCTCGGGGACCGAGGTGGAATGGCGCGACCCGGATTCCGGAAAGCGCGGGGCCGTCATTCCGAGCCCCGCTTACCGGAATGCCCGCGGGCAGTATTGCCGGGAGTACCAGCAGACCGTCATGATCGGTGGGCGGAAGGAGGCCGCCTACGGCACCGCGTGCCGCCAGCCGGACGGAAGCTGGAAGGTCGTCAATTAACCGCTCCGAAGAGTTCCGCCGATCTCTTTTTCTAGTCCATCAAAATCGCCGCGCGACCGGTGATGGCGCCCGCCTCAAGGCGCGCGTGGACCTTCTCCGCCTCTTCGAGCTTGTAGGTTTCGGTCACGAGGGGCCAGACGTCCCCGCGCGCGGTGAGCGCGAGCGCGTCGAGCACCTCTTGCTTTGTCGCGTAGCGGCTGCCCATGAGTTCCAGCTCCTTTTCGCGCATGAGGTTAGCCGGGGCCTCGAAATTCTCCGCGTTTCCCCCCAGGGTGACGAGGCGGCCTCCGTATCCGAGGGCAAGGGCGCCGGCCTCGTGGGTGGAGGCCGAGGAGACGAAGTCGATCGAAACGTCCACGCCCTTGCCCCCCGTCAGGTCCATCAGCGCCCCGGTCACGTCCCCCTTTGAGGCGTCCACGGTTTCGTCCGCCCCGGCGTCCCGGCACTTGTCGAGCTTGCCGGGGGAAATGTCGACCGCGATGACTCGGGCGCCCGCCCATTTCGTCATCATGACCATGTGGATGCCCAGTCCGCCTCCCGCGCCGAAAACCGCCACGTTTTCGAGCGGCTTGACTCGGGCGCGGCGCACCACCTTGAACGGGGTGGCGACGGCGTCGGTGATGACCGCCACCTCGGCGGGGTGCCGCTTGTAGTCGAGGCCCGGCGGCAACTTGAGAAAATTCCCCGCCGGCGCCTTCATGTATTCGGCGTAGCCGCCGTCGATCTGGCGGCCGATGTAGCCCTTGTTGTTCTCACAGAGGGTCTCGCGGTCCGTCCGGCACAAGCGGCACTTCCCGCAGGTCAGGTAAAAATAGGCAGTGACGGCGTCGCCCACAGCTAGGTCTTCGGCCCCCTCTCCCAGCGAGGCGATCTCGCCCGTTATCTCGTGCCCGATGACTAGGGGGTAGGACGCCTTCCCCCGGCCCACCCGGGTGTGGTGGATGGTGAGGCCCGCGCCGCAGGCCAGAACGCGCACCACCGCCTCCTCAGGGCCCGGCACCGGTTCGGGGCGCTCCTCCAGCACGAAGGGCCCGCCCCTCTCCCGCAGCACCATCGCTTTCACGGCGTCCTCCTTTCGCGTTCCTTTTTTCAGATGACCGCGGAAATTACACCACAAGCAGGGAAAGGGGGGCAATTAGAGGGATGCTTTCCGTCCGGCAGCCGGAAAGGGAGGCGATAGCATCGAAGCAGTAGGGTCGGGGCCGGATCCGAAAGGAGGGGGCGCCCCTGGCGATGAGAGGGGTGGCCCTCCGCCCACCGGGGACCCTGGTTCGGCGTCTCCGCCTTTTCTAGATAGGTGGGGATTCCTCGGCGAGAAAGATCATGAGGGTGTGATGAGCGGGAATGATGCGCTTCCACGCGATCGCCCTTTCCGGTGCGTGGGCCTCTTTCTTTTTCGGATGCTGGACCCGCCTTCCCGTGAGGCATGATCAAATTCACCACAGACCCTTGGAACCCCGAATCACCCGCCCGGGCGGGAGATGGCGTACGGCAGGATATACCCAGCGCAAGTGCCGGACCGGGCGTCTTCCTCTTATTACGGAATTGTGCTGATGATCTTCCGGTGTTCCTCTTCGAAAACGCTTTCAAGGTGGTTGTCCGGATGTGTCCGAAAGAACCGAGAGCAAGGAAAAACCTGGAAACCACTGCATCGTTCGGGGCTTCGGCAACGGTGATGATGTCGTAGGCACCGAGGGTCAGATAGAAATCTTTCAATTTGTCTCCTATGTCATTGAGCGTTTATTGGCGGCATCCAGTCGGTTTGGGGAATCCTCGATAGTCTGGACTCCCTGGTCTGTGTAGTTGATCAGACTGATGTAGGTGGGCATGGCTGACCTCCTTGTTGGTGGCGCGGGGGTCGTGCCCTCTTCTATTGGATTGGGATGGAGAAATGACTCCTTTTCTTCTGGATGCTCCACCGGGCGGCGTCTCCTCACTTCATCGCCGCGTCCGAACCTAGTCGCCGAGAAGTTCGGCCGTCTTTCCCTGCTCCCAGGTGACGAATTCGGCCACCTGCTCGTAAACTTTGTGCAGCTCCTTTCGCTCGCGCTGGGCAGGGGTGGGCTCGGGCGGGGTCGGCGAAAGGGCCTCGCACCTCCCCGCCGCCCCTTCCCTAAGGGGCGGCCCGCCTCCGGCGAACCGGGTGGGGCCTGTCCTTTTCGGGAGGCCAAGACGCCTTTCCATGATCGTCATCCAGCCGAACAGCGGCCGAACCGCGAATAGGTAGAGCAGGACGAGGACGGCGCTCCCGATGAGATATTTTCCTAGAATGAACGCCTTGGTCTCCACCCCTGCTCCCTCGCTTCCGCGGAAGAGTGCGTGGGGCATCAAACGTTTCGTCGCCTCACAACATCCACACGCCTCCGTCGAGATTGATGGACTGGCCGGTCATGTTCCGCGATTCTTCGCTGGCGAGGTAGGCGCAAAAATGGCCCACGTCCTCCGGGTTCTGGTCCCTGCCGAGGGGGACGAGGGAATGGACGATTCGGTCGTAGATCTCCCGCGACGAGAGGTTCGCCCATTCGGAATTCTGGCCTGCCATGAGGACGCCGTGGCCCTTTTCCCAGACGGGGGAGAAGACGAAGCCGGGGTTGATGGCGTTCACGTTAACGTTGTGGGGGGCCATCTCCTTGGCGATCGATTGGGTGAAGGAAATGAGAGCCGCTTTGGAGGCGCTGTAGTGGGGGAGGTTCTCGTTTGCCCGGCGCCCGGCCAGGGAGGCGATGTTGATGATCTTTCCCGACCTCCGCTCGCGCATGTGGGGGAGGACGGCCCTGGTCATCAGGAAGACGCTCGTGAGGTTCACGGCCATGAGGTCGTTCCACTCTGCCAGGGAGAGGCGCTCGAGCGGGTTTCCGAATTCCCGCGACGCCCGCCCGTGGGCGTTCACGAGAATGTCTACCTGGCCCAGGGTTTCGAGGGCGGTGCGGAAAACCTCCTGGGCGTCGTCTTCTCGGGTGAGGTCCGCATGAACCGAATGGACATCTCCTCCTTCGGATCCGATTTCCTCGGCGGCGTGCTTGGCCGATTCTTTCGAGATATCGGCCAACAGGAGGCGGGATCCTTCCCGCGCGAGGCAGCGAGCGATGCCGCGCCCGATATCACCGCCGCCGCCAGTCACGATGGCCGTCTTTCCTTCCAGACGCATGGGCATTCTCCTTCAAGGCGAGTCCTCCTGCTGGAGGCCCGGGCCTTAACGATGGGCCAGGCACGATGGCCCTTGGGGGATTCCGATGACTTGAATATCTCATGCCCTTGACGGGAACGTCTAACGCTTCCGCAGCGCCTTCGTCCCGATGTCCCTTCGGCAGAAGGCGCCGGGCCAGCGAATCCGGTCCACCGCGGCGTAGGCCCGCGAGATGGCCTCGGGGATGTCTCCCCCCCGGGCTGTCACCCCCAGGACGCGCCCCCTCGCCGTGCGGACGGCGCCGCCGGCATCGCGCTGGGTCCCGGCGTGAAAGACCACGACGCCCGGCATCCCGCCCGCTTCCTCCAGCCCCTCGATGGGGTGGCCCTTTTGGTAGCTTCCGGGGTATCCCTCCGAGGCTATGACGACGCAGACGGTGGCCTCGTTCGAGAAGGAAAGGCCTACCCCCTTCAGACTCCCCGCCGCGCAGGCCGTCAGGACCGGGAGCAGATCCCCCTCCATCCGCATCAGGAGGGGCTGGCATTCGGGATCGCCGAAGCGGCAATTGAACTCGAGCGCCTGGAGGTCGTTTCCCCGCACCATGAGGCCGGCGTACAGCACCCCCCGATAGGGCGTGCCCCGCGCGGCGAGCGCCCGCACCGCGGGCAGGACGATCTCTTCGAGGGCCTTTTTCTCGAGGGCGGCCGTCATCACCGGGGCGGGCGTGTAGGCTCCCATCCCTCCTGTATTGGGGCCCGTATCGCCCTCGCCCACCGCCTTGTGGTCCTGGGAGGAGGCCAGGGGGAGCGCCCTCTCTCCGTCCACGAAGGCGAGAAAGCTCGCCTCCTCCCCCTCGAGGAGTTCTTCCACCACGCAGCGCGCCCCCGCCTCCCCGAAGGTCCGCTTTTCCATGACCTCGCAGATGGCAGCCTCGGCCGCGGGGGAGTCCGGACAAAGGATCACTCCTTTTCCCGCCGCGAGGCCGTCCGCCTTCACCGCCCAGGCGCCCCCTCTTTTGTGCACGAATCGCCGCGCCTCCTCCGGGTCGTCGAAGGTCTCGAAGGCCGCCGTAGGGATTCCCGCCTCCTTCATCAACTCCTTCGCGAAAGCCTTGCTCGCCTCGATCTGCGCCCCCGCCTTCTTCGGGCCGAAGACGGGGATGCTTTCCTCTTCCAGCCGGTCGGCGAGCCCGGCCGCGAGGGGCGCCTCGGGCCCCACCACCACGAGGCCCGGCCGCTCCCGCCGCGCGAGAACCGTCAGGCCCGCGATGTCCTCCGCGCCCACTTCCGCGTTCCGGCCCAGGAGGGCGGTGCCCGCGTTGCCCGGCGCGGAGACCACCTCCTCCACCCGGGGACTCTGCGCCAGCTTCCAGGCCAGGGCGTGCTCCCGCCCGCCTCCTCCGACGATGAGGATTTTCACGAAGCCTTCCTTCGAATGGACGGAAACGGAATTTCAATGAACGGGGAACAACCATGCCGCGCCGGAAGAGAACGCGTCAAACCGGATTTTGTCCGCTGGGCGGCCCGGAGAACGGGCGAGGCGGGGCCCCCGTGGCTTGGGTGTTTTCGCCACCTTCCGGAGGAGCGTTTGGGGGAGAAGGCTTGCGAGATATTATTGAATACCGAGACCTCGATATCACTGAAGCAACAAAACAGCAAGTGAAGGTGCACAAAATACGTGTTAAGGACAATGGAGATCCAAGCTCACTTCATACTACCGGACTGTATATTCATGAATTGGCATTTCAAATGATTTATATTCTTAAAGGTTGGATAAAGTTATCTATTCATTTAACGGACGAGAATGATCAAGTTAGGGAACAACAACAACTTGGTCCAGGTGATTGTTGCCTCCAGCCCCCAAAGATCATTCACAATGGAGGTAGAATGTTCAGGTGACATGGAGTTCCTTGAAATCACAGTTCCAGCCAAATACAAAACAAAGGTTGTATGATTTCTGGGTTGAACGATAATTTCAAGCAGCCGAGGTGTTTGGTTTCCTTTTTTCCATAGGCCCAGTGGTAGTTTATTTTTTGCGTTAAGTGCCTTTTCGGTGTCTAGGGGAACAGCGCCAATTCTTTTCAAGCCACGGACTCTTACATACGGTTCGGTGTATGCCCCTACCCCACTACCGATTTTACGATTCAAATTTGATGAACAACAAATGCCCATGCCCGAGGCTGTCCTATACAGGAGCGACCCGATCATGTCGAATAGCTTGTCACGATTTCTGTAAAACTATTAATCAATGAAAAGTTAATAACATCATGAAAAAGATACATGCATTCAAGTGCAGCAACGCGGGTCAAGGGAATAATACGTAGTTCAATAAAGCCCAGTCTATTTATTTTAGTCCGTAAATCCGCACTGCGTTGTCCCGGGCAATGCTAGGGCCCACGTTTGGTGGTAGTAATGACAAAAAATGTCTTGTAGCTTTGAGTTTGGGAATGTTTTTTTGCGCGAAAGCGACACCCGGTCCTGAACTCCTAAGGTTTGGCGACACAAAAAATGAATCCGATCCAATCACAAAACGATCAGAGTGGCGTTTTAGAATATCAATCCACTCCGGTTTAATCTTCTTGAAACCAAGCAGCTTATTGTGCATCGGTGCTTTACCGCCCACAACGCGTAAACTTACGTAAAGATTCAAATACTCATCCATCAAATTACTTATCAAAGCTGGAGTCATTGCTCCCAAGGGATCTGATCCGCCGTGTGCCCAAACAATCTTCGCATTAGGATTGTGTTTCAATAATCGACGGAGAGAGCTAATTGTTGGTGGCAAGATTGGCGGATTATCTCCATCTTTGAAACGGCGTGGAACGGGCATTTCATCATTGGTAGCGTCCATATGGAGATCTATTGGTACGTTATATTTGGCAGCTACATCGGCAAGTACCCGGAGAAGCGGATGATCGGCCGGAACAAACTCATATGGATGTCCAGGTGCAGCCGAAATATGAAGCGAAGCAATTTCTCCGAAACCGACGGCACCATCTCTTATAGTTTGCTCAGCCTGATCGGCAAAGGCCCTCTTAACGTCCTCTGTGACGGTGGACGGATCACTATATTCGTGGAGTTTTACGTTTAACTCGCCCCCGCCTCCAAGAAATGAGAAACGGTCTGGATATCCACTTAACGCATGAACAAAAGATGGATAATCATACCAGCGCTGGCTCATGACTTGGGGTGGAGGCATGATGATTGCTTTACGGATACCTAAGCGGTCCATGTGGGCGATTGCCTCACTTACTGCTCCTACGTAATCTTCATTGTCGCCCCTCCCTCCGATCAGGTGGACGTGCACATCAATAAACCCTATCCCGGATTTTCCTTGCGCTTTAGCAGTGTCAAAACCTTCCAATGAAAGTAGAGATAATACACACAGAACTGTCAGAAGTCGTTTCATCCTGCGATGCTACCAGAAAGGAGGGAATAATTGAAGTTAGTTTGTGGGTGAGAATCCAGAGTGACCTGTCCCCGATAGTGGTACCACCCCTTATGTTAGTCCTGCAGCCACCTCCGGAAGGCGAAGCGTAGCGAAGCCTAGAGGAGGTGGCGCTATCGCCCCGGGAGCCGGTGGACGGTAGCCGAGTGCGCTATGAGGTCGGATTCGATTGTATTCCTGCCTCCATCGCTCCACCGGTACCTTGGCTTCATCCAGTGTGTAGAAGATTTCCTGGTTCAACAGTTCATCCCGCATCTTCCCGATGAGAGATGCATCCTCATGGAAGAGGCGGATTCTGCCGCTCACGGCTTTTCGATCTCCAAACTCATCCACTCTTCGAGTTGCTTGCGGCCGCGCAGGGAAAGCCCGGCGTTCTCGACCGCCCGGACCAGGGCCTGTTCCTGCTCATAACCGATCCCGCTGAGGACCCCCCTTCCGGCCGGGGCGAGGGCCGCCGCCATCCGGGGGGCGAGAAGGATAAGTGGTTCGAGAAAAATGTTCGCGGCGAGAAAATTCACCGCCCCCCACCATTCCCCGATGCGGGCGGGCTCCAGCGTTCCCGGCTCCACGCGCATGCGCCCTTCCAGGCCGTTCCTTCGGGCGAGCTCGCGGGCGCTGGAAACGGCGTCCGGGTCAAGATCCAGCCCGATCACTTCTCCCGCGCCCATCTTGAGGGCCGACGCGCCGAGGATTCCCGAGCCGCAGCCCAGGTCCAGGAATCGGTGGGGAGGGCTTTCCGCGCACATTCTGTCGATGGCCCGAAGGCAGAGCTCTGTGGTGGGGTGGCGCCCCGTGCCGAAGGCGAGGCCGGGGTCGAGAACGATCACGGCCCTTCCTTCGGGCGGCTGCGCTTCCTCCCAAGCGGGCCGGACCCAAAGGCGCTCTCCGTAGGCCCTCGCGGTGAAGTGCCCCCGGGAGAGGGCGGTCCAATCCTGCTCTTCCAGGGTGCGGATGGTGATTGCGCTTCGGGGAACGCCGAGTTCCGCCAGGGCGCTTTCGGCGGCTCGGTACTTTTCCGCCGCCCCGGGCTCGAGCAGAAAGTGGGTGACAAGGATGGCGTCGCCGGGGAGGGCATCGCGTTCCTCCACGGCGGCGGCTCCCGCCTCGATGAGGCAGCAGGAAACTTCCCCGGCGCGGTCACCGGCCACCTGGACGAGCAGTTCCATCCACTTTTGGGCCATGGTGAGCCCCCGATCGATTTTGTTCTCGTGTTATTCCGTGCGGGGAGGCGTCCCTTCTCCTGCGCCGGCCTGGATCGTTACGCGTTCCGGAGAGGCAGGATCACCTCGGCCGCTCCGGTGGAGGCGACCTCGCCGCTCTGGTTCGTTCCGGTGAATTCCACCTTCACGATAGCGTCCCCGCCCTCCCGGCTTTTCTCCGTCACCTTCCCCGCGTAGCGGAAAATATCGCCGTAGATTCCGGGCTTGCGGACCTGAACGGCGCACTTTTTGAGGGAACCGTCGTCCCCCATCCAGTTCGTCACGAAGGGGCAGGCCCAGGCGAAGCGCATAACGCCGTTGTCGAAGGGCCCCGGCATCCCCCGGCCCGCGGCGATATTCGCGTCCTCGTGCTGCTGGGAGTTTTTCACCGGAAAACCGAGTTGGGGGATGGTCACGGCGTTATGGGGCGCCTTGAGGAGGTCGAGATAGCCGAGGCGGCCGGCCCTGTAGGAGGGTCCGAGAGCCGCATTCCAGGCCACCATGTCCCCGATGGTGAGGGGGCCGCGAATGATTGGCGGCAACTCCTCGTCCACCGAGACGTCCTCCCAGTGGCGGGTCTCGGCGCCGGTGATCTTTTCCGCCCGGTACCCGGCCTCGACCTCTTTCAGTTCTTCATCGCCTATCTTGTGAATGGACCGGTCCAGCATGAGCTGATCGCCGATCTGGGTCGCCCGGATCATGGTTCCGGTGGCTTTGGCGACCACCTCGTCATTTTGGTTCCAGTAGGTGCATTCCGAAATCACGAATATGAGGCGCCGGCCGTCCCCCTTGCTTTTCTTCTCGAAGGTGCTCTTCTGGACCGAGGCGGCGCGGAGCTTGTCCCCGGCCAGAACGGGCTTGTGCCACTCGCACTCGACTCCGCCGATGAGCGAGGAGAGCGGCACCTCCATGGGAGCGCCGTGGAGGATGGGGTAGAGGACGGAAACAAAGAAGGCCGGAGGAGCGGCGAGGGTTTTGTGCCGGCTCTTGGCGGCATATTTCGGATCGGTCCAGAGGGGATTCGCATCGTCGGTGCCGTAGGCGAAATGGCGGATGGCGTCCTCCGAGGCCTCGGTGTTCCAGGGGACGCGCTCCCGGACTTCCTTTCCGTCCATTTCGAGCGTTTTCGCGAGAAATTCATCGATTTGTGCATTCACGTCATCGGACAACGTCAGATTCCTCCTCAGGCCAAAGGTTGCGCACGGGAAAACGGGGTCGCCGCGACCGCCCGTTCAGAAGTTTTGGCTCCTCATAGCAACAATAACGCTCTCCCGCAATGATCCGGAGCCGGAATCGCCCCTGTTGTTCCTACCCGGTGAGGGATATCCACTTTTCGTGAAACCACCGCAAGAGGGCGGGAGCCAAAACGGAGACCTTCACGAGCTGGTCCCCGTTGCCGCCCCCGCCGGGGGGAGCGCGGCCGAAACGATTTCCTCTCCCGGCCGGGCCGGGAGGTTTCTGATTTTTTCGTGGGAGACGACGAGTTCCTTGAATTTTTTCTCGGTGTTGGGATTGTCCGGGTTCCTGTCAGGATGGTAGCGAAGTGCGAGCCGGCGGTAGCCGCGGCGGATTTCTTCCGGGGCGGCCTCCCGCGTCACGCTGAGAACTTCAAAGGCCGTCGGTGGTTTCATGCGGTGGCTCCCACGATGTTCTTCCCGGCGTTCCGGGGGCGGGCCCGGAGGAGGGCAAACAGGAAGCGAGGTTGCCGTTTTCGTTAACGGTTTGATGTTCCGGAGAAGAAGGAGAACCGGTTCCCCGGCCGGAGCGTATCCCGGTGCCTGAGAGCGAAAGGAACCTTGGCGGTGTGGGATGCGCGGCGATTCCCGTCGATTTGTCCCTTAGAAGGATTTTTCGGAGGAGATAAAGCGGGTGACCGATTCCGCGGCCAACCCCACGAGAGAGACAACGCGCGGGTAGTTCATGCGTTTCGGCCCGATGAGCCCGATAGTTCCGAGAGAGCGGCTGTCCATGTAGTAATTCTGCGCGACGATGCTGCACTCCTCCATGCCCGCGATTTGGCTTTCGGTCCCGATGAGGACGCAGATGCTCTCGGAATCCATGCATTGATCGAGAAGGTGAATGAGCTTCTCTTTTTCTTCGAAGGCTTGGTAGAGGTTTTTCAGTTTTTCGGTGTCTTCGGCGAAATCCGGCTGTGAGTAAACCCGCGAGGTTCCCTCAACGAAGACGGAATCCTCGTCCACCCCGCTTTCTTCCTCCGGGAAGGCGTGCAGGCTGAGCATCCCCGCCCTGCGGTAGAGATCGTCGAATTGGGCCCTTTCCTGGTCCATCTGCTGGAGCACTCTCTTCCGGATCTCGCGCAGTGATAGGCCCGCGAACTCCTCATTCAGGAACCGGGAGATGCGCTCAAGCTCTTCCCTTTGGATGTCTTCATCAATTTGAACGATGCGGTGCTGCACCAACCCGATTTTCGCCACGATGACGACGAGAACCTTGCACACAGCCACCCGGATGAATTCGATGTGCCGGAACTGGAGCTTTTCCGCGCCGGGGAGGAGAATGACCCCGGCTTGATTCGTCAGGTCGGAGAGCACCCGGGAGACTTTGGAAAGGACCTGTTCGAGCTGGACCGAGCGTATTCCGTATCCCGATTGGATGGTCTCCCGCTCTCCCTCGGTCACAAAGTGGGATCCCATCAAGTCGTCCACGAAGATCCGGTACCCCAGGTCGGTGGGGAGTCTTCCGGCCGAGACATGGGGTTGGGTGAGATAGCCCATATTCGAAAGGTCGCTCATGATGTTCCGAATGGTCGAAGGGCTCATGGGATGCGAGGTTTTGCCCGAAACGGTTCGGCTCCCTACGGGCTCGGCCGTTTCAATGAAGGTGTTGACCACCTCACGGAGAACTTCTTTCTTTCGGACGGGAAGGGTCTGAACGCTCATCAGTGGCCCTTTGGCAGACGGTATTTCGGTCGGCACTCGCTACTGCGCGTGCGGAAACAAGATATTTTGGGCCTGTTTCCGTGTCAAGCCGCACCTTTCCGGCGTTTTCAGGGATGCTCCTTTTTCCGCCGGAGGAATTCTTCGACAAGGCATATGGTATATTAAATGGTTTAATGTTGGACCCTATCCTCGGGAGAGGGCGAGAAATTGTTGGATTTTCCTTCGAATGGGAAATCGCCCGAAGACGATTACCCGGCCGGCGATCCCCCGGCTTCGGCGGAGAGGGAGGGGCGCAGGGGTACGGGTCCGCCCGTCGGCCTGACCGAATCCCGCCGGGCAAACCGCCGTTTTAAATACCAGACCATCGCGATTACGGCGTTCATTTTGGCCGTTCTCGTCGGGTTTTCTTACGAAATATACGTTGAAGCGAAGGGGGACATTGAAAAGCAGTTCAACCGGCAGCAACTTTTTCTCGCCGACCAGGCGAGTAGGCGGATCGTGTCCTTCCTGGACAAACTCACCTCCAGCCTCCTTTATAGTGCCAGCTTTCTCCGGACCGTCGGTCCGAACCACCCGAGCCGCATGAGCGTGATCGCGGGTCTTTACGGGCAAATCGGCGACGGGGTTCGGGTAAGCGAGGTGGGATACATCCGGGAGGGAAGGGAAACGGAGGCGCAGGTCCCGGCCGAGTATTTGACGGCGCTTCGCCGGTGCGGCGCCGACCGCGGGGCCTGCCTCCTTCCCGTCAATTACAAAGGAATGACGGACTACATCCTGGGGTTCGCCTCGGTGAGCGAGAAGGATTGGCTCTACGCCAAGGTCTCCGTGGAAGATTTGAACCGGGTGTTTGTCGAGCCGGTCCAATCGGGCTTGCGGGGGCGGGCCTGGCTCTTGGGCGGAGAGGGGCGAATTCTCATCGGGCCGGGCGCCAGCGGGAAAGAGGGGGCAGAATTGGGCTCCCTCGCTGAGCAGTCTGGCGATGATCGCTTGAAGGGGATCTTCCGGCGGATGCGCCGGGGAGAGCGCGGCTACGATTGGCATTTCGATTTCGGCACGGAAAATTTCGGCAAGCGGAAAAGAACCTTGACGGCGTTCGCGCCCTTGCGGGTGGAGTCCGTGAAGTGGTCTTTGGCGGTCACGGCCCCTTCGTCCGAAGTGGTCCGCCTTGTGCGCCGGACGTTCCGGAAGGAACTCATCATCACCAGTTTCGGGATCATCGTCGTCATCTCGGCGGCGCTTCTCATCTTTGACAGGGACCGGCGCCGCATTCGGGCGGAGGAGAATCTTCTTTGGTCGGCCCAGGTGGTGGAGAGCAAACGGCGCCTCGAGGCCCTCTTCGACGGCATCCCCGACAGCATCTGTATCCTCGGCAAGGATTATCAAATCCGTATGCTCAATTGGGGATTGGCCCGATTGGTCGGCCGGGATTTGGCGGAACTCGTGAACCAACCCTTGGGAGGAGGAAAGGATTCGCCGATGCCGGAATCTCTGGCCGAGCGGGCCCTGGTTGCAGAGTGCTTCCAGAGCGGCCGCGGCGGCTACGCCGAAAGGTCGGTTCAGTTGCTGGGCAGGAAGCGGACCGAGCTGGAGATATACACCTACCCCATCCTGGATGCCGACGGAGAGACTGTTCAGGTAATTTTGTATCTGAGAGATGTCACGGACAGGCGCGAGCTTCAGCGTCAGCTTCTCCAGAGGGACCGGCTCACCATTGTCGGGAAGATGAGCGCCCAGGTGGCGCACGAGATCCGGAACCCGCTCTCCTCCATCAATCTCAACGCCGAGCTCCTGGAGGATGAACTGCGCCACTTCAAAGAAGTGGATACCGCGGAGGCGTGGTCCCTCCTCGATTCCGTCAAGACAGAGGTGGATATTCTGCGTCAGGTGACTGACGATTATCTGAAGTTCGTCCGGATGCCGCGTGAAGACCACCGGCCCGGGGATGTGAACAGCGTCATCGAGGAACTGCTGGTCCTGCACAGCGAAGAGGCGGCAAGCCGGAGGATCGAGATCGAGCGCGGCCTCGATGAAAACACGCCGGACGTGGATATGGATGAAACGCAGCTGCACGTCGCGCTCCAGAATATGGTTCTTAACGCATTCGATGCCATGACGGAAGGGGGAAAACTTACGGTTCGCACGAGTATCGTGGAAAGGGGAGTAGAGATTACGTTGACCGACAACGGCGCCGGCATACGCCCCGAAGATCAGGCCTCTCTCTTCACTCCCTTTTTCACGACGAAGGCGAACGGTACCGGCCTCGGCCTCGCTCTCGCGCAGCAAATCATCCATGAGCATCGAGGCACCATCCGGTTCGCCAGCCAAGAGGCCGAGGGGACCACGTTCCACATTTTTTTGCCGGCGGCGAACCAGGAGGCGAGAGTATGAGACCGTCTGGCGAAATTCATATCCTGGTGGTGGACGATAAGCAGGGAAGCCGCGAGGCGATGCAAAAAATGATTGCCAAGGAGGGATTCCGGGTGTCGCCCGCCCACGATGCGGAGTCCGCTGTCCAGCTCTACGAAAAGGATCCTGCGGATGTCGTGATCACAGATCTGCGAATGCCCGGGATGGACGGAATCACCCTTTTGAAAGAGCTCAAACGCCGGATTCCCGAGACGGAGGTGCTCCTGATATCGGGGTTCGGCACGGTGGAGGCCGCCGTCGAGGCGATGCGCGAGGGCGCCACCGATTTCATCCTCAAGCCGCTCGAACGGGTGGTCGTTCTCAAGGCGATCTACAAGGCGGTGGAAAAACAAGAGTTGCTCCGCGAAAACGCGGATCTTCGCGCCCAACTTCAAAATTTTCGGGACGGCACGGGGCTCATCGGGAACAGCCCGCCCATGCGCCAGGTCAACGAACTGATTCGCCAAGCGGCCTCAACCGCGGCGACCGTGCTCATCATCGGGGAAAGCGGGACGGGAAAAGAGCTCGTCGCGGACGCGCTCCACAAAATGAGCGGCCGCGCCGACAAACCTTTAATCAAGGTCAATTGTGCGGCCCTTCCTGAAAATCTTCTTGAGAGTGAACTGTTCGGATATGAGCGCGGTGCGTTTACGGGCGCTGTCTCCCGGAAAGAGGGGCGATTTCGTTTAGCGGATGGAGGGACCATGTTCCTCGATGAAATCGGGGACATGCCACTTTCCCTTCAGGCAAAAATTTTGCGCGTTCTCCAAGAGAGGGAGTTCGAGCGCCTGGGGGGAACCGAGTGCCTCGAGGTGGACGTGCGAATCATCGCTGCGACGAACCAGGACCTCCAAGGGGCCATTGCGGAGAAGCAATTCCGGGAAGATTTGTACTACCGGCTCAACGTGATCAATATCGTGGTTCCTCCTCTTCGCGAAAGGCGAAGCGACATTCCGCTTCTCGTCGAGCACTTCCTTCAGCGATTTTCGGCGAAAAACAATCGGGAGCTTCAGGGTTTTTCCCAGGACGCCATCGAGTTGCTCTCGAACTACGACTGGCCGGGAAACATCCGAGAGCTGGAGAACACCATCGA
>CAZUHN010000250.1:0-17017 GCA_964620535.1 uncultured Nitrospinaceae bacterium | reverse complement strand
CCTCTCGGAGGAGATTTCGCCGGACACCTACGTCAACGTCATGGACCAGTACCGTCCGGCATGGAAGGTGGGCGCGGAAAAATACGAAAAGATCGGCCGGCGTTCCACCTCCCTTGAGGTGGCCGAGGCTTATCGGATCGCACGCGAGGTCGGCCTCCACCGCTTCGATGAAAGGAGGCCGCTCGCACCGGCGCTATTCTGAAGTGCGTTAATTGAGCGCGTGACGAAACGCGTTTCCTGTAAAGTGTCCTTTCCTGCAGGTACGGTGTTTACTGTTTTATTCCCAAGGCTTTTTGGGGGAAGTGGGAAATTGTTGGAGCAAATGAAGCAGTTCGAGGAAATCACCGAGAAATCGACGGCGAAAATCATGCTAATAAGAAATAACAATCTGGCCGTCTCAAATGAAGGGTTAAGCGATTTGTCGGCTTTTTTCAAGGAGGCATTTTGATGCAAAAGTGGAACCGGGGAATACAATTTCTTGGGCTAAAATTCATTGCGGCACTCGTCATTTTTTCATTCTTTGTGCCGGGAGAAGCGATCGCCGCCGAAAATGTGACCCTTTTCGTCACCTCGGAGTCCACCGACAGGATCGGGGTGTACCGAGGCGAGGTTCCCGCCCTGAAGCGGGTGAAGCGCATTCGCACCGGAAGAAACCCCCACAACATGGGGATCTCCCCCAACGGCCGCTGGGTCGTCTCGGGCGATCGGCTCGCCGAGCAGCTCTCCGTCATCGACACGAAGTCGCTCAAGCGGATCGCCGTCGTCAAGACAGGGAAGCACCCGCACGACCTCAACTTCAGTGCGGACAGCAAGATCCTCTACGTGGGACACGAGCGCGAGACGTTCATCAACGTATTCGAGACCGGGACGTGGAAGAAGCGGTCCGCCATCGAGGTGGGCCTGGCCCAGCACGACATTTCCCTCTCCCCGGACGGCAAGGAACTCTGGTTCACCGTGACCAACCAGCCCTACCGCAAGGGTCTTCCCCGGGTGGGGATCGTCAGCCTGACGGACCCCCAAAAGAAGGTTCAGATGTTGGACTCCGGCCGGAACGCGCACGATGTCATCTTCGGCCCCGCCGGCCGGATTGTGTGGATTACGAACGGGGGCTTCATCGGATACCCTGACCCCTACGTCAACTTCCTCGACCCGAAGACCCGGCGTGTCCTGGGTCAGATACGCGTCGGTCGCTACCCCTTCCACGGACCGAAGCGGGGACGTGACGGAGACTACCTGCCCGTGGACGCCAAGCAGATGTGGTTCAGTGACCGCGGGACTAGCTCGGTCATCGCCGTGGACATTGCGAGCCGAAAGATTGCCTCGTCCGTGCCCGTTGGGAAAGGACCCTTCCACGTCGCCGTCACGCCGAAAGGGGTTCTCTTCGTCGCCAACAACGAATCCAACAGCGTCACCATCATCGACGGTTCGGCGAAAGCGATACTGAGTACGCTGCGGGTGGACAAAAAGCCCCACGGGCTCACCGTCTTGCTCAACCCATAGGAAAACGCCGCGCGCGGTGAGCGAACGCCACTCTCCATTTCCTTTGTCTAGCGGAAAAAAACCGGCAGGAAATTTGGGTTCGGCAGAATCAACGCGGGTTTTCTCGGACAAATATTTCCCTTTGGGCCCGGACCTCCTTAATACCCGAACCTTTCTCTCCGCCTCCGCTCGCCGACGTCGCTGGGGGAGCCGTGCGCCCCCGGGCGACCGGGATGGAACGTTTGTCGATAGGCGTGGCGGCATCGGCCGGGGACCGGCCAGCAGTTTCGAGGATGAGCTTGCGGCGGATGGCGCGGGAGAAGGACTTGAAATCATTGGCAACGACGATGGAGGAGCGGGGACCGCCGATGACACATTTTCGGTAGTAGAGGTCAAGGTTCGGCATGGTTGGGTGGTCGGACGGTCTGGTCGTTCACGATGGGAAGTCCGTTGATGGTGACGTTGGCGGCGACGGCCTTTCTGGCGCCGTCGGAGAAAGAAAAAAATCTCAACACTTCCTCGTCCCCGGCGAATTCTCCCGCCAAGACCTCCATTTCCTCGAGGTGGGAGAGGATAGATGTGGTCTCGCCCACAGGGGCTATCCAGCCGCGGCGAATGTGAAGGGCGATTCGCGGTGCGTCCTGATTGTCAATCCACAATTGTTCGGTGTCTCCCGATTCCTCCACTGTTCCCTTAAGGCGCAGGCCAAAGGGAAGATTCGAGTCGAGGAACGCGCGGAATTGCGGGAGGATGGGTTCTGAAAGCCGCAAGAGGACCAAACCGAGGGAATCCCAGAGGAAGGCTGGTGATTCGCGCGGGGGATTCCTGTTTCGTCAGTCCCGAAATCTGAGGCGAATGAGGGTCCAGACCGCGATCAGGCCGTCCCGCCAGGTTATCTTTTTTCCTTCTTCGTACGAACGCCCGTAATAGGATATGGGCAGTTCGTAAATTCTCCACTTTTTTGCTTTTAAGATTTTTACCGTTAATTCCGGTTCAACATCGAACCGGCGCGCACGGAGAGAAATTCCTTCCACCACTTCCCGTCGGAACATCTTGTAACCCGTTTCCGTGTCGGTCAGCGTACAGTTGTAGAGAAGATTGGTTAAGAAAGTGATAAGCCGATTTCCCATTTTGTGCCAGAACATGTGGACGCGTTGAGGTTTTCCCCCGAATCTCGTCCCGTAGACGACATCCGCCACTCCCTTTCGGATTGGTTCAAGAAGATCCGGCAGTTCCATCGGATCGTATTCGAGATCCGCGTCCTGAATGACAAAAATATCGCCCTTGGCCAAGGCGAAGCCCGAGGAGAGCGCGGCACCTTTCCCGATGTTGTTCGGGTGGGAGATAACTAGGAGCCCCTCCGAATCCATCCCGGCGAGAATCTTCCCGCTGGCGTCTGTGCTCCCGTCGTTGACGACAATGAGTTCGGTGCGGAGCGGTACCTTTCGAACCTGTTCGATGATTTCTCGAATCGTATCCTGCTCGTTGTAGCAAGGAATGATCACGCTCAGCAAAGGGGAATGTGAGGACGCCGCATTCATGAAAGCCTCAAAGATTCAGAACGAACTTGTCGTAGATTGCCCGTACTCTTTTCGAGGGCGAAGCTAGCACGCCGAGACGGGGGGGGTCAATTTTGGAGATTTTCGGTTTGAGCGATTGACCGTTTTCGAATGTGAAATTAAGATTCATCAGAAATCCGTAAGTTTATTGGTGTGAGCGATGGGCGCTAGTTTGAAATTTGAAGCACGGTGAGACCGTGCAAGCATCGAGTAGGTGAAGGTCCGGGGGAAGGGCATGATTTTTTATTCGCCTCCGGCCGGGCCCGGATCAATTGGCGATCAAGAAGATGGTGGAATTTCTCGAGCGGTGGGCGGTCGCCGCTGCGCGAAAGAAAAACAGTTTTTTGATAAATCAATAACAATAATCCCAATCCACTGAGAGAGATTTAAATTGTCCAGGGCGGACAGAGGGTCTTCGGTGCTGGCATTGTCCGCCGTGTCTTTTCCGCGCCAAGTCCAGCGGATCGTTCCCCCACGGTCGATGATGAACGCGGCCGGCAAGCGGCGATTATCGCCAACCGCACGGTCCTGCCAAAACTTTCTCAAAAAGGTGAGAAAATCATTGGATAGAGTGTGCTAATTATCTCCAGATTGCCGAAAATCCCTTGTTTGATCCCGAACGCTTCGTAGGCCTCTCCGGCGGAGTCACCGTAACAGGGATAACCGAGGTTCAGCATGCCGCAAACGGCGCCCGTTGGTTTTCCGCCCGCGGGACTCACGGCGGCCAGCGGAACGCCCTGCTTATTATAATCTTCCATACTCTGCCGCAACTGCGTCAGCTGTTCCCGGCAGAACATTCAGCCGAGGTGGCGCAAGGAGATGATGATCAGCCGGGATCCTCGCCACAGTTCCGATAGGCGGACCGCCTCCCCGTGCGCGTTCTCTACGGGAGCGTCCGGAGCGGGGCGCTCGGGCCCGGCGGCATCTTCGATGGGTTCCATCCTTGTTGGCTCCTCCGGCAATGTTCCTGGGATACTTCCGATTCAGCGGAGCGGATCAGGCTTGGCATCGAATATGACGTGTGGCAAAATACTTTTCGATATATTGGTCATTTATAACACGGGAAAATCTCGATTGAATAAAACGGTCCCCGATCCTTTTCGCGGAGGAGGGGAGTATGCCCCGATATATCGATATCAGCTGTAAAATCCAAAGCGAGGTTCCGATCCCGCCGGGCGTGCCCCAAAAAGTGAAACACACAACGGCGTTCAGGGGGCCGGACCTCCATCACTGGCAGGCGACCTGGCTCGAACTCAGCGCCCACACCGGCACCCACGTCGACAGCACCCTTCACGTTGAAAAGAATGCCCCCCAAGTCGGCGAGATCGACATCCATCGGTACATGGGTGAAACGATCATGCTGGACCTCACCGAAATGGGCGAGCCGAACGCCGTCATCACCGGCAAGAACCTTGAGAGATTTAAGGACAAATGCAAGCCGGGCGATATCATTCTCTTGAGGACGGACTGGGGAAAAAAGATGTTCGGCACGCTTGAGTACTACACCGAGTCGCCCTATATTGATGAGTCGGCCGCCCAGTGGCTTGTTGACCGCAAGCCCAAGGCCATCGCCTTCGACTTTTTCGAGGAATACGACGCCCGCCGAACGGATTTCAACTCGACCGAGTTCAAGGTGCATCACATCATGTTGGGCAACGGCGTTCTCCTCATCGAAGGGCTCGATAACCTGGATCAGATCGGCCAGGAGCGGTTTTTCATGATGGCCCTCCCGATCAAGATCATGGACGCCGAAGCCGCGCCCGCGCGGGCCGTCGCCGTCGTGGATTGACCTTTCGCGGATGGGTTCACCCCTCATAGAACGCATACATGCGCTGGCCGCGCTTCCCGGTCCACCGGGCCGGGAAGCGGCGGTGCGTCTGGCCTTGGCGGAGATGCTCCGTCCGGCGGCGGGAGTCCTGCGGGAGGACGCTATCGGAAACCTCATCGCCCAACGGCGGGGGGCCGAGGGCGCCCCTCATCTTCTCATCGAGTGCCACATGGATGAGGTGGGCCTCGTGGTGCGTGGGGTGGAACCGGGCGGCGCCGTGCGCTTCGAGAAGGTGGGACTCGTGGCGGACGCCGTCCTGCCAGGGAGGGAAGTGGACCTGCTCACAGAGGACGGCGCGTTGCACCGCGGCGTCGTAAACATCACCGCGGGCCACCTCCAGGCCCTCCAAGGCCAGGAGCATCCCACTCCTTCCCAGATGTGGATCGACACGGGACTTGGTGATGGAGAGGCAGTGCGCGCCTTGGGGATCAGGCCGGGCACTCTCGCCGTTTTCGTCGGGCCCTTCGAGGCGTTGGGTGGGGGGGCGTGGAAGTCGAAGGCGGTGGACAACCGCGTCGGGTGCGCCCTTTGCGTCGAAGCCCTGCAGAACGCAGAGGTATTAAAGGATCGGCTTACCCTCACCGTGGCCTTTTGCGTCCAGGAGGAGGTCGGTGCGCGGGGGGCGTCTGTTCTCTCGGCGGAAACGGCCTGCGGGGGTCCCCCGCCGGACGCCGCTCTCGTGCTCGACACCATGCCCGCCTCGGATTCGGCGGAGGGAGGATACGCGTGCGGCGTTCTGTTGGGAGGCGGACCCGTGCTCCGAAGGCACGATCAGTTCCGGGGCAGCCCACTTGGCCACATCATCCCGAAAGGAATGTTCGATTTTGTCCGCGGGGCGGCGGAGGCGGCGGGGGTGCCGCTGCAGGAGGACGTTTTCATGGGCACCTTCACGGACGCCGCGACCCTCAGCCGGTCCCGGCCCGGGGGGATTCCCACGGCCAACGTCAACCTTCCCCGGCGCTACGCCCACAGCCCCGTCGAGTTATTCATGGAAAGGGATCTCGAAGATATGGCCGCCCTTGTCGCGACCCTTCTCCGCGCCGCCGCTGAGGGGAAACTGCCGCCCTCGGTGATAGACCACAATAAATAGGCGAGGCTCTTTTGTCCCCGACCAAGATCCACATCGCGCACAGCCCGGACTCCGACGACGCCTTCATGTTTCACGCCCTGGCGAACGGCAAGGTGGACACGGGCGGGTTCGAGTTCGTCCACGAGCTGCGCGACATCGAGTCCCTCAACCAGGCCGCCTTCGAGGGAAAGTACGAGGTCAGTGCCGTCAGCTTTCACGCCTACTGCCATCTGGCGGACCGCTACGCCATTCTCCCCCACGGGGCGAGCTTCGGGGACGGCTACGGCCCCATCGTGGTGTCAATGGAGCCGCTCGAGCCGGAGAGGCTCCCGGAGGTGGAAATCGCGGTGCCGGGCCTCCTGACGACCTCCTATCTCACCTTCCGGCTCTACCTGGGCGGGGCCGAGCCGCGCCACCGGGTGGTCCCCTTCGACCGGATCATGGACGAGGTAAAAGGGGGAAACGTCCTCGCGGGCCTCCTCATCCACGAGGGCCAGATTACCTATCAAGATGAAGGTTTTCGCTTGATCGAGGACCTCGGTGCCTGGTGGAAGCGGGAAACGGGAGACCCCCTCCCGCTCGGCTGCAACGTGATTCGCAAGGATCTCGGCGAGGAAACCGTCCGCGAGGTCAGCCTCCTCCTCCGGAAGAGCATCGAATACGCCCTCGCACACCGGGAGGAGGCACTCGATCACGCGATGGTCTATGCGCGGGACCTGCCCCGGGAGAAAGCGGATACTTTTGTGGGGATGTACGTGAACGACTGGACCCGCGCCTACGGCGTGGCGGGGGAAGGGGCGGTGCGGACCCTCCTTCACCGCGCGGCGGAGGCGGGTCTCATTCCTAATAGAGTGGAGCCGGAGTTCGTGGGATCGTGAGGGGGGCGATCATTCGCCCGGAATGTATTTTTTCTCGATTTCGAAGTATGCCTGGTAATCGAGCAGTTCGTTTTGCCTTTCGCGCGTCATCATCTGGTCCAGGAATTCGCGCTGGGTTCCCTTTTCCTTGAGCTCGCCGAGCATTTCCTCCCCCGCCATGATCATCGCGCGGAGGACGACGCCCGGGAAGATGACGAAGCGGAAGCCCATCTGCTCGAACTCGGCGGCGGAAATATGGGGCGTATTGCCGAAGTCGGCCATGTTGGCCAGGAGCGGGCCGGGGGCGGCCTCCCTCCGCCGCGCCGGCGAAACAAAAGAGCCGGCTCCCTTCCGGGAGTTGGTTTTTATTGGATTATCTCCGCCGGACTCACATGGGATTCCTGATATCCTTACTCCAGGCATCTTCCCGGTGGGCAGCGCTCCGTTGACGACTCCCTCTGCAAGTCCTTAGAATCCCTCCCGTTTCGGCTGGATATGCCGCCTGCCCCGGCTGAAGAAAAGATTGCGGCCCCTTATGGTGAGCAGGGGGCCAGCCGGGTTTCCGCCATCGAGTCTGAAGGTAAGGGGTTGTTTTGTTCTCAGCGGATTATTTGCAGCAGCTGGTGGTCGCCTTGCCGGCTATTTTGTTGGCGTTGAGCTTCCACGAAGTGGCGCACGGCTGGATGGCCGACAGGCTGGGCGACCCGACCGCCCGGATGCTGGGAAGACTGAACCTGAATCCGATCGTCCACCTGGACCCGATGGGGACGCTCGCCTTCGCCATCTCGATAGCGGCGGGGACGGGTTTTGGCTGGGCGAAGCCCGTGCCGGTGAACCCGCAGAACTTCGCGAACCCCCGGCGGGATATGATGTGGGTGGCGGTGGCGGGCCCGGCGACGAATTTCGTTCTGGCCATTGCCAGCTTGGTTCTCTTGCGTCAAATTCAGCGTTTCGGCCTGGCAACGGGGACGGTGGGCGAACCGGTCGCACTTATGCTGCGCGTCAGTTTCCTGATCAACACCGCCCTCGCATCCTTCAACCTGATACCCATCCTTCCCTTCGACGGCGGGCGGATTCTGGTTGGCCTCTTGCCGAGGAAGTTGGCTTGGCGATACTCCCATATGGAGCCCTACGGGTTTTTCATCGTCCTGGGACTGATATTTTTGGATCTTCTGCGTACCATCATGTGGCCGATATTCCTTGTTTTGCGGTCTGTCGAGCTGGCGGTGGTGCGGGCGTTGCTTCAGCTTACCGGCATGTAGTGAAGCCGATATGCGCCGGCGGCGTTGGGTGAGGCGGAAATGGCGAGCGGCCCGGTGAAGGCGGGGAAAAAGGTTCGCTTCCTCTCGGGGGTGCAGCCCTCGGGGAAGCTCCACTTGGGAAACCACTTCGGCGCCCTGAAGCAGCACATCGAGCTTCAGGAGGAAGGGGAGGCTTTCTATTTCATCGCCAACTATCACGCCCAGACCACCGTCCAGGACCCGGAGGAGATGGCCGGGCTGGTGCGCGATGTCGCGCTCGACTACCTGGCGCTCGGCCTGGACCCGAAGCGCGCCGTCTTCTTCCGCCAGTCGGACGTGCCGGAGGTGGCTGAGCTCGCCTGGATTCTTTCCTGCGTCACCCCCAAGGGGCTTCTCGACCGGGCCACCTCCTACAAGGACAAAGTGCATCGGGGGGTTTCCGCAACGATGGGCCTGTACTTCTATCCTGTCCTGATGGCGGCCGACATTCTCATTTACCGCTCGAACGTCGTTCCCGTTGGCGAGGACCAGGTTCAGCACGTCGAGATGACGCGGGACATGGCGCAGGCGTTCAACCGCACTTACGGGGAAACCCTTTCGATTCCCGTCCACCGCCTGGACACAGGCGCCAAGGTGCCGGGGATCGACGGTCAGAAGATGAGCAAGAGCTACGACAACACCATCGATATTTTCGATGAGGGGAAATCGCTCAAGAAAAAGGTGATGTCCATCGTGACCGACTCGACCTCGCTCGAAGCGCCCAAGGATCCGGACAAGTGCAACGTCTTCGCGATCTATAGCCTCATCGCCGGCGAGAAAGAGCGGGAGGAGATGCGCGGGCGGTATCTCGCCGGAGGATTCGGATACGGGGACGCCAAGAAAATGCTCCACGAAAGAATCGAGGAATATTTCCGGTCCTATCGGGAAGAGAGGAAGCGGATGGAAAAGGATCCGAGTTACGTGGAAACGGTTCTTGCCGGTGGCGGCGCCCGGGCCCGGGCCGAAGCGCAGGCCACCATGCGGCTCGTGCACGCGGCGGCGGGGTTCCCGCAGGCGCCCGTAGCGCCCGCGCCCGCCGAGGGATAATCAAGGATTCCCGGAGCATGACGACGGACTATAAAAAGCTGCTCAACTTGCCCAAGACCGCTTTTCCCATGAAGGCGAACCTGGCCGAACGGGAGCCGGACCTGCTGGCGGATTGGGAAAGGATGGAAATTTACGGAAAACTGCGGGAGCACTCCGCCTCCCGGCCCAGGTACAACCTGCACGACGGCCCGCCATATGCGAACGGGAACATCCACCTGGGCACCGTCCTGAACAAGATCCTCAAGGACCTTGTCGTCAAATCCAAGCAGATGAGCGGCTTCGACGCCGTCTACGTGCCCGGGTGGGACTGCCACGGACTTCCTATCGAGCACCAGGTGGACAAGGAGCTGGGCAAGCGCCGCTTCGAGGTGAGCGCGGTTGAAAAACGGCGGTTGTGCCGCGAGTACGCGGAAAAATTCATCGACATTCAGCGTGAGGAGTTCAAGCGCCTCGGCGTATTCGGCGACTGGGACCGGCCCTACCTCACCATGGACTACGCCTACGAGGCGGCCATCGTGCGGGAGCTGGCCAAGTTCATGGAAAAGGGGAGCGTCTACCTCGGCCTCAAGCCCGTCCACTGGGCCCCCGGGCTGCGGACGGCCCTCGCCGAGGCCGAGGTCGAGTACCAGGAGATCACCACCCCGAGCGTCTACGTCCGCTTTCCCCTCTCGCCGGAGCATGCGGCCGCCTGGGAGGAGAAAGTCCCCGCCCTGCAGGGCAAGCTCTCCGGGGCGCGCGCGAGCGTCCTCATCTGGACCACCACGCCCTGGACCCTTCCGGCCAGCCTCGCCCTCGCCTTCCACCCCGGGCTGGAGTACGCTGCATACAGCCTGGGCGATGAAGTGCTCATCTTCCACGAGCACTTTCTCCAGCCCCTCACGGGATTGGCCGCCAAAGAGGCGAAAAACGGGGATCCACCCTTCGAGAAACTGGCGGCTTTTCCGGGCGCCGGCCTCAAGGGCCTCGCCGCCCGCCACCCCTGGATCGACCGGGACGCCGCCGCCGTCCACGCCCCCTACGTCACCCTGGATCAAGGGACCGGAATCGTGCACACCGCCCCCGGGCACGGCCGCGAGGACTACGAGACCGGCATGGAGTACGGCTTCGAGGTGTACAGTCCCGTCGACGACGACGGGAAGTTCACCCCCGACGTCGAGCACTTCGCGGGCCAGTTCGTCTTCGACGCCGATCCAAACATCATCGCCCTCCTCCGGGAGCGGGGCGTCCTCTACGCCGTCGAGGATTACACCCACCCCTACCCGCACGATTGGCGGAGCCACCGGCCCACCATCTTCCGGGCCACCCCCCAGTGGTTCATTTCCATGGAGCACAACGATCTCCGCGGGCGCGCCCTCAGGGAGATCCGCAAGGTCAAGTGGATTCCTCCCTGGGGCGAGGAGCGCATCTATGGAATGATCGAAAACCGGCCGGACTGGTGCATTTCCCGTCAGAGGGCCTGGGGCGTGCCGATCGTTGCTTTCCACTGCGCGGACTGCGGCCACACCGCCGCCGACCCGAAAGTAGCGATGGAGGTGGCTGGCCGGATGGAGGAGGAAGACGGCGCCGATCTCTGGTACCGCTTGGAGGCCGGCGACCTTGTCCCGGCGGGCTACAAGTGCGAAAAGTGCGGCGGGAACTCGTTCCGGAAAGAGACCGACATCTTGGACGTTTGGTTCGACTCGGGCGTGACCCAGGCCGTCGTTCTGAACGGCCACCCCGACCTGACCTGGCCCGCGGACATGTATCTCGAAGGGAGCGATCAGCACCGGGGCTGGTTCCACAGCTCCCTTCTTGCCGCCGTCGGCGTACAGGGCGCCGCCCCTTACCGGGAAGTCCTCACCCACGGCTACGTCGTGGACGGCAAGGGCAAGAAGATGAGCAAGAGCCTGGGAAACGTCATCTCGCCCGACGAGGTGATTCAAAAGTCCGGGGCGGAGTTGTTGCGCCTATGGGTCGCGGCGGAGAACTACCGCGAGGACATCCGCATTTCCCCTCTCATCCTCACCCGGCTCTCCGAGGCCTACCGCCGGATCCGGAACACCTGCCGGTTCCTCCTCGGCAACCTGCGCGATTTCGAAAGTTTCGATCCGCGAAAAGATTTGGTGCCGCTCCCCGAGCGCCTGGAAATCGACCGTCTCATCGTGAGCCGGCTCGACCTGCTGATCGAACGGGTGAGAGAGGGATACCAGGATTACGAGTTCCACGCGGTCTACCACGCGCTGAACAACTTTTGCTCGGTGGATCTCTCCGCCTTCTACCTGGACATGATCAAGGACCGGATTTACATCTCTCCCCCTGATGAGCTTGAGCACCGCTCGGGCTTGAGCACCTTGCACGATCTCCTGGATGCGCTCCTCCGGCTCATGGCGCCCATCCTCAGCTTTACGGCGGAGGAAGCCTACCGCCGCACCCCCCGGTTCTACGGCGAGAGCATCCATCTGGCCCCCTTCCCGGAGCCACAGCCCGGGCGGCGTGACGCCGCCCTCGAGGCAAGGTGGGAGCCTCTCCTCCGGGTGCGGGGCGAAGTGCTCAAGGCGCTCGAAGTCGCCCGGCAGGACCGGGGCAAGGGGAAGGGAAGCTCCCTCAATTACCGGGTGCGGCTTTTCCCGCCGGACTCTCTTCGGGAGGGCCTCGTCCCGTTTGAGGAGGATATGGCGGATGTGTTCATCGTCTCGGCGTCTTCCATGGCCCCCGCCGGCGCGGACCCGCCAGGGGACGCTTTCCGGAGCGAAGCGGTCGAGGGGTTGGCCGTGGAGGTGCGCGAGGCGGTGGGAAGAAAATGCGCCATGTCGTGGAAGATCACCGAGGACGTCGGCTCCGACCCCCGGTTCCCGGACCTCTCGGCGCGCTGTGCCCGAATCGCCGCGAAAGCCATGTTGTGACTCAGCCCCCCGCACAGCGCCCGTTCTTCATCGTCGCGGGAGCGGTCGCGGCCGCCGACCAGGCCATCAAGCTGACCGTTGCCTCCCGCTTCCTCCTCGGGGAAAGCCTCGCCCTCATCCCGGGATACCTGAGCATCACCTACATCCAGAACCGGGGGGCGGTCTTCGGCTTTCTCGCCTCCCATCCGAGCGGTTTCATTCCCATTTTTTTCATCGCGGTGACGCTGGGTGCCCTTGTTTTCGTTTTCTTCCTTTACAGGTACAGTTCCTCCGCCCACGCCTACGGCCGCCACGCCCTGATGCTCATCTTCGGCGGCGGCCTCGGCAACCTGGTGGACCGCCTCGCCTACGGGGAAGTGATCGATTTCATCGACGTGTATTACGGCAGCTACCACTGGCCCGCCTTCAACCTCGCGGATTCGTGCATCAGCGCGGGGGTGGCTCTCTTGGCGCTGGACTTCCTCCGAAGCCCGAGGGGATAGTCCCTCTTCTTTGAAATGAGAAAGGAGCCCGAAAGCGGCCCTTCCGAGCGCCACCGGTTCCGCTGTGGGGAGGGCGCCGAGCGGCTCGATCTCTTCCTTGCCGGGTGCCTTCCCCAGTTTTCCCGCGCCCGCCTCCAGGCCCTGATCCGGGCGGGAAGGGTGTGTGTGGAAGGGGCGCTCTCCGCCAAGGGGGTCAAAGCGGGTCAGCGCCTCCCCCCCGGCGCGCGGGTGGAAGTCGAGATTCCTCCCCCCGCACCGCTCCGGCTCGAGGCGGAGGAGGCGAGCCTCGATGTACGCCTCGAAGACCCCCACCTCTTGGTGGTGAACAAGTTCCCGGGGATTGTGGTCCATCCCGGAGCGGGCCGGAAGCAGGGCACCCTCGTGGGGGCGCTTCTCCACCATTGCCGGGGCCAGCTGTCGGGGATCGGCGGAGTGGAGCGGCCCGGCATCGTCCACCGTCTCGATCGGGACACCTCGGGGCTCCTGATCGTGGCGAAAACCGACGCGGCCCATCGGCGCCTCTCCGCGGACCTGAAGGCGCGGCGCATCAAGCGGACCTACCTCGCTCTGGTCCGGGGCAGCCTAGCGCCGGAGCGGGGGACCATCGACGCGCCCATCGGCCGGCATCCCGCCCACCGCACCGAGATGGCCGTGGTGGCGAGGGGCCGTCGAGCGGTCACGCATTACGCGGTGCGGGAGTCGTTTGCAGGGGCGGCGCTGGTCGAGGTTACCCTTGAGACGGGGCGCACCCATCAGATTCGGGTCCATTTCCGCCATATCGGGCACCACCTTCTGGGAGATCCCGTTTACGGGCGGTCGCGTCCGGCCCGGAAGGGCCGGGCGCGCGGAGAAAACGGAGAGACGCCCGGCGAGCTCATCGCGCGGCAGGCGCTCCACGCCTGCCGCCTCCGGTTCATCCACCCCGCGACGGGGGAGGCGCACGAAATCGAGACGGAGCCCCCTGTGGATTTTCAAGCGGCCCTGGCGGCTCTCTGCCGCGGGGCGCAGATTGCGTGAACGCCCGGTTGTCTTGCCGCCGCCGCGGCGTGTATGTCATATAATTAAAGAGGTTCGCCGCCGCATTCCATCCGCAGACCTGAACGGTTCGGAGGATCGCTTCCCCGGAATTCCAAACTCTCCCCATTTCGTTCGCCTCGCCAGCGGGGAGCGTTTCATTTGAGAGAGAGGCGCATGGCGGCCCGCGTCTCTTTTTGAGCGAGGGCCGCGATAATAATCAGAGGAGAGGACGATGGAGATCAGCCGGGCGATGGTGGTCGGCGCAGGGTCCATGGGCGCGGGCATCGCGCAGCTTTTCGCCCAGTGCGGGATTCCCGCCATCCTTGCCGACATCAACGAGGAGGCCGCCTCCCGGGCCATCGAAGGTCTCGGGAGCCGGCTCGGCCGCCGAGTGGCGCAGGGCAAGATGCGCGCCGATGAAATGAAAGACATCCTCTCCCGCATCTGCCCCGCGGCGGGCTGCGGTGCGGCGGCCGAGGCCGATTTCGTCCTCGAGGCGGTCTTTGAGGAGATGTACGTAAAAAAGAAGGTCTTCGCCGAGCTGGACGGGGTCGCTCCCCCCGAGGCCATCTTCGCCACGAACACCTCCTCGCTTCCCGTCACCGAAATCGCTTCTGCCGTCTCGCGTCCCGAACGGGTGGTCGGTATGCACTTTTTCAACCCGCCCCTAGTCATGAAGCTCGTCGAGATCATGCCGGGGGCCGCGACCGCTCCCGAGACGGTGGAGCGGACCCGGGAGCTGGCGGTCCGGATGGGGAAGGAGCCCGTCATTGTCCGCTTCGACAGTTCGGCCGGAATCGCGAGCCGGACCCTTGCGGGGATGCTCAACGAGGCGGTCGAGGTCCTGGCCGCAGGGCTCGCCTCGGCCGAGGATATCGACAAGGCGATGAAGGCCGGGGCGGGGCTTCCGATGGGCCCGCTCGAGCTCATCGACCTCATCGGGGTGGACATTCACCTCGCTAAGTCCGAAACGCTCTACCGGGAGATCGGCGATCTGCGCTACAAGCCGAATCTTCTTTTGGAAAAGATGGTGCGAGCGGGGCACCTGGGCCGAAAGGCGGGCCGGGGGTTTTTTACCTATAACGAATGAGGCGCGCGCGGAGGCCGTTTCCGGGCGGGACCCTTCTTGATTTTCCCCGCCGGACGCGGTTAGGCTCGATTCGATTTTCCGGGACAATGGACCACAGGGGGATTGCATGACGGACGCTGAGGCCACCCTGCGGCGAACCCCTCTGTACGAGAAACATCTGGCCGCCGGGGGAAAGATGGTCCCCTTTGCGGGCTTCGAGATGCCGGTCCAGTACACGGGGGTCATCGAGGAGCACCGCACCGTCCGTGAAGCGGCAGGGCTCTTCGATGTGAGCCACATGGGCGAGTTCGAGGCGGAAGGGACGGGGGCGGCGGCCTTCCTTCAGTGGCTCGTCACGAACAACTTGGAAAAGCTCGGGGTGGGCCGCGTCCAGTACGCGGCCATGTGTAGAGAGGACGGCGGAATCGTGGACGACCTCACCGTCTACCGAACGGGCGGTGAGCGCTACATGGCCGTCGTCAACGCCTCCAACATTGAAAAGGATTTTGGGTGGATGTCCTCCCGCGTGCCTGGGGAATGTGATTTCCGGGACGTGAGCGGAGAGACGGCGCTTTTGGCCCTCCAGGGGCCGCGGGCCGGGGAGATCCTCGGCGGACTCGCCGCGGGGGATGGAGACGTCGGCGCGATCGCCTATTACCACGCGGCGGACAGCGAGGTGGCCGGGTGCCGGATGCTGGTCTCCCGGACGGGCTACACCGGAGAGGACGGGTTCGAACTTTACTGCGCCGCGCAGGACGCCCCCCGCATTTGGGACGCGCTTCTCGAGGCGGGGGAGCCGTTCGGCCTGAAGCTTTGCGGGCTCGGGGCGCGGGACACCTTGCGGATCGAAATGAAGTACGCTCTTTATGGGAACGATATCGACGAGACTACCAACCCCATCGAGGCGGAGCTCGGCTGGGTGGTGAAGTTCAAGGCGGGCGATTTCATCGGGCGCGAGGCCCTGCTGAAAATCAAGGAGGAGGGCCCCAAGCGAAAGCTCGTCGGATTCGAGATGGTGGACCGGGGAATCCCCCGCCACGACGCCGAAATCCTCGTGGACAGCGCCGCCGCCGGCAAGGTGACGAGCGGGACGATGAGCCCCACCCTTGGCAAGGCCATCGGCATCGGCTACGTTCCCATCTCACATGCCTCGGAGGGGAGCCGGATCGCCGTCGATATCCGGGGAAAGGCCCGCGCGGCCCAGGTGGTGAAGACTCCGTTCGTGCACAAGGATGCCGCTTGAACACGAAGTTTGTCCGCCCGCAGAAAAATCAAGTGGGTTCTGGGTGTGAATCGGAATCCGTTGGTTCGGGAATGACTAACAGGGAGGCGACAGGGGGATGGAGTTTCCAGAGGGCCTCAAGTACTCCAGAGAACATGAGTGGGTCAGGGTGGAAGGGAACACCGTTTTGGTGGGGGTCACAGATTATGCGCAGTCGGAGCTGGGGGACGTTGTTTTTGTCGAGCTTCCCGAGGTGGGCGCCGAGGTTGAGGGGAATAACCCCTTCGGGGTCGTCGAATCGGTCAAGGCGGTTTCCGATCTCTACGCGCCCGTTACGGGAACCGTCTCCGAGATCAACGCCCAGCTGGAGGATGAGCCCGATCTGGTGAATAACCATCCTTACGACGATGGTTGGATAATCAAGATCGAAATGAAGGACGCATCCGAACTGAACGACCTGCTCAATACCGATGAATACAAAACCTTTGTGGAAGAGGAGAATGGCTAACCCACAGGGACCGCCGCTTCCCCTTTCACTGGATACGCGGGCCCGCCCGCCGGCCTTCGTGCCTTTTCCGTTTCCGTGGAGCCTTTCACGGCGAGGGGCGGGGCGGGCCTTTCGGCCAGAGGGCGCTTTGAGAAAGGATCGTCATGGGAGAGTCTGCCGGCGCACTGTGCGATCTCGAGCAGAGGGATGATTTCGTCCACCGGCATATCGGACCCAGCGAATCCGAAATCGCGTCCATGCTTGGGGCGCTGGGAATCGAATCTCTTGACGCGCTGATTGAAAGGACCGTTCCTTCTTCGATCGTCACCCGGTCGCCGTTCCGGCTGGGCGAAAGTCGGCCCGAACACGAGGTCCTGCGCGCTCTGGAAGAAATGGCTTCCCGGAACAAACCGTTCCGATCCATGATCGGAATGGGATACTACGATTGCATCACCCCCTCCGTCGTCCTTCGGAATATTTTGGAAAACCCCGGATGGTACACTGCCTACACCCCCTATCAGCCGGAAATTTCGCAGGGCCGCCTTGAAGCTCTCTTGAATTTTCAGACCATGGTGATGGACCTCACCGGAATGGAGCTTTCCAACGCTTCTTTGCTCGATGAGGGAACCGCCGCCGCGGAGGCGATGATGATGGGCCTCGCCCTCGCCGAGGGCGGCGGGCGGACATTTTTCGTGGCCTCGGATTGCCACCCCCAGACCATCGAGGTGGTCCGGACCCG
>CAZUHN010000249.1:0-10345 GCA_964620535.1 uncultured Nitrospinaceae bacterium | reverse complement strand
TCCACAGGGTAGGGTGGTGGATAACGTCCACCGGGGGTGACCCCAGGGAAAGTGCCACAGAAAGCAGACCGCCTCGGGCCTCGGCCCGGGGTAAGGGTGAAACGGTGCGGTAAGAGCGCACCAGCAGTCCGGGCGACCGGGCTGGCTCGGCAAACCCCACCCGGAGCAAGGCCAAATAGGGAGACGCTAGAGGGCGGCCCGTCCGAGGTCTCCGGGTAGGCTGCACGAGGCGGGGGGCAACCTCCGTCCCAGATGGATGGCTGCGGGCCCGCCCCCTTGGGGGTGGGCGACAGAACCCGGCTTACAGACCCGCTCCGGTTCTTTTTTCTGTTTTCCACGCGATTAGCGGAAGTTGTGCGCCCTTTTTCTCTGCCGGCGGAGGATGTGCCGGGAGCCGGAGGTGGTGTCGAGGAGTTGGCATGTCCGAGGATTTCATTATAACCGAAAAGCGCGGCGGCGTGGCCACGGTGACCATCAACCGGCCCGGCCAGCGGAACGCCATTCTCCGGGAGATGTGGCGGCGCCTCCCCGAGGTGCTCGAAGAGCTCCAGGCGGACGGCTCGCTGCGCGCCGCCATTCTCCGCGGGGGCGGGGAGCGGGCCTTCGCCTCGGGCCAGGACATCAACGAGCTGCGCGAGACCACTACGCGGGAGGAGGCCCAGGCCCACAGCGACCTCCTGGAGAGCGTCCTGGATCGGATCGAGAAGATCCGCATCCCCCTCATCGCCATGGTCCACGGCTACGCCATGGGCGGGGCGGTGGGCCTGCTCTTGGTGTGCGACCTTCGCTACGCCGCCGGGGACGCCGTCGTCGGGGTTCCCGCCGCCCGGTTGGGAGTGGTCTACCCCGAACCCTTCACGCGGCGGCTCGTCCGGATTGTGGGGCCGGCGCGGGCAAAGGAGATGCTCATGGCAGGGCGACACTACTCGGCCGCCGAGGCCCTCGAAATGGGTTTTTTCAACCACGTTCTGCCCAAGGGGGAGTTGGAGGCCTATGTCCGGGAGACGGCTGGCCTGATCGCGGAAAATGCGCCGATTTCCGTGCAGAACGCGAAGGAGATAGTCCGCCTCATCCAGGACGCGCCCCTGGATCCGGAGGCGGCCCAGCGGGCGCGGGCCCTTCGCCTCGAAGGGTTTTCGAGCCAGGATTTCCAGGAGGGCGTCCGGGCGTTCCTCGATAAGCGCAAGCCCACATTCAAAGGTGTATAGTAAATACTTTTCGGAGCGCGGCCCGGCCCGCCTCGGAGGGGCGGCGGAGGGGCGGGCGTTCGCGCCCACGCCGTTTTTCCCATTCACTGGATGGAGTTCTGAATGGAGTTGCGAAAGACGCCGGTAGAGGCCGAAGAGGCCGTTCTCCTCGATCCGGAAGAGGTGGCCGGGGAGGTCTCGCGGGCGGTCGAGGCCGTCTCAAAATCCCTCCGCGCCACCCCGGCGCGCCTGAGCGAGCATTTCAGCGAACAACTCGGCATCGAGGTGTATCTGAAGCCCGAAAATTTTCAGCGGACGGGTTCCTTCAAGGTCCGCGGCGCCATCTACGCCCTGAGTCGCCTGAATAAGTCCCAGAAAAACTGGGGGGTCGTCACCGCCTCGGCCGGCAACCACGGCCAGGGCGTCGCCTTCGCCGCGAAACGGATGGGGGTGCGGGCACTGGTGGTCATGCCCGAGTCGACGCCCAACACCAAGCTCGACGCCGTCCGGGCGTTGGGGGTAGAGGCCGAGCTTTGCGGCGCGAATTTCGATGAAGCCTACGCGCACGCCAAGGAGATCGAGGCCGAACGGGGACTTGTCATGATCCCCCCCTTCGACCACCCCGACGTCATCGCCGGGCAGGGGACCATCGCGCACGAGGTGCTGGAGGAGATCCCCGACGTGGGGACCGTCGTCGTTCCCGTCGGCGGCGGGGGATTGATCTCCGGCGTGGCCTCGGCGGTGAAGACGCGCCGGCCCGACGTGCGCATCGTCGGCGTGGCCGCCGAGGGTGCGCCCTCTCTGTCGCGCTCGGTCGACGCCGGCCGCATCGTGAGCACCGATTTCGTCCAAACCATCGCGGATGGCATCGCGGTGAAGCGCATCGGCGCGATGTGCTTCCCCCTCATCCAGAAGCTGGTGGACCAGGTCGTGACGGTCTCGGACGATCAGATGGCGCGGGCCATCCTGAGCCTCCTCGAGCGGGAGCGGATGCTGGCCGAGGCGGCCGGGGCGGCCTCCCTCGCCGCTCTGCTGGAGCGGCGCGCGCGGGTGACCGGAAAGGTGGTCGCCCTGATCACGGGCGGCAACCTGGACGTGAACCTCCTCTCGCGCATCATCGGCAAGGGCCTCGCCATCGCGAACCGCTACGCGCGCCTCCAGGTGCCCCTGCACGACGCCCCCGGCTCGCTGGCCCGGCTCTCGGAGACCATCGCTGACTGCCGGGTGAACATCATCCACATCGAGCACGACCGCCTGTCCATCCAGGTGCCCATCAACCACACCCTCTCCACCCTCCACCTGGAGGTGCGGGGAAGGGAGCACCTGGAACAGCTTGTCCAGCGGCTGATCTCGGAGGGGTACGACGTGCTGCGGGAGGAAAAATAGGGGATGGGCGGTACCCCGCGGCGGGCGGTCATCAGCGTTAGCGACAAGCGCGGGGCCGCGGAGCTCGTGGCCGCCCTCGTGAAGGCGGGCTGGGAGGTTCTCTCGACCGGAGGAACTGCCGCCGTCCTCCGCGCCGCCGGCCTGTCCGTCACCGAGGTTTCCGACTACACGGGCCAGCCCGAGATGATGGGCGGACGCGTCAAGACCCTCCACCCCAAGCTGCTCGGCGGGATCCTCGCCCGGCGGGGCGCCCATGAGCCCGAGATGGAGGCCCACGGCCTGGCCCCCATCGACCTCGTCGCGGTGAACCTCTATCCCTTCCGCGAGACGGCCGCCCGGCCCGATGCGGCCCTCGCTGAGGCGGTCGATCAGATCGACGTGGGCGGCCCGACCCTGGTCCGATCGGCCGCGAAGAACTTCGAGGCCGTCACCGTCTTAGTGGACCCGGACGACTACCCCTTCGTCATCGCCCGCCTCGAAGCCGGAGAAGAGATTCCTCCTGAAACCCGCCGCCGCCTGGCCCAGAAAGCCTTCCGCCACACCGCCTCCTACGACGCGGCCATCTCCGGGTATCTCACGCGCCGGGAGGCTTCCGGCGGGGAGGGAGAGGAAGGTTTTCCAGCCCGCCTTGCGTTGAAGATCGAGCGGGCGCAGACCCTTCGCTACGGGGAAAATCCCCACCAGCGCGGTGCCCTTTACCGGCTGTCCGCCGCTGCGGAGGCGAGCCTTTCGCTTCCGGACGCCGAGGTCCTCGGCGGGAAGGCGCTTTCCTTCAACAACCTGCTCGACCTCGCCGCCGCGGCCGAGTTGGCGGCGGAAATGGAGGGGACGGCCTGCGCCATCATCAAGCACACCAATCCCTCCGGGGTGGGCCTCGGGGAGAGCCCGACCCGGGCCTACGGGCGGGCCTTGGCCTGCGACCCCGCCTCGGCCTTCGGGAGCGTCATCAGCTTCAATCGCCGGGTGGACGCTGCGGCCGCCGAAGCCATGCGCGAGCTCTTCGTCGAGGCGGTGATCGCCCCCGGCTTCGAGGAGGAAGCGCTGTCGCGGTTCCGGAAGAAAAAGAGTCTGCGCATCCTCCGGCTGGAGGGCCTAGGGGAGCGGTCCCCCGGGGGGTACGACCTGCGCTCGGTCCCGGGGGGCGTCCTCCTCCAGGACCGAGACCAGATCGCTCCCGGTGAGATGGACTGGAAGGTGGTGACTCCCCGCCGCCCGGACGCGGCGGAGGAAAAGGCGCTCCGCCTCGCCTGGCGCGTAGCGCGCCACGTGAAGAGCAACGCCATTGTGCTGGCCGGCGCGGAGGGAACCGTCGGAATCGGGGCGGGCCAGATGAGCCGGGTGGACGCGGTCCGGCTCGCGGCCGGGCGGGCGGTGCTTCCGGTGGCGGGCGCGGCCCTGGGTTCGGACGCCTTCTTTCCCTTCCGCGACGGAGTGGACGAGGCGGCGAAGAGCAGGGTGCGCGCCATAGCCCAGCCGGGCGGATCGGTGCGCGATGCGGAAGTCATTCAGGCGGCGGCAGAGCACGATATCGCCATGGTCTTCACGGGCGTCCGCCACTTCAGGCATTGATATGCGGCCGGGCACCCTGATCCTTCCCCGGGGGTTGGAAGAGGAAACGCCCCCCCCGGCGGAAGTTTACCGACGGATCGGGGCCTTCCTCGAAGCCCTCGCCGCGTTTCCTAATAAAGACTGGCGCCCCAGACGTGACGGCCGGGGAATCCGCATCGAGGGGTTGGGGCTGGAGCGGGTTCGCCGCCTTTTGGACGCCCTCGGGAATCCGCACCGCGAGCGGAAGATCGTCCACGTCGCGGGGACGAGCGGGAAGGGCTCCGCCGCCCTGATGATCGCCGAGTCGCTCCGGGCGGCGGGCCGGAGTGCGGCGGCGTTCTTCTCGCCCCACTTGACCTCGCTGGCCGAGCGTTTTTGGGTGAACGGGCGGTTTCTGGAAGCCCCCCTCGCCGGGCAGTGCGCCCGCAGGCTCGCCGCTGCCGCCGCCGAGGTGGGGGAGGACCCGGCGGTGGGGCCGCCTTCGTATTTTGAGGGAACGCTGGGGCTGCTGCTCCTCGCCGCGGAGACGGCGGGTTGCGATTATCTGATCCTCGAGGCGGGGCTCGGCGGTTCCTACGATGCCACGCGCGCGGCCGCCCCCGCCGTCCTCGACGTGATCACTCCGATCGGGCTGGACCACACCGATCTGCTCGGGGAGAGCGTGGCGGAGGTGGCCCGGGACAAGGCGGGGATCATCACCCCGGAGGGGCGCGTCCTTTGCGGCGCGGATCACCCCGATGCTCGCATGGAAGTGGAGCGGGCCGCCTGGGAGCGTGGCGCGGAACTGCACACTCCGCCCCGGGCCGAGGGGCTGCGGTGGGGAATCGGCGGCTGCCGCTTCGGCCTCCGGTTCGGGGACGGAACGCACTGGGGCGGTATCGAGACCCGGATGGGGGGCGCGCACCAGGCGGCGAACGCGGCCCTCGCCGCGGGCGCCTGCCGCCTACTCGGGCTGGCGGAGGATTCCGTCCGGGCGGGAGTTTCGGCGGCGCGGCTTCCCGCCCGGCTGGAGCGCATGGCGGGTCGGCCGGCCGTCATCCTGGACGGGGCCCACAATCGGGACAAGGCCCGGGCGCTCGCCGAGGCGGTTGCGTCTCTTTCCGCGCGCCGGAGACTCTTCGTGGTGGGGGCTTTGGAGGACAAGGATTACGGTGGGATGGCGGCGGCCTTTGCTCTCGCGGGAGACCGGTTTTTCGCCACCCTCCCGCCCGGCAGGACACCCCGGCCGGCCCTTCCGCCCGAAAAACTCGCCGCGGCACTCGAAGGGGCGGGGGCGGAGGGGGTGCGGATCCTCTATGATCCGTGGGCGGCGCTCGATGCCGCCCTCGCCGAGGCCGGGGAGGAAGACCTCGTCATCGTCGCGGGATCTTTTTATCTGGCCGGGGAACTTCGCCGCAGATGGATCCCGGCGGAGCGGATCGCCGCGGCCGGCGAGGCCTTTCCGGAAGGCGGAACCTTTCCGAAGGACCCGCCTCTTTGAGCGGGCGCCCCGGGTTTTCCCGGCCCGCGCCATTGCCGGGAACCGCAACTCCGTGTGGCAGGATTTGCGCGCGGGCCGGAAGACCGAGATCGAGGCCCTGGCGGAGCGTCTCCTCGCTCTGGAAAAAAACACAACCTCCCTGCCCCCACCCACGAGATGCTGCGCCTCTCCACCAAGGCATGGAGGGGTGAAAAAGGTAGGGGAGGGGAATTCGCTGCCCGCCCCGAACATTCGGAAAATACGTATTGCCAATCCGATAGGAAAGGGGGAGAATTCGGACGAGGGCCATCCGGGACCCTGAGGGTCATCCGGGACTTCCCGCCCCGCCGTAGATGACCTCCATGTCCGGCTTTTCCGTGCATAAGTAGTGCACCCAGACGTAGGCGTGGGCGAAGAGGGAGGCGACCAGCGCCGCCCGCGAGGCGAAGATCAGGGTGATCGCCCAGAAAATCAGGAAGGCGAAGGTGTACATCCCGTTCCGGGTGTAGCGGAAAATCCCCTCTCGCACCAAGGGGGCGCTCCGATAGGCCGGATCGAAGTGGTCGATCCCGAACGCGCGTCGGAAAGTGAAGTATCGGGCGACGGAGTAGAAGGCGTAGGCCGAGAGGGCGGCGGCGGCGGCCGCGAGGGGGAGGGTCGCCGCCGCCGGAAGGGGAACCGTGCCCCGGTCCGAAATTGCGAGTCCTAGGAAGATGAGAATCCGAAGCAGCATGAAGATCGAGAAGAGAACCGCATAGGGGCGGAAGCCCCCCGGCCCGAGAATTTTCGTCACGGCCGAGAAGCAGAGCTCCCCCCGCCAGGCGAGCCAGACGTAGACCTGATGCAGGACGGGAACGATCAACGCTGCGCGGAACCAGGCGCGCGTCCCGGCTCCCAGAAATGCAGACCCCTCCGTCTCCCCCGCCCCCCCAGCGCCCACACCACCAACAGCAAAAGGGCGAGAAGCGCGAAGTGGAGGGGTTGGCGCTTGAAGAAGTAGGCCATGGAGAACTCCCGGAAAGAGGGGTCGGATTCCGTCGTGCGGAGTCAGTATCGCGGTAAAGCGACGGGAGGGGAAACAGGGAGGAGGGGGATGAAGGTTATTTCGTGACGCGGCCAACAGCGAATTCGGATTCTTGCGAAAAAACCAAATTCAGATGGATCAGAATAAGATATATGAGGAATTTTTCCGGACAGATTGGATGACATTGTTGAAGAAAGCACAAATGCTAAGGGTATCCCCACCCCGAATTTCTGGCAGTTGGCTCCGGCTCCGCATCCCTCAAACTGTCCTCGCGCTCCCCGCCGCAAGGGGTGCTCGGTGTGGGGGTGTGGAGGGGATGGCTTTCCCTCACTCCAACCCTCTCCCTCCGGGAGAGGGAGAAGAGAAAAGGCGGGTTTGAAACCCGCCCCTACGGAGGGGATGGAAGAGGGAAAGGAGGTGAAATGAACTAAAAGGAAAAATCCCCGATTACCGGATGTTTCCGTGGCGGGAGCGGTGGTCGCGGAGTAAGATCGAGATGAGCGGGGCGGAGGACGCGGTGGACTTGTGCTTTCTGGCGGGAGGGACGCTGGCGGAGGGGCGGGAGGTATTCCGGTCCGTGACGGGAGAGCACATCAGCCTGTACGTGCTGAACTGCCACCGGCGGCTACTCATCCGTCGAGTGGAACGGATGGAGATGATGGTGCTTTTTCTCGATAAATTCGCGGAGCGGAAGGGGCTCTTCACGCACGAGGAGGTGGCCCATCGCGGAGAGGAGGCGGAGCGGGAGATCCTGCGCCGCGTGGCGAAAAAAAATCCTCGAAGCGGAGCGACGAGGAGGTACCGCGAATATTGTGCGGACGATAATGAAATTGAGAGGATACTTTTCGCCGGGCCGGAACGGTTAGAGGCGGGGCACGGGGCCGCGTTCATCATCTTACTGCCGGAATCGCATTATTGGGCTCAACCGCCCCAGTTGGTGCTCATTTTTGCCGTTTCTACGTGATAGCACTTATTGCACTCATACCGGTGCGGTCTTCTGCCCCTCCGGTAGGAGGTGTGGCCGTTGCAATTCGGGCATCTCGCGGGCAGAAGGATTACGAAGATCAAATGGGACAACCCCATGCCGAGGAGAGCCAGCGCGCCTCCGGCAACGAAGCTGTTCCAGACGAGGAGGCCGATCGCAAGCCCCCCCACGGTTCCGGAAAAATCAAAAATATTTGAAATCAGGGGATGATGCGCTATTTTCATCGGACATTTCCCGCGGCCAATCTTCCCGCGTGCGGCCTCCCTCTCCCTGTTTCGCAGGGGCGCGCAGGCCCGTCGGAAGGGATTACCTGCGTTTGCACGTATACGGCCAAACGATTTTCGTATCGGCGGGAAACGCCTCGCCGCCGTCAAACATGACAGAGATCGGAACCTTTTTTCCCGCCGCCGGAAGCGCCTTCATGGCATAGGAGTCCAGGGGAAGCTTTTTCCGGAAAAGTGCGACCGGGTCCATCCACTGGCCATTTACCGGGATGATCGCACGGCGAAGCGCGGCGTATTTCTCGCTGGTGCTGTAAAATACGCCGAAATGAATCGCGGGCCGGCGTCTTCTGCTTTGCCTGCCCGTTCTTGTGCTGATCCCCGTATTTCCCGTAGGGCCGAAAACCTCGCCCATGCGTACGCGTTGGCCTACGCCCTGTTTCGGCATCTCCGAGAAGTGGGTGTACTGGGTATAGATCCAAAGCGGGATCCCTCGTGTCTTCCGGGCTGTGACGCAAGACGATTCCAATGCCGCGAGGGGTATCCTCACCCAAGTATTTGCCCACAACGGTCCCCGCGGCCGCCGCGATGATGGGGGTTCCCCACGGCGCCGACATAGTAGTTTTCCCTCGGGCGTTTGTGTGTATACGAAATGGCGTACTGTTCATCGATGTCGCGGCATCTCGCATTCTCCGGAAAACGGGGCCGCAACCCTGTTTCGAAGAGCCCTCTTTCAATGGCGAGTTTGATATCATAGCTCCGCCCGCGCCCGATGGCGCATAGGGTCACCTGGTCGGGAGCGTCCCCCGCCGTGCGGCCATCGCTTGTTTCAGGGGCCTGTTTCGGCGGCGCGCTCGAACGGGAACGGCCCTTCTTCTTCCGCCTGCCGCCGCCTCCGAAAGCGGCCACGATCTCGGGCCTGGACATGAATCCGCCGCCATCCTTGCTGAACGATGCAAGGGGTCTCTTTCGGTCGTGAAATTCACCGTCCGGGATTTTTCCGGCGCCATCCGCGTCCATCCTCATGTGCATCGAGTCCGGCGTGGGTTGAGATGCTGCGGGCGGAGGCCAGACGGCTAAGGTGAAGGCGAGAGCAAGCGTTCCGGCGATCTTGCCTGTGTTGATGACGGCGATCTTCATGGACAGAACCTCCTGTCGATCGCTATCGCCGGAGCGCTTCAGCGAATTTGAGCGACTCCAAAAAGTCGGCTTCCGCGGAAAAATCCGTTCGCCATGTGACCTTACCCCCCCGGTCGGGCGGTCATGCCGAAAGCGTGCTGAAAATCCTCTCATTCGACAAGGACCGGTTTTTGGGGAGGGGAGACCAACCAGTGGGGATCGACCCTTATCCCCCCACTTTCTCCAGGATGGCGGCGGCGTTCCCGCCCATGACCTTTTCGCGGTCCCCGGCGGGGAGGGCGTCGATGGCCGGGAGGGCGTGCTTTCCCTCGGGGTCTCCGATCTCGTAGGGGAAATCCGTCCCGAACATGACGCGCTCGGCCCCCAGGAGGTCGACCAGGAATTTGGTGGACTCGGGGCTTGCGACGCAGGTGTCGAAGTAGATCTGATCGAAATAGTCCCCAGGGGGCTTGGAGATGTTCTTGCGGCAGTCGTCGTTCTTTTCGTACTCGGGCGAGGTGTAGCCGAGGTTGATCCGGCCGCGCAGGAAGGGGAGGGTGCCCCCGCCGTGGGAGAGGACGAGGTTCAGCCCGGGGCGACGCTCGAAGAGGCCGGCGAAGATGAGGCGGGAGACGCAAATGGCGTGCTCGTTGGGCCAGTAGACGAGGGTGCGGAGGGTGTACTTTTCGGTGCTCTCGCGGGGAGGGCCGCTGGTCGGGTGCATGAAGACGAGGAGGCCGAGCTCCTCGAAGGCGGCCCACATGGGATCGAAGGCGGGATCGTCCAACAACCGCCCGCCCGCGGTGGTGCCGATGGCGGCGCCCTTGAAGCCGTGCTCCCCGACGGCGCGGCGGACCTCCTCGGCGCATTCTCCGGGCTCGCCCACCGGGGGAACGGCGAGGCCGCCGATGCGGCTCCCGCCCTCGGCGGCGACGCGGGCGGTAGAGGCGTTGATCTTCCGGGCGAGGGTGGCGTCCGCGGCGGCGGCCTCGTTCGAGATGACCTTGGGGGGTGGACCGATGAGTTGAAGATCGACCCCGCGCGACTCGAGGCTTTTGACGCGGCCTGCGATATCGTAGACGAGGGGGTCCATGGGGCCGTAGCCCGCGATGCGGTAGCCGCCCCCCTTCATTTTCTCGAAGGGCATGGGAAAGCTGGGGACGCCGGCCATCTCGGCGATGAAGGACTCGTGCAGGGCGTGGGCGTGAACGTCGATGATCATGCGGTTTTTCGCCTCCTGGCTGGGCGCGCGGTATGTGCAGACGTCGGCGATTTTCGGGCTCGAAAGGCCGACATGATACAGACCGCCCCTCTCCGCGCCAAGGCAGGGGAGATTGGGCGGCGGGATTGGGAGGGCTGCTGCCGGGCGCTGACGGGAGGCGGGGCTGGGAGATGTGGGGTGAGGGGGGTTGTGTG
>CAZUHN010000248.1:0-5587 GCA_964620535.1 uncultured Nitrospinaceae bacterium | reverse complement strand
GACTCTCAGAGGGCTCTTCGCGGCTTCACCCACCGGGTGTTCTCCATCAGCGGGCGAGAGGAAGGATTAACTGATTGAATTATAAACCGTAATAATCTTGAGGGGCGTGGAAATCGCAAATCTATATGGGAAATCCGGGTTGTAGAGAGTATAGGCGGGTTGGGCCCATATCCAGAGGATGGCTCCGGTGTTCAACGGATGCCGGACCCAGAGGTAGGCGCCCCCACAAGCGACGAGGTTGGGCGCCTGGGTCATGGGAAAATCGCCGGGCGAGGTAACTGGGAGACGGTCCAACTCGCCGCGCCGCCAGCGAAGAAGCTGGGTTATCCCGAGAAACTCGAAAAAATCGAGTTGCCGGAACACCAACATACCCAGACCTGCTGCGACGACTTTCGCCAGGTAGGGGAGGGACCAGAGGTCCGCGGGGAGAGAGAAGAATAAAATGTCTCCGGGCAGTCTCCCCGGCAGAAGCCAAAGTCCAACTGTCGTGACAAGAGAAATCAATACATAGATAATCCGGTAACCCCCCGCCAGAAAGGCAGGTCCGAGTAGTCGCTCAGCGGCAAACTTTGGCCAGGCCCGGGTGAGGAGGCTGTGGATCGTGCCGAATCCCGCCCAGCCCAGTCCAATCGTCAATGCGCCTACGAGAGGGGTGGGAATTTTTTTCTCCTCATTTTTTCTGTCGCACAAGCGTCTGGCATTAATAATTATTTATTCGAAGCAGGAGGACTATGCCATCGTTTCTTGCAGTATCGCCTCGTATATCCGGCGCACGTTATCCGTTTGGCGCTCGTAATCAGCGAAAAGCTTGGCGCGTGCGCTTCCCGCCGCATCGTCCTGATAACCGATTCGCCGGGCGAGCATTTCCACCCCCTCGGGCGACTCGGGGAAGGTATGAATGGGGTGCGAGGTGGCGATTCGCAAACGGTTCTCGGCGAGACGGAGAAATCGGTACGCCTCGATGAGGACGGAGGCTTGTGTGGAAGAGAGATTTCCTGCGTTCCGAAGGGCCTCTAGGGCGGCGAGGGTGTTGGGACCGCGAAGGGCCGGATTGTATCTTCCGTGAATGATTTGAAGATACTGCACGAGAAATTCGATATCGGCGATTCCGCCGTGGCCCAGCTTAATATCGATGCGGCCTTCAACCTCGCGGGCGAGTTCCCGCTCGAGGCGCTCGCGTGTGTGTGCGATATCGGTTTTGAATTGCGGTGAGAGATCTTCCCCGTACACGAAATCTCTCACAAGATCCATGAAAGCCCGTTGGGTCGTTTCCGAGCCGGCCACCGCACGGGCGCGGCAGAGGGCCTGCCGCTCCCAGTTTTCCGCACGCTCCCGAAAATAGCGCGCAAAGATTTCAAGCGGCGCCGCCAGGGCGCCTTTTTGGCCCTCCGGTCGAAGTCGGAGGTCGATCTCGAAAGTGCGCCGGCCTCCCTCGGGGGAAACGAGTCCGTCCCGAAGGTGAGTCACAAGTCGCATAAAGTATTCGTGGTTCGAAACCGGGCCCCGGTCCGCTGGTTTTCCTTTCCAGATCCCGTCGGTCGTTCCGGATGAACTGTAAACAAAAACAAGATCGAGGTCAGAACCAAAATTCATCTCCCCGCCTCCCAGCTTCCCCATGGCGATGACGGCGAAGCCCGCCTCTTCCTCCTCTTTTTCCTCCAGCGGTTTTCCAAATATGGGGCGAACCGCCTCTTCGGCCAGCGAAAGGCCCACCCGCACCGCCGCCTCGGCGAGGCATGTGAGCTCACCGAGGGTGTCGAGGATATCGGCCTCCCCCAGAATGCTTCGGATGCCGATTGCCAGCTCTTCCCCCCGTTTGGCGTCGCAAAGGGCGGCAAACCTTTTCCCTTCGCTTGAGCGTTTTCGGGTTGCGGCCAAGAGGGCGGCTTCGAGCGTTTCGGCGCTCCGGGAATCGGTCAGTGCCCTAGGCTGGAGCAGGGTGTCGAAAAGATCGGGCTGGGCGATCAATATTTCCGAAAGATAGCCGCTCGACCCGAAAAGATGCAGAAGCATGTCGAACACTCTTTCATTTTGCGTCATGATAGAGAAGACTCCGTCCCTGCCTCCGGCACGTCCGACGAATTGCAGGAGATAGGAGACGGCCTGGTTCGGGTCCGGCAAATCGAACGTACGAAAAAGGAGACGGGGAAGAAGGTCGTCGAATTGTCTCTTTGCCTTTGCGCTGACGTGGGAGAAAGGCTCACCGTTTCGGAGCAGGCGAAGTTGCTCACTCGCGGCGGCCGGGTCGGCGAAGTTGTACGGCACAAGATCCGGGGGAGATAGGGAATCCTCGTACGTTTCGGCGCTCGGGAGGGAGGACTCGGTGAAGGAAGAGGGAAGGCTCGTTTTCTTTCCACTCCGATTCCGGAACAAATTATCGAAAACGCGGATGACGCACGTTTGGTGTCGGGTCAAAGTCTCCTGGAAGGCCTCAATATCTTCCTTTTCCCCTACTTCCCGAAAACCCATTTTCCGGGAGAGCACCGCGAGTCCGCGAGGGCCGGTGGGGATCTCGTGCGTTTGAAGTCCGTGGGTAACTTGAATGCGATGCTCAACATCGCGGAAGAAGACATAGGCAGCGGCCAGGTCGCGGCAGTCCGGCATGGGCAGAAAACCCAAGCTTTCAATGCGCGAGATCGCCTGAAGGGTATTGGAGTTCCGGAGAAAGGATTCCTTCCCCCCGTAGATCAGCTGGAAGGCCTGGACGATGAATTCGATCTCCCGGATCCCTCCCTCGCCTAGCTTTACGTTCGAAACGCCGCTCCCGCGTGCGGTGAGATTTCGGTTGATCCGCTCCTTGATGCGGGCGATCTCATCAAGGGCGCTCATGTCGAGCGTGCGGCGATATATGAAGGGCTGAACCAAGTCGATGAAAGCGATACCCAGCGGGGCGGATCCGGCCGCGGGCCGGGCCTTAATGAGCGCCTGTCGCTCCCACGTCTCTCCCCATGACTCGTAATAGACCCTGCAGCTCGAAAGCGAGTGGGCGAGGGCGCCTTGTCCTCCCTCGGGCCGCAGGCGTGTGTCCACTCGGAAAACGTGGCCTTCCTCGGTGTTCTCGGACATCAACGCGATCAGCCGCCGCGCTAGCCGGGTGTGGAACTCATTGTTCGAGATTCGGTTCTGGCGGCTCTCCCCGATCCCCGGGATCCCCGTCGTTCCGCCCTCGTCCGAGGAATAGATGAAGAGCAGGTCGATGTCCGAGCTGAAGTTCAGCTCCTGGCCGCCGTGTTTTCCCAATGCGATGACGGCGAACTCGCACGCGCGGTAACGCCCGTCCTCTCCCCGGAAGCGCGGCTTTCCGTAGAGTGTCACGACGTCGGCGCGGGCGACGCGGATAGCAGTCTCCAGGCAGACGTCCGCCAAATCGGACAAGGCGCGGGTGGTTTCATGCATTTCGGCCAATCGCAACAGATCTCGGAGGCCGATTCGAAGGTATTCGCGCTGACGGTACCGGCGGAGAGCGCCCGCCGCCGCCCCGGTCGCACCTGCCGCCCGGCGCACCCACTTGAGAAGATCCCTCAGCATTTTTTCTTTTTCGGGACCCCGTCGGAGGGTGGAGGGCCGCAAAAGCCATTCGAGGTGATCCGTGTTCCGGATAACCGTGTCGCACAGAAATTGACTTCCTCCGGCTAGCGTGAGGAGGACGGTGTTCTTCTGGTTCGACCGGCGCAGGGTGGCGAGGAGGGCGTCTGGATTTTTTCGGGTTTCGAGGATGCGCTCAAAATTTATGAGCGCGCGCTCGGGCTCGAACGTTTCGCCGAGGGCACCGAGAAATTGGGCGAGAAAATTGGGATCTCCTCGCGGGAAGGCGGGATGGAGCGCGAGGGATTGAAGGTTTCGAGTGGCCTGGCCGAAATTGTTCAGGCCTAGGGTTTTGAGCAGACTTGCCCCCGCCGGAGAGGGTGCGCCGCCGGAGAGGAGCCGCTCGAGAGAAGCAAATCCTGGTTCTTCAGAAATCTTGGAGCGCAAGGAAATCTCCCAAGGTCCTCAGGAGGCGGACGGCCCCTGCTCGGGTTCGGGGGCGGACATCTCACCCATCCGGTCGGCGGCGGGCATGTGGGGCATCAAAATGAAAAATGGGAGGGAAAAAACAGAAATCGCCGCGTAGAAGAAAAACGCCTTGTCGGGTCCGTACAAGTCGGAGAGGAAACCCACCAGGATAGGGCCCAGGGCGGCGAAGATCTGGTTGCTCGTGAACATCAGCCCCACAACGCTTCCGCCGAGGTGAGGTGGTGAAATATCCATGGCGTAAGCGAAAAGCACCGGCCGGAGCGACATCATGAATGTGCCCACAATAAAAAGCATCGCCAGGAGAAGAGGTCCGGGAGGTAGAAGCGGGATGAAGGCAAGGGCGATGGCGCTCACCACCATCCCCGTGAGAATGACGGTCTTCCTTGAAATTCGATCGGAGGTGTAGCCGATAAGAGGTTCGGGGACGATGGAGGAGGCCGCATAGAAGGCGAGGGCGAATCCGATCCAGCCAGGACCCGCGCCGAACTTTTGGGCGATGAGAATGGGGAAAAAAGTGAGGATGCCGGTGTGCGTCATGGTTCGGATTCCGAACAGGAGGGAAGCCGCTATGAGAGGTGGGTTTTTCAAAAGGGAATTGCTGACTTCCTGATACCAACTATTTCCCCCTGCGCCCGCCGGCGCGTCTGTCTCCCCCAGCCGAAACGGCGGCAAATAGGCAGCCAGGAGAAGAGCGACGAGGAGCAGTGGAATCATGTTGAGTTGAAGAACGGCGCGCCAGCCGAAAAAGAGTAGGAGATAGCCGCCAAGGAGGGGGGCGATCGTCTGGCCGATGCTGGCGCCTGTCCCGTGTACCCCGAACGCGAAGCCCTTTCGGTTATAAAATTGTTCGCCGATGAGCCCCATGGCGGGCGGGTGCCAAATATGGGTGGCCACGCCGCTCAGCAAGAAGAAAGGAAAGAGGACCAGAAGGCTTGGAGCCAGGCTCACCCCCCCGTAGAGAAGGGCGATGCTCGCGATGCTGATGGCGAGGACCCACTTCCCGCCCCCGACCACGTTAATGAAGATGCCGGTTCCGGCGCTGCTGACGCCGCTTAAGAAGGAACGGCCGGCGACAAGAAGTCCCACCTGGGTGAAGCTGATGCCCAATTCTTTGACGAGGAACGGAAGGATCGGCCCCAGGAGGCCAAAGTACCAATGTTCGCAGGCATGGCCGATTGAAAGGAGCGTGAGAATTCTGGTGCGGTTCAACGGGGGCTCCGGAAAAGCGGTGTTTCTCGCAAGGGTCCCTCTCGCGTTTTGCGGAAAGGCGAACCAATGTAGCATGCCACCCCGGCCGCGAAAAGATGCTGATTTCCCACCCTTCTTCTGGTGAAACTCCTGCATCCTTGAAACTCGTCAGGGGAAAATATTCTGCCGAATATTTCGCGCAAAAAATATAGTTATTTCATTATCCTACCATTAAATTTCTTATGACATAGCAGATTGACAGTGGAGCTTCGGAAGGATATACTTACTGGTAGGATGACCATATAACAGAATGAGGGGACCAGGTTTTTGGAAGAGTCCGCAGCTGTTGTCACACGCTTTCAAGCTGTCAAAAAGACTCGGGTGT
>CAZUHN010000247.1:0-6859 GCA_964620535.1 uncultured Nitrospinaceae bacterium | reverse complement strand
GGTGATACTAAAGATTCAATCCCAAAAAATCAATCTTCGCACAGATTTTCCTGCTTCCGCCCTCAATTGCCCAACAGACCCCACAGGTCTCTTCCTCAAGGCCAGGGGCCGGATTTCAAATCGCGCCCCGATCGGCCCACCTTTTTAGAATGTGAGAGATGTTATTGGGATTAGCAACATTAAACGTGCGTCCCTCTAATTTACAAATTGCGCTGGATTAGAAGAGTAGATAGCAATCAGAGCATACCTTAACGTCTTGATCTCCACCCCGGGAAGGCGCACCATGGTTTTCCAGGGCCAGGGCAGAATTTCGCCCATCACGCCTAGAGGGTGAAAGGGGATTGTGGCTGCCTCGCCCCTTGGACACAGTATGAAAATGTCCTCTGGGCATATCCCTGTAAATACTTGTCTTTAAATAAATTGCATTCTATAGTCAAACAAGTGAATTAACAAACAGGCAGATGAATCAAATTCCTCTCAAGCGTTTCGGGCAGCACTTTCTGCGGGACAACAATCATCTTCGCCGGATCATCGAATTGGGCCAATTGGAGGCGGGTGAGCCCATACTCGAGGTCGGGGCGGGTGACGGCACACTGACGCGGTCTCTCCTTGAGACGGGAGCGAGGGTGATTGCCGTTGAGATTGATCGAAACCTTATTCCCAACCTCCATGCGCTTGCCACGGATTCCCCCGAGCTCGAGGTCCGGGAAGGGGACATCATGAAAATGGATCTTTCCTTGTTTCCCTCCCCCATCAAGGTGATCGCCAATCTGCCGTATAATATCGCAAGCAGCCTGTTGGCGGACCTCTGCAGCCGGCCGGTACAGTTTCCCTTTCTGCTGGTGATGGTCCAGCGTGAGGTGGGCGAGCGGTTGGCGGCACAACCTGGGGGAAAGGATTACGGGACCCTCACCATTTGGGTGGGCCACTGGTATGAGGTGGAAATTTGCCGAATTATCCCTCCCGAGGCGTTCCGCCCTCCGCCCAAAGTTGTGTCCGCCCTCGTCCGGCTCACGTCCCGGACGGCCTCGCGCGTCGAAGTGCCGGATGAAAAAACCTACTTCCGCATCGTCCGGACCGCCTTCACGCACCGCCGCAAGACACTGATCAACAACTTACGGACCCTTTCCCTTCCCATCGATCAGACTGGAGCGCCCGCCGGGGAGGGGACAGCCGCCCAAGAGGGAAAAAGGGGGTGGCAGGCGGTATTGGAGCAAGCCGCCGTAGAACCCTCCCGCCGGGCAGAGAGCCTCGATCCGGAAGAGTTCGCCCGCATTGCCCGGGCCCTCGCGCAGTGATTATGAAAGGTGGCCAGCGGCGAATCCTTCTTTACCGCGCGGGGGCGCTGGGCGATACCCTTCTTGCCCTTCCAGCCCTCGACGCCCTGCGGCAGCTCTCTCCCGGCGCTTCTCTTACACTTGCCGGGCATCCTGCCTACGCTGCTCCGTTGTTGGATTCGGGACGCGTGGACGCCGTTCTCGACGCCGACTCCCCCCCCTTTCACCTCTTATACAGTGTTCCGCAGGGGGGAAGCAGTCCAGACGAAATGGATCTCCTTTTTCAAAGATTTAGTAAAATTGCCCTTTTCACGCATGATCAAGAGGGGGCGGCCAATAAACGGTTGGCTTCGCTAGATGGCCGCCAGTGGATTGTTGCCAGCCCCCTTCCCCCGAAAGGGGCGGCAGTTCACACGGCCGAATGGATGAAGAAGGCACTCTCGCCGCTGGGGGTCCAGGAAACGGAGCCGTCACCCACCGCCTTCCTCTGCCCCTCGCCCGAAAGCAACCAGAAAGCCCGTGCCCTTCTTCATGCGCGTCGCCTTGAGGACACGCGCTTCCTCGCCCTTCATCCCGGAAGCGGAGGTGAGGCGAAATGCGCTTCTCCAGAGGCACTCGCCGGAACCGCAAGAGCCTATCTCGATAATACCGACGCCCGGCTACTCTTGATTGCTGGTCCCGCCGACGCAAAAGCAGCCCAAGCCTTCCGGGTGGCATGGGGGGCCGGCCTAGCCGAGTTGTACTCCCCTCCCCTCCCGGTCCTCGGTGCCCTTCTCTCCCGCGCCTCGGCCTATCTGGGGTGCGATTCGGGGGTCAGCCACCTCGCCGCCCTCTACGGCGCTCCCTCTCTTGTCCTGTTCGGACCCACCTCAGACCAGGACCGCTGGGTTCCCCTGGGCCCAAGGGCAGACTGGCTCTGGTGGAAGGAATGGAATAAAGGGAAAGGGGTGCTCGAAAAATTGGCAGCAGGAGAGCGATCAAAGAATCCACGCGAAAAAATTCGCGCCGCGCCTCATTCCAACAATTTTCCCAGCCGCCCCCAGCGGACCGATCCGGCTTCAGCGTTCCAGGACCAGTAGATAATAAAGGCCACGCCTCGGATTTTGTCGTCCCAGCAAGGTGCGGACCACAGGGAACAGGGAAACGGAATGGGCATGTTCAACCCCAAAAAATTGATGCGGATATGGCCCAGCTGTCTTCCCATCTCCAGAAAACCCCATGAGCGACTGTCCTGGGAGTTGTTTCGGTTGTCTCCGAAAACGAGCAAGTGGCCGGGCGGCACTTTCTCCGGCCCCCATTCCGCCTCGCGCCCTTCGGCCTCACCCGATGGCCTGAAAACGGCATATTTCTCCGTAAGCGGGGTGCAGCGGCCGGGCAGGTCCGGTGTAATGCAATTGACGTAGACTTTCTTCCCGCGGACCATCACCTCCTCTTCAGGCAGACCCACCACCCTCTTGATGAAGTCCCGGCTCTCATCCTGTGGGAACCGGAAAACGATGACATCTCCTCGCTTCGGGTCGCGGAACCAGTAGAGAAACTTTGTCACCAGGATGTGATCCCCGACGAGGAGGGTATCCTCCATCGAGCCGGAGGGGATCTTGAACGCCTGGACGATGAAGGCGCGTACGAAGAAAGCGAGTACCAACGCGATGGCGATGGCTTCGGCGTATTCCCGGTATACCGACTTCTCCCGCCGGTCGGAGGCCGGTGCTCCTTTGATCATTCCGATGATCCCATCCTTCAATCGCCCTGCCGGTCCGGGTTCAGCACTGCCATAAAAGCCTCCTGGGGAACCTCAACCGTCCCGATGTTCTTCATGCGTTTTTTCCCTTCCCGTTGCTTTTCCAACAGTTTCCGTTTCCGAGTAACATCCCCTCCGTAGCACTTTGCCGTGACGTCTTTCCGGAGCGCCTTCACCGACTCGCGCGCGATCACCCGGTTGCCAATGGCCGCCTGAATGACCACCTCGAAAAGCTGCCGAGGGATGATTTTTTTCATTCGCCCAGTGAGCGCCCGGCCATAATAGTAGGCCTTTTCTTTATGAATGATGGCCGAAAGGGGGTCGACGGGCTGAGTATTCAGGAGAATGTCCAGCTTTACCACGTCTGCGGGCCGGTAGTCGAGGTATTCATAGTCAAAGCTTGCATATCCCCGGGTGAGGGACTTCAGCCGGTCGAAGTAATCGTACAGAATCTCGCTGAAGGGAAGCTCGTACTTTATCTGAACGGCGTTTTGATCGATGTATTCCAAGGACCGCTGTACACCACGTTTTTCCTGGTTCAATTTCAATGCTTGGCCCACGTACTCCGCCGGCGTGAAAATCGTTCCCAATATAAAGGGCTCCTCGATGACCTCTATCTGTGAGAGATTGGGCAGCTTGGCAGGGCTGTCGATCTCCTCCACCTTTCCATCCGTCAGGCGAACTCGGTAGATCACCGTAGGTGCGGTAATGATCAGGGTGAGGTCGTACTCCCGCTCCAGGCGCTCACGTATGATATCCATATGTAACAGGCCGAGGAACCCGCACCGGAAGCCGAAACCAAGTGCGACCGACGTTTCCGGCTCATAGGAAAAGGCCGAATCGTTAAGCTGGAGCTTTTCCAGCCCGGCGCGAAGAGCCTCGTACTCGCCGCTGTCAGCGGGGTAGAGGCCGCTGAACACCATGGCCTTGGGTTCCTGAAAGCCCGGGATGGGAAGAACAGCGGTCTGGCCCGCCGAGGTTACTGTATCGCCCACTTTGGTGTCGCTCACGTTCCGGATCGAGGCGGTGAAAATTCCCACCTCCCCCGGCCCGAGCCGGTCGAGAGAAACGGGGTGCGGATCGAATGCGCCCAGGCTCTGGACCTGGAACTCTTTTCCGGTCGACAGAAACCGGATTGTATCCCCTTTTTGGATTTGCCCGTCGATCACCCGGACGAGGGGAACTGCCCCCTGGTAGGCGTCGAACCATGAATCGAATATCAGTGCCCGGGTGGGAGCATTGGAGTCTCCTTTTGGTGGAGGAATTCGCTCGACCAGGGCTTCAAGCAACTCGGTTACGCCTGTTCCCTCCTTCGCGCTAACAGGGAAGCACTCCTCGCCCGGAATACCTAGAACTTCTTCAATTTGGCGGATCACGCGCTCGGGATCGGCGACCGGCAGGTCGATCTTATTCACGACAGGAACGATGGCCAGATCATGATCAAGGGCGAGGTACGTGTTGGCCAGGGTTTGGGCCTGAATTCCTTGGGTGGCATCAACTACGAGAAGAGCCCCTTCGCAGGCTTTCAAGCTGCGGGAGACTTCATAGTGAAAATCAACGTGGCCGGGGGTGTCGATTAGATTGAAAACGATCAACTCTCCCGACGGGCGTCGGTATCCGAGCCGTACGCTGGCCGCCTTGATTGTGATGCCCCGCTCCTGCTCGAGTTCCATCGAATCGAGAATCTGGGCTGATCGCTCCCGCTCACTCAGCGCGCCGGTCAAATCCAATATCCGGTCTGCGAGGGTGGATTTCCCATGGTCGATATGAGCGATGATGGAAAAGTTTCGAATATTCTCGAGCTTCACGGTGGGAAATGGACTCTCAAAGAGAAGCGGACAGCCAAAATGCAAGTTCTAACGAATCTTATTTGCAACTCCAGTCTACCACAATTCCTTCCGGCCTGAGAGAGCGGACTCGCCTAAATCACAATGGGGGCCAACGCTACCAGATGAGTCCTCCATACCGCAACGAATCTCAAGGGCTGCCAAGTGCCGGGAAGACCAAGTTTGAAGCGCAGGGAATTCCTGTGTAGCATCTCCCTGTTACGGGGAATCAGAAGAACTTATCACTATCCCATCAAGCTTCGGAAAGTCCAATCATGAAACGGCTCCATCGCCAATTGGCCTTCTGCGGATTCATCGCCTTGGCCGCCCTGCTCGCGGCCGCCCCACAAGTCCCTCTCGCGGCCACCGCAAGCGTCCCCCCTTTCGGAAGCCAAACATTCATCAAGGTGGCCAAGCGGCTCCGCCACTCGGTGATCCACATCCAGGTGCTCCCAAAGGAAGAAGGGGCGGGTGGCCTTTTCGGGACTTTCGGCAAGAGATTGAGAAAAGAAAAAAAGGAGGGGGCTTTTAATTTTTTCGAAAAGCTCGAAAACCGCCTCAACCTCGGGGCGGGCCTCATCGTCTCTCATGACGGATACATTCTGACCAACTACCACGTTGTCAAAGACGCCGCCGAAATCAACGTGAAGCTTGCGGATGGAGAAGATTTCCCGGCTCACCTCATTGGACGGGATGAGAAAACCGACCTTGCCCTTCTGAAAATCGAACCAACAAAAACCCTGGTAGCGGCGCCCCTCGGCGATTCTGATCGGGTCGAAGTGGGCGAGTGGGTGGTCGCCATCGGCAGCCCCTTTGGCCTCTCTCACTCTGTGACGGTCGGGGTGGTCAGCGGGAAAGGGCGCGTCCTGGGAGACGGCCCCTACGATGACTATCTCCAGTCGGACGCGGCCGTCAATCCGGGAAATTCGGGTGGACCACTAGCCAATATCAAGGGAGAAGTGATCGGCATCAACACCGCTATTTTTTCGCAAGGAAGAAATCCCCGCAGTCTTGGCATCAGTTTCGCCATTCCCATAAACCAGGCCAAATCGGTCCTCGACGATCTTCGCCACAAAGGGTTTCCCATTCGCGGCCGCCTGGGAGCCACTGTTGGCGCGATCCCATCACCCGAGGCAAAGAAACTCGGTTTGCGCCGCTATCAAGGAGCAAGGCTCGAGGAGGTCGGGCACGGGGGCCCCGCCCACAACGCCGGCCTGCGGCGGGGCGACATTGTCGTGAAATTCGACGGGAGGGAAATCATTACCTGGGAAATGCTGCCCCGTCTTGTCGCGCGCGCCCGGCCAGACAGTGAGGTCGAGGTGAAATTCCTCCGCGAGGGAGACACCCGAACCGTGCGGGTCCGCATGGGCGGCCGGACGGAAAAGCCCACCGACCCTGGCACGGCATTAGAGGCCTCACTCGGAATGAAGGTGGTTGTTCTGACTCCTGGCATCGCCCGCCGATTCGACCTCGACGGAGACGGAAGCGGTCTCGTGGTATCGAATATCGTCCGCGGCGGGTCCGCGAGCGAGGGGGGTATCCTCCCTGGAGATCGGATCATTGAAGTCAATCACACTTCCGTCCGCACCCTCACGGAGTACAAGAGTGCGCTGAAACGAACCCGTCCCGATGGATTGGTTCTCATCCTCGTCCGAAGAAAGGGATCTAACATCTTCTCCGCTCTCAAGTATTGATGGGCCCTCGGAAATCGGCAGGAAGCGTAAGATACGTAATGGGGAATAACATGGGAAGAAAGGAGAGACGCTTTCTCCTCCTGGGCTTGGCCCTAACGGCCACCCTGTCGGCCTCCGAACCGCTCACAGCCTCAGCAACGCGCGACCAGGAAGGAAGGCGGACATCCATCGTTCGGGCCGTCGAACGTGCCGCGTCCGCTGTTGTCAACGTCAGCACCTTGCAGATTCACCGTAAGGCGAACCCTTTTTCGCAATATAGAAGCCCTTTGGTGGATGAGTTCTTCCGGGAGTTCTTCAGCCGTCCCCGCGAATCACGCAAGC
>CAZUHN010000246.1:0-13598 GCA_964620535.1 uncultured Nitrospinaceae bacterium | reverse complement strand
CTCATAGCGCACTCGGCTACCGCCCACCGGCTCCCGGGGCGATAGAGCCACCTCCTCCAGGATTCGCTACGCTTCGTCTTCCGGAGGAGATGGCTGAAGGACTAACATAAGGGGTGGTACCACTATCGGGGGCAGGTCAATCCCACAAGGATCCTTTTCGGGAATATCGGGAAAGTATCTGATAATTCAGTGTTTACCTCCACATTGAGAAGAGAGCCCACTGCCGTAGAGAAATAAATGGGCGGACGTATTCGGATTTCTGCTCGAATGTGATATATGTTTGAACATCAAACAATCCTACATCCCTGGGTCAGGACGCCTGACTGAATCAAAAGGGGATGTGGATTGTTCTCAGGCCCGAGCGGCTGCCTTCAAACAGAGGGTATGGGGGGTTCACCTAGGCCGTTCGTTGCCACAACCGATTTAAATTCAGACGATTAAATATGAAAATCGCCGAAAGTGGCGGGGTGTGAGGTATCGTCTTTCGTATTTCTTTCGTTTTAGATAGATTGATTATAGGAAAATTTGTAGAAGGCGGAAGGGAGGATCTCAATATATGGAAAAAATCAGACTTGCCATCGCCGGGGTGGGAAACTGCGCGAGTTCTTTGGTGCAGGGGATTTCCTATTACGGAAACGGAAACGGGAGTCATTCCTATACCACCGGTCTGATGCACCCGAAAATCGGGAAATACGGCTGCGGCGACATCGAAATCGTCGCAGCATTTGATGTGGATCGCCGAAAGGTCGGCCAAACTGTCGAAGAGGCAATTTTCGCCAAGCCGAATTGCTCGCAGATTTTTCAATCCGAGATCCCCCCCACCGGCATCACCGTCCAGATGAGTCCGGTCCTCGACGGAGTGGCCGAGCATATGGGGGAGTACGGAGAAGACGACTCCTTCCAGGTGGCGGAAGCAGAACCGGTGGACATCGGCCAGATCCTGGAAGAGTCCCAGGCCGAGGTCCTGGCCTGTTATCTGCCGGTGGGCTCGGAGGAGGCGGTAGCCCACTACACCGATGCCTGCCTGGAGGCGGGCGTGGCGATGGTCAATTGCGTGCCCGTATTCATCGCTTCGAACCTCGAATGGGCCAAGAAGTTCGAGGAGCGCGGCCTGCCCATCGTCGGGGACGACATCAAGAGCCAGGTGGGCGCCACCATCGTACACCGCGTCTTGACCAGCCTCTTCCGCGACCGGGGGATGACCCTGGACAGGACCTACCAGCTGAACACGGGCGGCAATACCGACTTCCTCAACATGCTGGCCCGGGATCGGCTCAAATCTAAGAAAATCTCTAAGACCGGCTCCGTGCAATCCCAGCTCCTCGAGCCTCTCAAGGAAGGAAATATACACATCGGCCCCTCCGACTATGTGCCCTGGCAGAACGACAACAAGGTTTGCTTTATCCGGATGGAGGGCCGGGGCTTCGGCGATGTCCCGATCGAGTTGGAAATGCGCCTCTCGGTTCAGGACTCCCCAAACAGCGCCGGCGTCGTCATCGACGCTATCCGGTGCGCGAAAGTGGCCCTCGATCGGGATGTGGCCGGTCCGTTGGAGGCTGCCTCGGCCTACTACATGAAATCGCCCCCCAAACAGATGAAAGACTCCGTGGCTAAAGAGCTTCTCCTGGAGTTCATAGGAGGGAATTCCAACTGAAATAATTTGTCCGTTCTTTGAAAATGATTGTCGAGACGGCGCCGGAGCTTCCGAACTGGCGCCGTTTTTTTGCCCATTTTCCGCTTTGGGCGAACTTTCGGCGGAACAATCCCCTTAGATATCTATTTTATAAGGGAATGCACCACTCCAGAAGATTGAAAAACGACTTCTCACCGCCCGGCCCGCTCTTCGGGTTTTGCGATGATGAATGCTCAGCGGCGGCCCGGGGCGGATGAGACCTCAGTTCACTTGGAGAAAAAGGAGGATAGCGGCCATGCGAAGGAAGCGGAAAGTTTATGGGGTAGGACTGCTCGCACTCTTTTTTCTGATCAGTGGCGGAGCGGCGATCGGTCGGGAGAGACCGGAGCGCGAGAGCAATAAAATCGCGGGAGACCTTTACCAGTTTCGAGACAAATTTCACAACACGATATTTTTCGTGACACCGGCGGGGATTGTCGCGACCGACCCCATCAACGCCGAAGCCGCCCGCTGGCTGAAGGCGGAGCTCGTCAAGCGCTTCAACTAACCCGTCAATTATCTCGTCTACAGCCACGATCACTGCGACCACACCTCGGGCGGAGAGGTTTTCGCGCACACGGCCGTCAGCGTCACGCACGAGAGGGCGAAAGCGGACATTATTGCGGAGAAGCGCCCGACGGCGGTGCCGCAGGTAACTTTCTCGAACCAAATGACCATTGAGCTGGGCGGGAAGAAGGTGGAGTTGACCCATGTGGGCCGGAACCATTCGGACAACTCCATCGTGATGCGGTTCCCCAGGGAGAGAGTTTTGTTCGCGGTGGACTTCATCTCCGTCAATTTCGTCGGCTTCCGTGATTTCCCGGACGCCTACATCGAGGATTGGATCGAATCCCTGAAAAAGGTGGAGGCGATGGACTTCGACATCCTGGCTCCGGGCCACGGCCCGCTGGGCCGGAAAGAGCACGTCCGGATGTACCGGACCTACATGGAAGAACTGCGCACCGGGGTGGACAAGCACCTGCGAGCGGGGAAGCCCATGGACGAGATCAACAAGCTCGTGAAGATGGGAAAAATACAAGGACTGGGGCGGATACAAACGGCACTTCGCCCTCAACGTCGAGGAGATGGCCCGCCGCATCCAGATGAACCACCGGGAAAACTAAAGGGAAAAAGCGGAGAGTTTACCCGCGGAGATACGCCGGCGTAGCCGTCCGGGCGGAGGGTTCGGCTCGCCCGGTGCGGCCCGTGGGATCGATAGGTTCGTTTTCTGGGAATCCCTTACGCGCGGGGTCTGGTGGCGGGCCTGATGACACCCGACATGGTGATCGAAATGGACGCTACCGTGGTCTTCGACTGAGGGAGGCTCGCGCTGCGGAATCGCGTTGGCTCAGGCCGCGCCGCTTCCGGCGGCGGAGGCCTCCTCTGGCGGGAGCCCGAGCTTCCGGCGAAGTTCAGTGTGCTTCTTGGAGGAAAGCGAAGACGCCCCCCCCTCGATTAGGGACCGCACTTCTTCCGCTTCTTCCCGCGAGAGCCGAATCCCATAAAGGACGTGCTCCTCGAAAGCCTCGTACGCCATCGGGGCGACCGTCTTGGCCATCTGGGCGAGCACCTTTCCGTATTCGCGGATTTCTAGCTGGGCGTGCGTGTCAAGCCGCAGCCGGAGGAAGTGAAAGAGGTTGTGAAGGTCCATCTGCCAGTACATTTCCGTGTACAGGCTGAGCGGCAGATTGACGCGGGCGAGCTCGCGGGCGATTTCGTTCTCGAGCAGTTCCTCGTATTCGGCGTAAACCTGCCCTTGGCCGCGTTGGAGGATTTCCAGCACCTTGACCCTTAGTTCTTGGGGGACATCTTCCTCCGATCTTCCCTGCTTGTTCCGTTTGCTCTGAAACCGCACGTTGCCCGGGTCCGGAACGTAGAACTCATCTTTCATGACGCTGTAGCGGCCGGAGATCTCGTTCAACTTGGCCGTCCGGTGCCGGACCCATTGGCGTGCGACGAAGATAGGCATCTTGACGTGAAAAGTGAGCAAGACCTGCTCGAAGGGCGAGGTGTGGGCGTTCCGCATCAGGTAGTGGATGAGCCCCTTGTCCTCACGGACCGTCTTCGTCCCCTCGCCGTAGGAAACCCGCGCCGCCTGCACGATGCGCACGTCCCCGCCGAGGTAGTCCACCAGCCGGACGAAGCCCTTGTCCAGGACGGGGTACTCCTTGTCGAGTATGGCCTCGGCCGCGGGGCTGACGATGTGTGCCATGAAACAACCGTTCGGAATTCGGGCAGTGGTGGGTTCGGCACCGGAAAAGGGAATCTTCCAATTGCGAGGCCGAAGCGTCACCCGATGGGACGGATGAGCAGGGCAGAGCCTATCTCCGAAATCCTTGAGGGGTCAAGGTGGGGAGCGGCGCGGGACCCCGAGCCCCAGGGAAAGGGCCGGATGCGCATCGTTTCCCGCGCATCCCCCGAAACGGTTCCACACGGCGCGGGCCGGGGGGCACCTTTTCCCCCGCCAGATCGACCGATGCGGCCCCTCCGCGGTGCGCGTCAGAGCGGCTCGGAGGAGGTACGGTATCCCGTTTGCCGGATATCTCGCCATGTCGAATCCTGGATGTAACCCCTTTTTCTTGATGTTTCAGGGAGCTTTCCCGAATATTGGCGTCTTATCGGTGTTTCATGATGAATGACCGTGAGGATTTCGGCTGGGGCCGGATGGAATTTAGTTGCCAATTGAACGCCCCTTTGGGAGAATTTCAGTTTGCTGTGCGTGCCCTGAAACCGTTTCGGCTTCGGGGCCGGATGCCGCTGGTCATGACCAGGAGCACCCATTTTGAAACCGAATATGCAAATTTACCTGCTTCCGTGCCTCATTGCCTTCGCGGTGGGGATGATGCCGGAAGGGAAGGCAGAAGCCGGGCGCCCCCGCGACGGTCCGGGAGGGCGGAGGCCCCCTCCCCTTGTCTCGGTGGGCAAGGTAATCGAGCGGAAAGTCCGGAACCGGCGCACCGCGATGGGTACCGTCGAGGCCTACCGGACATCCACCGTGAGTAGCGAGATCCAGGGAATCGTAAAATCCTTCCCCCTGCGGAAGGGCGACTCCGTGGTGGCGGGGAAAACCGTCATCGCCCGCCTTCAGCGCACCGACATCGCGCTTGCTCATCGCGTCTACATCGCGGAACTGGCCAAAGCCACGGAGGACTACCTGCGCCTCAAACGGGGCCGCCGGAAGGAAGAGATCGAGATCCTCCGTGCGAGACTCACCGACAGAGAAGCGCGCCAGAAGCGCGACGAGCAGGAGTTCAAGCGCACGGAGGATCTCTACCGGCGCAAAATCCTTAATCGCTCCCGGTACGACACCGCCCTGGCGAACTACCAGATCAGCAAGAGCCAGTTCACGGAGGCGGAGAGCAACCTCCGTCTCGCCGAGGCGGGGCCGCGCCGCGAGGAGGTGGCCAAGGCGGCGGCTGAGGTGGATCGCGTGAAGGCCAAGATGGCAATGCTGAAGGACGAGCTTTCGAAGACCGTCATCCGCTCCCCTCTGACGGGGTTTCTCACCGAGAAATACCTGGAGGTTGGCCAGTGGGTCCAAAAGGGCGGAAAGGTGGCCGAGGTGATCGAACTCGACAAGGTGCTGGTGGTGGCCGCCATCTCCGAAAAGCAGATCACCCAGGTGAAGGTGGGGGGCATCGCCGAGGTCCGCCTCGACGCCATCCCGGGCCGGACCTTCAAGGGTCATCTGCGGCGCATCGTCCCCAAGGCCGATCCCAAGAGCAGGACCTTCTCGGTCGAGATCGAGCTTGAGAACACGCCCGATTTCGCCATCAAGGCGGGCATGTTCGCCCGGGTCTCCAAGGAGTACGGAGCGGAAAGCCACGCCATACTGGTCCCCAAGGACGCTGTCATCCAGCGTCCCAGGGGAATGTCGGTTTTCGTGCTGGAAAAAGGACGCGTCCGGGAAGTGTCCTTTCCCTCCGGGAAGAGCGTGGACTCTTTCATTGAAGCGCCCGCCGACCGGTTGAAGCCGGGCATGACGGTGGTGACGGTGGGGAACGAGAATCTCCGGAGCGGCATGCCGGTGCGGGTTCGCGGTCAGGGCGACCCGCGCGGGAAGGGGGGCGGCTCGCAACCCGATGGCGCCCCCCGGCGCCCCAGCGCGGAATGGCCTCGGCGGGATGGTCCCGAAGGCGGGCAAAGTCGCTCAGGGCCGCGAAGCGGCCCACCCGGCGGGGAAGGGAAAAAGGAGATCAAATCCCCCGAACAAGGGACCTCCGCAACCAATGGCTTCTTGGAGGTTCTCGCCGCGGTCCCCAACCTCGCCGCGGAGGTGACCGAGAAGACCGTCCGGTTTTTGGACGGGCTCTTCCGGGAGCAAAGCCCTCCGCCGGCCGCCGCGCAAGACAAGAGGCAAAGGGCCTTCCGCCCTGCGCCGCCGGGGGCTTCCGGCGGCAAGCCGCCCGAGGAGAAAAAATCGCGCGGAAGCCGGGCACCATGAACACGGTCTTCCACGCCGCCGCGGGCTCCTCGCCCGATTGGGACGGGTTACTATTTTTCCGTGGCCGGGAGCTTTTCTTCCGCTATCACCGGAGTCTCACCCACAGCGTCTTGGGAGTTCTCGCCGGGGCTCTTCTCGCGGCCGGGATTCTCTCCTCGTACGGGGGGTGGAACTTCTCCCGGTTGGCCGGACTTTGGCTCCTCGCAGTGGGCGGCCACACGCTGGCCGATATTTTCACGAGGTCGGGGGTGGCCCTTCTCTATCCATTCTCTGATGAAAGATGGCGCGTCCTGGCGCTCCCCTGGGGCGGAGTTCCGCTGACGGCGGGCGCTCTTTCCCTGGCCCTCTGGGCGCTCGCCTTTCCGGCGGCCGCCCGCCCCGCGGCGGCGTTGGGGCTCGCGGGATTCGCGGCCTACCTCCTTGTCCGGTGCCGGAACCTCCGGCCCCTCGTTCGGTTGAGCCGGTGGTGGTTTGACCAGGTGTACGGGGTCGCCGGTGCCGGGAAAAATTTCTTTCCCGCGTCCGATTCTCCTCGAAACGGCGGAATTTCACGGGATCTCCGATGAACATCGTCCGGGCATGCGTGCGCTATCCCGTAACCACCATGGTGGGGGTGATCCTGGCCGTACTCTTCGGGGCGATCAGTCTTTTCCGGATTCCCGTTCAGATGATCCCGACGGTGGACCGCCCGGTCATCAGCGTCCGGACCAATTACGACGGTGCGGCCCCGCTCGAGGTGGAAGAGGAGATCACCAGGCGGCTCGAGGAGAGGCTGACCTCGGTGGAGGGGATGGTCGAGATGAATTCGGACAGCCGGGAGGGGCGGTCGTCCATCACCCTCGAGTTCGACTGGGGGACGAACAAGGACATCGCCCGGCTCGATGTCGCCGAGAAGCTGGGCCGCGTGCGGAACATTCCCGACGACGCCGACCGGCCCCTCATCCGGGCGGTCAACTCGGACGAGCGGCAGCCCATCGCCTGGTTCACCCTGGTGACGAACCGCAAGATCAATGAGATTCGCACAGAGATGTTCGACGTCGTCCTTCCCAAGCTGGAGCGCGTTCCCGGTGTAGGGGACGTGCGGATGTGGGGCGGGGAGGCGCGCGAGGTTCGCGTCACCCTGGACTACCCCGCCATGAGCGCCCGGGGGGTCACGGTGGGTGATCTGCGCAACGCCCTTCTCCGCGAGAACCGGAACACCAAGGGCGGAAACATCGACGAGGGGAAGAAGCGGTACGTCATCCGCACCGTGGGCAACTTTACCGAACTGAAAGACCTCCAGAGCACCATCGTCGCGCAGCGGGAAGGAGGTCCGATATACCTTCGAGACATCGCGCAGGTCTCCTTCGATTACAGAGACGCCGTACGGTACATGCGCGTGAACCAGCGCCCCACCATGGGCATCGGGATCATCCGCAAAACCGGGTCGAACACCATCGAAGTCATGAATGGAGTCAAGAAAACGGTCGCCCAGGTGAATGCGCTCTACAAGGACCGCGACATCCATCTTCGCCAGGTGTACAACGAGACGGATTACATCTTTAATTCCCGAAGCCTGGTAATCAACAATATCTACATCGGCGGGGCGCTTGCGGTCGCCGTTCTGCTTGTGTTCCTCGGAAGCGTTTCCAGCGTCATCGTCATCGCCATCGCGATTCCCGTTGCGATTATCGCTACTTTCATCTTCATCTTCGCCTTTGGTCGATCCATCAATGTGATCTCACTTGCGGGACTCGCCTTCGCGGTGGGCATGGTAGTAGACAACGCCATCGTCGTTCTGGAAAATATCTACCGGCATCGGGAGATGGGAAAAGACCGCTGGCAGGCAGCCGTGGACGGCGGATCCGAAGTCTGGGGCGCGATCCTCGCTTCCACCCTGACCACCCTCGCCGTCTTCATTCCGGTCATCTTCGTGCAGGACGAGGCGGGTCAGCTCTTCCGCGACATCGCGATCGCCATCAGCGTCGCGGTCGGGTTTTCCTTGATCGTTTCCATCACGGTTATCCCCATGCTGAGCGCCCGCCTCCTCAGTCAATCCAACCGCGTCTCGATTCTCGCTCGGATTATCGGCTTTTTGGGCGTTTATGCCCTCGGGAACCTCTTGCAGCGGCTCGCCGTCTGGCTGGTGCGCTTTTTCATTCGGGGGGTGTTCCGAAGGTTGTTTTTCGTGGGCGGCGTCACGGCAGGCGCGGTCGCCTTGGCCTGGTACTTCTTCCCTCCGATAGATTATCTGCCGAAGGGAAACCGCAACTTCTTTTTCTCCGTCCTGCGCACCTCGCCGGGCCTTAACCTTGAGCGGCAAAACCAGATCGTCCAGGAGATCGAGGGTCGCCTCGCCCGGATTCCGGAGCTCGGACGCTACTTCGCCGTGGCGAGCACCTCGAATTCCTTCACGGGCAACTCCTTCATTGGAATGGTGGGAAAGCGCGAGTACGAAGATCAGAAATCCATGCGCAAGCTCAATCAAAAGCTGTTCGGGTCAGTGCAGGGCGTTCCCGGGGTGCGGGCCTTCGTCGCCCAGGCGTCGCTCTTCTCCCGGCGCGGCGGCGGGGGAATCAGCCTGGAGGTGAACGTCACGGGGGATGACCTGGCCGAGATCAAGCGGATCGCCAACGAGGTGGAGGCGGGCGCGAGGCAACTACCCGAGGTTCTCTTCGTCAACAGCAGCTTCGAGTTGGCCAATCCGGAGGTCCAGATACACGTAGACCGGGAGAAGGCGGCGGATCTGGGCGTGTCCGTGAGCGAGCTGGGCAACGTCATTGAGACGCTTGTGAACGGCACCCTGGCGGGCATTTTCCGCGACCGGGGCAAAGAGTTGGACATCGTGCTGCGCGCGCCCCGCGACCGTTTCCTGCGGACGCAAAGTCTCGATGACATCATCATCTACACCCCGGCCGGGCAGCCGGCCCCGCTCAACCAGATCGCCGAGGTGCGACACGACGTAGGCCCGACGAGGATTCAGCACCTCGACCGTGCGCGGTCGGTCAGGCTCACCGCCAACCTAAAGGAGGACACTCCCCTCCAGGTGGCAATCGACAGGATGAAAGAAAAAGTGGTCAACCCCATAAGCGCCAATCTTCCCCTGGGCTATGGGATTGACGTCTCGGGCCAGGCGAAGGCCCTCGATCAAACATGGAATTCCCTCAAATGGTCGTTCCTGCTCGCGCTGCTCATCACCTATCTCCTCATGGCGGCGCTCTTCGAGTCCTGGAGCTATCCCTTCATCATCATGTTCAGCGTGCCCCTCGCCGCAACGGGAGGCGTCGTCGCCGTCTATTTCATGAACCAACTCGAGCCCTCGGTGAAGATGGACACTCTCACCATGCTCGGCTTCATCATCCTGACCGGCATCGTCGTGAACAACGCGATCCTTCTCGTGCACCAGGCCTTGAACCACCACAACGCGGGAATGGGTATGCGGGAGGCCATCCTGGAGAGCGTGCAGGACAGGATGCGCCCCATCTTCATGACCACCACGACCACCGTCTTCGGCCTCCTGCCTCTCGTCGTTGCGACCGGCTCGGGCAGCGAGCTCTACCGGGGGCTCGGCTCGGCCATCCTTGGCGGGCTGACCACCTCGACCCTCATCACCGTCGTGCTCATCCCGGTGATTTTTTCCCTCTGGGCGGACCTGCTCGGTTGGCTCCGGCCTTCGAAATCGGGGCCGCCCGCCTTCGGGCAGGGGGGACAAGGAGCTGGCGTTCGCCACCCTCGGGGGAGGGACCGGCGGCGGGGCGAACGGCGCTCCCGCGGAAACTGAGCGGCCCGAGACGATCCGGGAGGACTAGCCCCCCGCGCGGCGCGATTCCGGCCGCTTGCCGCATCCGAATCGAAGCAATATCCATTATAAAAAGTTGAATAATTCCGCCTCACCCGGCGGATTCCCTCCACCGGGCCACTGCCCCCCTCGCCCCACCCGCACCTCTTACCGTCCATGTGCCGAAGTCGGCGGGAAAAGAATCCAGAATTTCGAAGAAGAAAAATTCGAAAAATACTAAATATTGTGATGAATTTCACAATCCGGCCCTTTGGCGGAAGGATGGGGCATGGTATTGATGGGGCCGGGATGAAACGGATCTTTTTTTAGTTATTGGACAATTCCCTCCTTGGGCAGTGAAAGCAATATGCAGGGCAAAAAGCTGAAAAATTTTTTGGAGGAGAGCGCGCGCGAGGGTGGGAAGCTGGCGCTCGAACACTTCGGGCGCGTGCGGGCCGAGCCGAAGGGGGCGAGCATCGTCTCCGAGGCCGACCGGGCGGTGGAACGCCTTCTTGTCTCGAGGATCCGCGACAAGTTTCCGACCGACTATATCCTCGCTGAGGAGAGCGGTGCGAACGGATCCGCCCACCCCCGCCCGAAAACCCGGTGGTGGGCAATCGATCCCATCGACGGGACGCTGACCTACTTGTGCAGAATGCCCTTTTGGAGCATTTCGGTGGCCTGTCTGCGCGGAGGAAAGGTGGAGGGAGGGGCGGTGTTTCTTCCCGTCCTCGAGGAAATGTACTCGGCCGTGGCGGACGGGCGGGCGACGCGGAACGGGGCTGTGCTCTCTCCCCTTCCGGGGGAGCCCGCTGATTCCCACAGCCTGATTTTTGTTCCTTCCTCCCGCGTAGAGGGCCTGCGGATAACAAAACCGCGCCTCCGCCTCTCGGTCTCGGCGGTGAGCTGCCATCTTCTCTTCGCCGCGGCGGGAAGCGCCTTTGGGGTGGTGGTCGAACCGGTCCGCGCCTACGACATCGCAGCGGCCTCGCTCATCCTCGAGCGGGCGGGCGGCGCCCTTCGGTACACTTCCGGCGGAGAGGTCGATTTCGCACCGCTGGCGGACGGCAGGCGAATGCCCGAGCCCGCCGTCGGGGCGGCGGTCGGCCGGGTGGACTGGCTTCGAGGCCAGGTGAGTTGGGAAAAAGAATAGCCGGCGGGCGATCCTGCTGACTACCTCAGCGGCCCTCCGTTCGCCGATGGAATCAGCGCGGAGGAAAGTTCGCCCAGCGCGAGCTCCACTTCTTCGCGGACCCACTCGTCGATTCCCGCGTAAAGGCGCCCTTCCAGGGCGAGACGCGCCTCGGGTGAGCCCGTGCGGGCGCCGATCCGGCCCAGCGCCCACGCCGCGTGGCCGCGGGCCATAAGTTTCGGATGATAGAGCGCCCGGGCGAGGACGGGGACGGACTCTTCGCCCTCCGTGTTTCCGAAGGCGACGGCCACGTTCCGCAAGAATCCGTCGTAGCGGGCGCGCATGAGGGCGGTTCCCCCGAAGCGTTTTCGGAAGGCGGCCTCGTCCAGAGACATGAGCTCGGCCAGTTCTGGCGCCCGGGTGCCTGGGCGCGGGTCGAAGCGGGACTCCACCGCCACGGGGACCTCCTCGTTCCAAGGGCATACCTCCTGGCAAATGTCGCACCCGAAAAAGAGATTTCCCACCAGGGGGCGGAGCGCGCGCGGCATGGGCCCCCGCAGCTCGATGGTCAGGTAGGCGATGCAACGTCTCGCGTCCACCACCCCGGGCGCGATGATGGCGCCGGTGGGACAGGCCCCGATGCACTGGGTGCAGGTCCCGCAATGATCTTCGGCGGGGGTGTCCGCCGGGAGTTGGCGGTTCAGAAGAAGGGTTCCTAGGAAAAAATAGCTGCCCAGACGCCGGTTGAGGAGCAGGGAGTTCTTCCCCTGCCAGCCGATCCCAGATCGCGCGGCGAGATCTCGCTCGAGGATGGGTCCCGTATCGACATAGGTGCGCCCTTCGATGCCGGGGTCTATCTCTTGAAGCTCGCGGAGTACGCGCAGGAGGCGCTTCTTGATGAATTTGTGATAGTCCCCTCCGTGGGCGTACCGGGCGAGGCGGCCCGCCACGTCGTCCTGCGCCGCCGTTTCGGCGGGCTGCTCCTTGGGGTTGTAGCACATGGCCGTGACGAGGGCGGAGCGCGCGCCGGGCCAGAGCCGCTGCAGATCGGCCCGCACCTCCGGCCTTCGGGTGAGGTATTTCATTTCGCCCGCGTAACCGCGCCGGATCCATTCCAGATACCGCCCGAAGGCCTCCCCGAGCGCGACGGGAGCGATCCCGGCGAGGTCGAAGCCGTGGGCGCGCGCGAGCCGCTTGGCGGCGTGGGCGAGGGATCGGGGCGGCGCGTCCCCGGCGCTCCCGGAACCGGCGTCCTGCGGGATGGAGGGAAAGGGGGTCATGGCGAAACCTTCCGGGCGGCGCCCATGACCTGCGCCCGGGCGGTGAAGGAGCGGCCGGATTCCTCGAAGTAGCGACGGATGCCGTCCCAGCGCCCGTCCGTGCGCCACTTGTTGACCGTTTCTCCGTTCTTGAAGTATCCGCGGAGGGCGTCCGAGGGATTCGGGAACTCGATGACATCTTTTTCGAAGCGGAGGAGGAAGGGCGCGAGGCCGTTCCCGGCGAGGGTGCGCTCGATTTCCTCCTCGCTCATGGCGAAGGCGCTGGACCGGCCGGACTCCTTCCATTGCTCGGGGTGGAGGGCGCAGAAGGCGAAGACCATGCCCGGGGAAAGGGCCCTCGCGGCGCGCTCGACGATTCCGGCACCCATGCAAAGGTGGGCGGTGATGAGCCCGGGTTGCCTCCCCTCCAAGCAAGGGGCGTATTCCTCGCGCTCGACGTCCCTCTGGACGAAGCGGGCCCCGGTGAGGTTCTCGCATCGGGCGCGTTCGCGCGCCGCCGCCAGGGCGGCGGAGTCGCGATCCGCCCCCACCGACCATCCGCCCCCTGCCCAGCGAGAGGCGAGGGCGAAGGTCATGCGCCCCTTCCCGCATCCGAGGTCCAGGTGTCCCCCGCCGGGAGGAAGGGCCGCGCGGGCCGCTTCGAGCCAGGCCGCGGCGATTTCCCCGCAGACGGCGAAGGTCTCCCCTTCCCGGTAGGGCCAGGTGCGGACCTGGCGCTGCCAGCGTGCGCGGGCGGCGGTCGCGTGGTTCATTCGTCCTCCGAGTGAGGGGAAGCGGGCCGCGGTGAGGGGTTTGCGGAAGTTCAGCGAAAAACGCCGCCGGCGCCTGGCGGTGACCATCCGCCCGCGATGCGGCCTTCCAACCGTCGGAAAAATCTTGGAGGCGGCGCAGGATTCTGTCAAGAAGCGGATTTCGGGCGGTTTTCTCCCTACCGTTTCGCGCACCCCCTCATTAATGGTACCTAATGGAGCGCATTGGTTTCCGCCGGGCGCCCCCGGCGGTGGCGGGAGCCTTCCGCGCTCCGGATTCAACGGGCCGGGTCGGATTCATTCCCCGCCCTTTTTCGGCAGGGCCCGGCGGACGGAGCGCTCGCGGCATGGGAGAGAAGGTGGGCGAGGAGAAATCCGCGGTTGATCCGATAGCCAGGAGGCGGAGAATTTTTTGGGGGATGGCCGGAGCGGTTTCCCTTCTGGTTTTAGCGGGCATTTACTTTCGAGATGAACTGGGCGAGGGAGCGGAGTTTTTCTTTCGGATCCTCGAGCAGAAGGAGAATTTCCGCGCTTGGATCCACTCCTTCGGGGCGTGGGGCCCTT
>CAZUHN010000245.1:0-7095 GCA_964620535.1 uncultured Nitrospinaceae bacterium | reverse complement strand
GGCTCCGATGCCGCAGATGAGACGGCCCTCAGAAATGATGTCCAGGTTGGCGGCCATCTTGGCGAGAATGGCGGGATGGCGGTAGGTGTTCCCGCTCACAAGGTGGCCCAGGCGTATCTTTTGAGTGGAAACGGCCAGACCCGCGAGGGCGGTCCAGCTCTCAAGAGTATCCGCCGCCGGATCGGGCGTGTTTGGCATGAAATGGTCGGCGAGGTATGCAGCGTCCCAACCTGTCTTCTCGAGGCGGATCCAGAGGGAGCAGACTTCCTCCCACGAGAGTCCCTTGGTCGTGCCGGTGAAGATCCCGAATCGCATAGCAAATGACTCTACGGATATCCGCCGGGATGGGTCAAGCATTATCGCTTCATCCCTTGACGGGTTCTGTCCCCTTTTGGTATTGCGTGTCACTGAATACCGTGTCTCGTTGATGTTCAATTGGAAATGAGTTTACGGAATTATCCTGAAGTATTGCGAAAAGTCTCGTATGAGGAGACTCGGATGCAGGTTCGCGGCGGTTCGGTGATGATCACCGGCGGATGCGGAGGAATCGGCATCGTTATCGCCGAAGAGTTTCTGAAGTTGGGGAAAAAGATTCTGCTCTGCGACTTGGTCATCCAGCCCGGCTTGGACCTTGCGAAAAAATATGACGGAGTAGATTGCTTGGAGGTCGATCTCGGTGATCACAATGAGATTGCCCGCCACTTGAAACCGTTGATTGACTCGGGCAAAGCGCCGGATATTCTGGTCAACTGCGTAGGCATTATTACCAAAAAGAAAGGAACCGCCGAATCCCCGAAAATCTGGGATCTCGACGTGGATCAGTGGAACCGCGTCCTGGCGGTGAACCTCACCGCGTATTTTTGCTGCTGCAAGTTGGTTCTGCCGGCCATGATGAAAAACGGGTATGGCAGGATTGTCAATGTCGCCTCCCGAGCGGGGCGGACGGGTGGGTTTGTGATGCCCGTTGACTACGTGGCGTCCAAGGCGGGCGTCATCGGTCTGACTAAAGTTATGGCGCGGGAAGCGGCGCCATACGGCATCACCGTCAATGCCATCAATCCCAGCCGGGTCAATACCCCCAACATGGGAGGAGACGTTCCTCCGGAGCACCTGGAAGCATATGCAAAGAACGTCCCGCTCGGACGAATCGGTCTCCCGGAGGATATTGCAAATGGAATTCTTTTTCTCGTTTCTGATTTGGCTGAATACATCACCGGCGAAACTCTCGAGGTCAACGGCGGGGTGTCTATGCATTAGCGCTTCACGCAAACAAGAACTGGCATTGTCCCCCAGTTGAGAACGGAAGATCCCGTGGAAATGAATGTGTTGTCCGGAACCACGACCTCATTGCCGGCTTGAATTCCGAGTCACGTCAGGCCGGGTTCGAGGGCGTGGGTGCCGTTGGTTACGATGCGGACGCGGTCCACCCCGATGAAACCGGCCAACTCACCTCCAGCCGGTCCACACCTCCCTTTCGCCGCGCCCTCAGCGCCTGTTCCGGGTCACCCGGAGCGTCGCCTCCTCCTCGGAGGCACTGCGGGACGACCACGGCGGGAGCCGCCCCGCGAAGCGCGATTCGTCATTTTGGCGGAACATGGATTCCCTTTCGCGGGATTTCATTTTTTCGCGGCGGCTTTTTTTTTTGGTTCGGCGCGTTTATTCGGCGTTTTCCATTCCCCTTTCAATTTCGCTGCTACATTTTTCAATTCGGCGGCGACGCCTTTCCGCGCTCCTTTCCCGATGTAGGCCCCAAGCGCGCTTGCGTCCTCGATGATGCCGTGGATCTCCCACGATGTGTCCTTGGCGACGATGAAAACGACATCCTCCTCGTCGGCCGCCACCATACTGTGGAGGGTGTTCGCGGGAATGTGGATGATTCCGCCGGTGGGGATCGCCTTCTTCTTTCCGTCCACCATGGCCCGGAGGCGGCCCTTCTGGACGAAGATGAACTGTTCGTTCGGGTGGCGGTGGGGACGGCTGCCCGTTCCGGCGGGCTTGTCGATAACACCGAAGATGATGCGGTCGCCCGTGACCCAGATTCCCTCCGAGGAACTGTAGGTGGCCCCGGCGCGGTCCCGCTTCATCGTTTTGGGATTGTAAAAAGGCATGAAGATTCTCCTTATTGCTAGAATGGGAAAAAAGAAACCCGTTTTTTTGGTTTCCCCGCGGGCGAAGGAGGGTATGCCCTTTTCGATCACTCACCGGGTGGGGCCATACAAAAAAGGGGCCGTTCGGGATGCGAATGTCCGCCCCGGACCGCTCCGCTAAACGCGCCGGGTTGCGCTCACGATTTGTTCCACGCCACCGGTCCGGTTTTTTCCGCTCTCCTCTCATTTTCCCTTTTATCTCTTTTTCTGGGGTTTTCTCCCTCCTGGCGCCTTCTTTCCTCCTCCCTTCCGGACAGGTGTGTCGTCCACCGAAATGCCGTGGATATCCCACGATGTGTCCTTGGCAACGATGAAGACCACGTCCTCCTCTTCGGTGGCCACCATGTTGTGGACCGCGTTCGCGGGAATATGAACGATATCGCCGACGCGCACCGTCTTTTTCTTCCCTTCGATGTTCCCCTTGAGTGTCCCCTGCTTGACGAATATGAACTGCTCGTTGGGGTGGCTGTGGAGAAGACTCCCTGTTCCGGCGGGGGAAACCATTTCGCCGAACAGCATGCGTTCTCCCGTTATCCAGGCGCCCGTAGTTTGGCTGTATTTTGGTCCTGCGGGTTTTTTCTTCATTTTCTTCGGATCATAGAAGGGCATTTTGGCTTCCTCATTCAATTTACTCAATGAAAGAATTAGTAGCGGGATTTTCTCCAAAATCCGTCCGGGACTCCCATAAAGGGAGCAGCCCCGCTTCGCTCCAACATGCGCTCCCCCTCCTGTTGGGCCTCGCGGAGGACCCTTTTCTCGTTGACGGACTTCACCTTCCGGCCTTCCATCAGGATCTTTCCGTCCACCAGGACGGTGTCCACGTCGTGTCCCGTCACTTGATATGCCACCCGTTGAGGAATCATCCAGAGGGGTTTGAGGTGAGGCTGTTCCATATTAATAAGGATGATGTCGGCTTGCTTGCCGGGCTCCAGCGAGCCGACAAGGTGGTCCATCCCCAGGGCGCGGGCGCCGTCAATGGTGGCCATCTCCAGCACCTTCCCGGGGGGGAGCACGGAAGGATCGCAGAAGCGCTGTCGCTGGTGGAGGAAGGCAACCTTCATGTCCTTGAACAGATCCCCCGTCCGATCCATGCCGGTGTAGTCAGTCCCGAGGGAAACCGTAACTCCGGCGTCGATGAGTTCAACCACGGGGCAAGTGCTGTCATACATATACATCCGACGTGCGGTCGGGCAGTGGGACACCTTGGTGTCCGTGTCCGCCAGGTATCCGATCAATTGCTTATTTAGTGCAGTGGCGTGCGCCAATACCACTTTTGGACCGAGTATGTTCAGTTTCTCGTGGGCATATTTAATGGCTGTGTGGTAAGCGTTCACGCGAAGGCCTACATCATATTTTTTCATGAGCCGCTTTACGAGTCGAGACACCTTCATGGAATGCTTTAGGATACGCGGGTTGTACATGGGATCGACACTTGAGGGGGCAAGCATCCGCGCAAGCCCGATCCAAACTCCCATCCTTCCCCCATGCGTACCGTGGTACTTTCGTATCAGTTGCTCGACCACCCGGAAGGACTGTTCCACCGTGACGACACGGTCCGTCCTCTTGCCGTTCCTCCAGAAGGAGGTCACCTCCGGGAAGGGCCAGCGGAAGGGGCCCACTCCCGTCACCGAGCGAATGCCGACGCCAGCGATTCCCTCGATATGTGATCCGGCGTAGGCGGGATCGTCCGCTCGGGGAGATGTGCCGAACTTGCTCAAAAAGCAAGTGGTTCCGAACTTGAGGAGTTCGAGCGACATGAGCTCGCCGGAGACGTGGTAGAACTTCTCGGTGACGCTGCGGAGGAGAATATGATCCATCAAGTGGCGCCACGCTACCCCGGAGGCGTGTTCGGCGATGTTCTTGGCCATGTTGGTGCCGGAGTTGACGAAGGTGTTGATGAGGCCGGGCATGACCACCATTCCGCGCGCATCGATCACTTTGCGGCCGCGGTGCGCTTTTTCGACTTGGGAGGTGAGGCCGACGGCGGAGATCTTCCCTTTTTCGATCGCGATGGCGCCCCTCTTGATGACGCGGCGGGCCGAGTCCATGGTGATGAGCATGCCGTTCTTGATTAGAATGTCCGCCATGAAAGGATCCTCCCGGTAAAATGAACGTTTCGGCGCGCCCGGCGTCCCGGTCGACGTCGAACCAAAGGGGAATACGCGGAAGAGGGGTCAGTAGCGCGAGTGGCCCCAGAATTTATCCGGAATCCCCAAGAAGGGCTTGAGGCCGCATCGCTCGACGATTTTCGCTCCCTCCCGCTCGGCGTCCCGGAGGATCTTTTTCTCGTTCACGCTCTTCACCTTTCGGCCCTCCATCAGGATTTTTCCGTCCACCAAAACGGTGTCTACATCATGGCCCGTCACCTGGTAAACCACCCGCTGGGGGATCATCCAGAGGGGCTTGAGGTGGGGCTGTTCCATGTTAATGAGGAGAAGGTCGGCTTTTTTGCCGACCTCAAGGGAGCCCGTGATGTGGTCAAGTCCTAGGACCCGAGCTCCATCGATGGTGGCCATTTCGAGGGCCTTCCCGGGAGGAAACACGGAGGGATCGTGGAACCGCTGGCGCTGATGCATGATAGCGATCTTCACGTCTCTGAAGTTGTCGCCCGTCCGGTCCTGGGCGGTGTAATCGCTGGATATGCCGACGGTGACGCCGGCGTCGATGAGTTCGATCACGGGGCAACCTTCCGCGTAGGAATAATGCCGTCGGGCGGTGGGACAGTGTGCAACTTTGGTGTCCGTCCTCCGGAGAATCTCGATCCCCTTTTTCGATAACCCCGTCCCATGGCCGATGACTACGTTCGGCCCGAAGATTTTCAGCTTTTCGTGTCCCCACTCGATGGCCTCGCCATAGGCGTTCACGTGGAAACCTACCCCGTATTTTTCGGTGAGACGTTTGACATGTTTGGCTTGCTGGAAAGAGATTTCTCGGTATTCTGGCTTGAACACAGGGTCGAGCTTGGTAGGGGCATGCAGGCGAGGGGCTCCCACCCAGACGCGGGTCCGCCCCTCGTCCGCCCCGTCGCCCCGGCGGATGATCTCCTCGGCCGCCTGGAAGCACTCCTCCAGGTTCATGCGCTTGTCGCGTCGCCTTCCGTTTTTCCAGGAGGTTCCGACCATCGGGAAGGGGGGGCGTCCTGCTCCCACCGCCATGATTTGTCGTAAGCCCACAGAGGCGATTCCCCGCATGTTAACTTCCGGATGGGTGCTGTCCCAGCCGACGTTGGCTCCGACGAAACGGTTGATGAAACAGGTTGTGCCGAATTTCAGATGCTCGAGCGCGAGGATCTGCCCTTCCGCGTACCAGTACTCTTCGCTGGTGCAGGTGTTGTTGAGGAATTCGCCCAAGCGGCGCGTCGCAGATCCGGAGATGTGCTCGCCGATGTTTTTCGTGATGGCGTGGCCGGCGTTGCCGTAGGTATCGACGAGGCCGGGCATGACCACCATCCCACGTGCGTCGATCACCTTTCGGGCCCGGTGCCCTTCCAATACTTTCCGGGCGGGCCCCACGGCGATGATCTTGTCTTTTTCAACTACGATGCCACCCTTTTCGATGACCCGGCGCTCCGTGTCCATGGTGATGATGGTTCCGTTCTTGATGATGATGTCTGCCATGATTTGTCCTCGGAAAGACGAAAGTTGCAAATTGAATCATAGCCGAGGAGCCGAGGAACATCACTCGAATTCGAAAGAAGCGTCCACGGTTATCCCATGGGTATATTGCGTGACGATATTCCGAGCAAGTAGGCTAGTCTGTCACAACCAACAAAGGAAATAACAATAGTTAGTTATGTGTAAGTATTAATGTCAACAAGTAACTATTTCAGCAGAATGTCCGATAACGCCAGAGTCTGATTCCATCGCCTCAGTGATGCCCTTCGAACCGTAGATATTCAGGAAATAGCGCACTTAGTCAGGGAAATCGCAGAGAGAACTTTTGTTCATTGACGAGGAGAGGGAGTGCAATTAGGATTGGGTAAATATACAAGAAAATATGATTTCAGACCCCTTTCATGAAAGGAAACTATGATCATGGGCAGAATGAGATGGAAATCGCGGTGGTTTGTGCCGACAATTCTAGGGATTGTGATTGCGTTGTTAACCATCGTCTCACTTGCCGTTCTACCGGCAAACGCCGCCATGGCCAAAAAGGGCGGCACCATGGTGGTGGTCCTGGGCGGAGACGTTCCCAACATCAATCCGGCCGTCACCTCGGATATTCTCCAAATGCTCGTTTCGGGACAGGTCTACAGTACCCTCGTCCGCCTGGACTCCAAAGGAAATCCCCAGCCGAATCTGGCGGAATCCTGGGAGATCACTGACGATGGAAAGAAATACACTTTCCATCTCCGGAAGGGTGTGAAATGGCACGATGGGAAGCCCTTTACTTCGGCGGATGTAGTTCACGGTCTGCTCCAGGTGAACCGTAAATACAGCGGGCACGCCGTGACGCTCCTCAAGAGTGTAACGAGTATGGACGCGCCCGACGCGCATACGGTGATATTTAATCTCAAGTTCGCCTACCCACCAATGATTCGGGCTTTGGGTATGCACGTTTCCTCCACCATCGTCCCCAAGCATATTTACGAGGGAACGGATCCAAGGAAGAATCCCTTCAACTTCAAGCCTGTCGGGACTGGCCCTTTCAAGTTCAAAGAATATAAGAAGGGGAGCCACATCACTCTCGTGCGGAACCCTGATTACTTCAAAAAGGGAAAACCCCTCCTCGACCGCATCATTTTCCAGATTATCCCCAATAAATCTGCTCGCGTGCTTGCCCTTGAGAAAGGGGAGGCTGATTTCATTCCCTATATGGCCATGCCTTTCGCTGAGGTAAAACGCCTGGCGAAAAACCCCGAAATCAATGTCCAAAACGCCGAGCGGCCTGCCGCCGGACTGTTTGTTGCCTTCATCAACACCCGCAATCCGCCCTTCAGCAAAAAGGA